>NZ_DALZMB010000050.1:0-27511 GCF_032007265.1 Paracoccus sp. (in: a-proteobacteria) | reverse complement strand
GCCGGAATACCGATTTGTCATTATGATCTTCAGGGGCCTCGACGGTGATCTCGGGCTGGAAGAGCCAGGCACTATCCTTGTTGTCCTCGGGCTCCAGCTGTCCGTTCACGAGGAACAGAGTGACGACACGCTCACCCTTGTTGTTCGTCCGAACCGTGCCTTGAAGCCGAACATCCGGTTGGTCGGGGTCGGGGATTGACGGGGGGAGCGGTCCATCGATCAACGGCAGGGGGACGACACCGCCACACGGGACGCGCTGCCATACCTTGACCTTCACCTGTTCTTCTCGGCCGGTCTGGCGATTGCGCCGGGTCTTGGTGATGTCGTGCTCAGCATTGGGGACCCGTTCAAAACGCCCCCACCGGGCCTCTACCGCCAACGATTGAACATCTGCGGCGACGCAGAAGGTCAGTCCCATGCTTGATGGCACCAGCGATTGGTTGTTCGTCGTGTCGATCTCGTCGAGCGCGTCGTCTTCGGGCTCCACCCGGCCGGTTGCAGTCGGAAACTCTGCCCCGGGCTCGTGCAGCGGTGCGGCCCGTTCTTCCTCGAGGTCGCCCGCCTCATCGGCACCGGAAGCCGGTTCCACTTGCGCAGCCTGATCGTCACCCGGGCGTCGGGGTGCGAGCTTGCCGACCAGATAGCGATCGCGGACGCTCATGTCCTTGATCAGCTCGTGCGGCCCCTCCGCTGGGCCGAGCAGATCGTCGCGCACCGAGACCTCGAGAAGATCGCGAACGTAGGTCACGTCCTGGATCAGCGGCACTGCGTCGGGTGAAGCCGCGCCGAGCGAGGGAAGGGCACGAAGGAAATCACCCCATGGCAACCGTGTCGCCGGCGCGCTCGGCGCTGTCAATCCGAGCGCGGTCAGGAGAACCGCCGGATCAACGGCGAGAGCTTGGTCGAAATAGATGGTCCGACCATTGGTATCTGACCGGACACGCAGAATGCGTCCGACAATCCTCACCGCATCGTCGGACCCTATGACGACTGCCCAGTCACCAGCAGCGACGGCGGTTTCGTCGGTCGGGCCGAGTTCAATCCGGAGTGCACGTCCGTGGTTGGCAAGCTCGCCACGGATGATCCATGCAGCATTCTGGCGGGAGGCTTCTTCGATCAACTCGGTCATTTTCAATCACTCTCGGAAATGCGGTAACGGGCGCTGCCGCGTTCGCCTTGATATTCGACGGTGCCGCTCGCCAATAGATCGTTGATCGCGGCATTCCATTGGCCATCCGGGATGTCGACATAGGCAAGGATGTCCGACTTGCTCAGCCAGGAGCGACGCGCCTTGAGGTGGGTGACGATCTTTTCGGCTGCGCCGTTAGCGTCTCCACTGTCACGTCTAGGCTTCGCAGGAGCGTCAAGATTCAGTGAAGCTTGGTCGCTCGACGCCACGCTCCGCTTGCTTTTACGGCTGTTTTGACCGGGCTTTCTGCGCTTCGATGCCTTGCTCTCTTCTTGCGCGAGATAACGAGACTTGTTGATTTCGCTTAGTCCATTCAGGACCGCTCGCCGCGCCTTCTCGCTCATCGTGAAGCGGGTGTTCTTTCCTGCGGGCAGATAGCCAACTTCGTGGAAGCCGAGCTCCAGGTCAATTTCGTCAAGGCCGTAGGCTTCGAGGACGGCTCCATTTAGTGAGGATTGAATTTCTCTGCAGCGGCCGACGTCTTGGCGTCGAAAATGGGGGGAATGAAAATCGTTGTAGAAGCTGGTCAGGCCTTTTTGCTCTACGCGCATCACTTCTCTTCTCGTGCGGAAGAGTTCCTCTCCAAGTTCGGAGAGGCGCGATGTATCAGCTTGAAGTAGACCATCGGGCAGCGGAAACGTCTCGAAAATATCGCCATGGGTGTATCGAAGATCTTGCTTCATTCGGGAACCTTGTTCCCAAGCCCACACAGCGTGGATGTCAGACGAGAGGCAGCCCAGAAGCCCAAAGCTATCGCTCGCAACGACGCATACGGTGTTCGCGTAGATGTATTCGTTCGGGACCATCGTGAAGCAAGGGTATTTCGTCGCTCCAGTTGCGAAAACGATAACGCGCTCCAGCCTGTGGCTGTCATCAATCCAGTCGGACGGATGTGACTGAAACAGCTCGCCGCGTCCAATCTTGTGATAAAGTTCTGGTCGGGGGCGGAGGTGCAGCCACCACGCTCGTTTTGCGCCGGCGTCATTCTGTTTTTCGCGCTCCGGCCTCACCTCTCTTTCAACTCTTGCAAAGGCAGAGGAGTATCGACGCGACGCCTCCTCCGTCCAATCAAAGAAGTTGATGACGTGCCGTCCCGGCTCATGCTCTGGGTGTTGATTGACTTCTCGGCCGATCAAGTACGGATAGACAATTTTCTCGTATTCACGATTTTCGGCGAGAGTCTTGGCGACGAAGTCTGCATCTACGAGGAAGCCATCACCAAGAGTAATGCTGCCTTGGAACACCAGTCCTGCATTGCTCTCCAATTTCTTCGGTGACCATGCTTCTACTTCGCCGAGGTGCGAGCTGATGTAGGCAACAGTCTTTCCGTTCAGTTGCCGAGTTCCACCCCAGCTTGACTTCGCTATGTGTACGCGACTGGTGACGACGTTTGCCGTTCCAGGCCAAACCTCGTTCGGATATGCTGCGATGATCTGCCCGCCAGCTTTCAAAAGCTGCCCGAGCCCGACGTCTCGGGTATCTCCCTCCGCAATCGTGTTCACCGCGATCAGACCGAAAAGCCCGCGTTCTGACAGAAGCGAATAGGCCCGAAGGAAGAAATAAGCGACGAAGTCCGCCGATCCCCGCATCCCACCGGCAATATTCTCGACAAGGAACTCACGGAAAGCAGTTCCCATCGCCCCTGTTATCTTTTGGCCGCCGAGGAAGGGCGGGTTGCCGATGAAAGCGTCGAAACCATCCCGCTGATCGCCGAAGACCTCGGGAAACTGAAGCGGCCAGTGGAAGGGGTCGCGCGAAAGAGCATCAGGTGCATCAATGCGTAGGTCCGTCATCGCATCGCGACGAAGTCGATCCACCGCAGCCTCGGTCCCGTTTGCCGCCGCGTCGGCCAGGGTTTCGAGGGCTTGAAGTCGGTCTGCCCGTTCGGTCGCGCGCGCTCCCGCCAGAATGATCCCGACGAAGGCATCCGCCACGGCCTGCGGCAAGAGAAGCGCGCGTCGTGACTCGGCATCGAGTGCGGCCATCGCATTCACATCTCCGATGTCCCGGATGGGGATAGAGCGCAGACGGGTGCGCAGTTCGGTGGCTTTCTCCACGGCGGCCGTGATGCTCCGCCCGAACAACCTGAGCTGCGTCGACCCCTTCGGGACCATGCTGAGTTCGGTCAGTTGCCGGATGTCATGGATCCCGAGCAGGCTGTCACCGCTGCGCAAGTTGTGGTCGAGGAAGCCGAAGGGCCGCCCCTTGGACATGGTGGTGAGCCATAGCGAGAGCTTGGCCAATTCCACGGCGAGCAGGTTCTTGTCGACGCCATAGATGCACCGTTCCGCCACGAGGCGACGTGCGACGATCGCGCGTTCCTCGACGTCCTGCGACAGCGGGTCGGCCCCCTCGATCGCATCATCGAAGATACGTCCTTCACTGTCGATCCGCATGCCGTTGGCCTCGGCCGCCGCCCAAGCCTCGACCAAGCGGTCGGAGAGCCAACGGCATGCCTGCACCAGGAAGGCCCCGGAGCCCATGGCAGGGTCGCAGATCTTGAGATCCAGCAGCTCCTCGGCGCTCTTCAGCTCCCATTCCTCTGGCGCCTTGCCTTCGGCCGGGCCGCGGTAGGCAACTGGAGTCAGCGTTTCCGCGACGATCTTTTCGGTCAGGCTCTTTGGCGTGTAGTGCGTTCCACTCTCGCGCCGGTCGGCACCGAGGACCACGACGAACGCGCCCTTGTGGTGCACGAGCGGATAGCCCCAGGGATCGGTCCGCAGCAGGGGGGCATAAGGTAGAATGCGGTCGCGCAGACCAACGTCACCACGACAGACGCTGAGCAGACGTGCGGAAAGGCGGTCGTCGGC
Organism: Paracoccus sp. (in: a-proteobacteria); assembly: GCF_032007265.1. Lineage (GTDB taxonomy): Bacteria > Pseudomonadota > Alphaproteobacteria > Rhodobacterales > Rhodobacteraceae > Paracoccus. The sequence goes on along the minus strand of NZ_DALZMB010000050.1, from coordinate 23,512 downwards.
CGTCCGATCAAGGGCGTTGCGGATGGCGGACTCCGATCGTTCGCTTCGCTCCTTGAGCAGTTCGGCCACTTTGACAGCGCCATCGAGTCGCGCCGACTCCATTTCGCCGAGCGTCACACGCGGGCTCTTCGCCTTCGTTCCGCTATCGAGTTCGAGTGTGACGTCATCGACGCGCTTCACAGTGCGCTCGAGGAGGCCCTCGTAGACATGCCCGATTTGTTCCACGTCGAGCGCGCGGTAGGACAGCGTGCGACCTTCGAAGATCTGGATCGCGTCCAACAGCAGGAGAACGGTGCGATCGTCGATCGGCAGTGGTTCGGCCGGATCGCTTCGCCAACTCGTACACTTCTTCCGCCCTTCGAGTAAAGGATAGCGATCCGGGTCGAACAGAGAACCTCCGAGCGCCGGTAGCTGCAGGGTCGGGTGATCGATCCCGCCATACACGCCGCGAAACAGCGCGAGCAGCCGCGACCACGCGGACCGACGGCGCTCAAGGATTTCCGCGGATTACGCGCGCAACTGCATCCGGAGGCTGGAGATGGCGTAGAAGGCGTCGTAACGCGGGTCGCCGAGCAGCAGTAGGGCGCGTTCCTCGGCAGCCAGCAAGAACACGAGCCGCATCATCATGGTCAGGCCGGCCTCATAGAGCTCTCGCGGATCGACGTCATGCAAGAGCTCGCGATTTCGGTCCTGGTCGGCGCGGTCGAGAGCCTGGACGAGCACTTCGACGGCGCGGCGGACTTGTTCTCCTAGCGCTTCGGTAACGTCATCCTGACGCTTCAGGGAACGTTCATAAAGCGCCGGAAGTTTGCCGTCGTCGGGGCCGAAGAAGCGGCGGACGCCCAGCAGGCTTACGAATGCCCGCAACGTTTCCGGTTCCTGACCCCAAAGGCGCGCATACCAGCTCGCGAAGCTTGCCACGGCGCCTACGGGCGCGTGGACGAGCATCCAGCGCTCGCCATTGGTGACGACGCCAGTTGGACATCCAGTCGACCGGAGCAGAGCGACCATTCGATCAGCCGGGGTAATCGCCAGGCCATCGAAGCGGCGCGTCGCATCAAGATCAGTATCGGGTCCGTAAACTTGGATGAGCAGGAGCGGCTCGTCGGAGTTCGTGGGGTTCACGATAGCCAGATCGGGCGCGACTTTGACCCCGTGTTCTGGCAATGAGACAGTCAGCTGCTCGGGCAGCGCCACCCCCCTGCGAAGGACCGTCTCGTCCATCTCGAGCGCATTTATCAGCACATCATCTATCCAGGCCGCGTGCAGCGCGGAAAGGTCGAGATCGTCTGTGTCGACGGCATCACGCCATTCCTCGTAGGTGCGACGAAGTCGCTGAGGCCGTCCCGAGGGCAGCGCCTCGAGGCCTTGAGGAAAGACGTCGCGCAGCACGGGCACCGCGAGGAAGGGCCCTGATACTTCGATCAGGTTCAGCCATTCGTGATCGCTGCTCATCTGCGCTTCTCCGTCGCGAGTGAATCCGGAACCAGCAGCACGACGGCCACGGGGAACGTATGGTCTACGGCATTAGAATGCCGTTCCTCGATCGTCTTCAGCTCCTGCTCGCGCTCGTTCGGGATTCTGGCCAAGCGTGCTTCCAGGGCTGCAAGGTCGCGCTTGAGCTGCGTCCGTTCGTCTTCTGAGAAAAGTGAGAGCTGGACGGGTATTTGCTCTGCGGCGATCTCGGTTCTCAGCGCCTTTTCGAGGTCGTCCAGAACTTGGCGGATGTCCTCGGCTTCCTTGCGCTTGCGGGTCTCGATCGTGTTCACCAGAAAACGGAGACGGTCCTTGGATCGAGCGTCGACGGCCGCCAAAATGCTATCACGCTGCTTGTCGAAACGTGTCCTCAAGGCGTCGAATGTTGCATCCGACAGTGCCGCAGGCTGAGATTGTTCGAGCCAACGCCGAACTTCCGTGACCCCCTCACGTCGGAAACCGGTATCACGCATATAGCCGCCAGCCTCCGTGAGCTCCTCGTGCAGCCGGTGATGGTTCCCGCCGGTCACGACGAGCCGGGACATCACCACCACGGCTGGTCCTTCGATTTCCCCATCCGGAAGAGAGCGTACGGTTGCCCGGTGGAGCTTCTTTACGTCGTCACGGGCCCAGATTTCCGCGCGCAAGAGCCGCAGGCTCATCTGAACAAGTCGATGGTTGAGGTGAATGAGGACGACGTCATCTCGTCCCTTGGCCACATCGTGGTCGAAGGTGATGGGGCGGACCTTCTGTGTATACGGGTGTTCCAGCCCCTCAAGGCAACGGGACCAGGAACCCGAGAGGTGCGGCATTCGGAAAACCGTGCCATCCGGAGCGCCCGCCAGGAAAACGGGTTCCAGGTCAGGTTTGTCCGCAAGACGAAGTGCGGTGCTGACGGCGCGCTGAATATGGTCGGGCACGAGGCTTTGTTCACGTCGAGTCTCGCTCAGCCGTTCGTGGAGTTTTGCCACACGATCGCGAAGATCGCGTTCAGCCCTCACGAAACGGCGAGACTTCTCCATGCGTATTTCGGCTTCCCTCGTGTCCAGGTCACGGCGGCGTCCTTCAAGTAAATCAGGTAGTTGCGGCGCAATGACTGGATTTACGCTGCCCATGTCGGCGCGCATCGCATCCAGCTTTCGGAGCGCGCGCAGGATGTCGTCGCCTTGGCCGCCTTCGGCATCTACCGGATGCCATATGACGACTTCGCCGGCGCGTTGCCCATGGCGGTCGATGCGGCCGTTCCTCTGTTCCATTACATTCGGGTTGTATGGGATTTCGAGGTGGATCATCAGATGGCAATGGTTCTGGAGGTCGATGCCTTCTGAGGCAGCATCTGTCGCCAGCAAAATCCTGACCGGGGATTCCGAGGGGTTCGCTTGGAACGCGGCCTTCACGCTCTCGCGTTCTTTTGGGTCCATGCCGCCATAGATGAGAGCCAACCTGTCGCCCCCGAAGCCGTTCGATGCGAGGATCTCCTTCATCCACTGCTGAGTGGCGCGATACTCCGTGAACAGGATCACTCGTTCATTCGTCCATCTGTCACCGTCCTTCAGGTGACTGGCCAGCCAATCCAGTACGGCGGTGGCCTTGGCGTCGGACCGACGAGCCGCCTGCTGAGCCCAGGATCGCAGCCGGTCGAGCATCCGGCGTTCTTCGTCGGTCGGTGGCCGGACGTGCTTGCCTGCTTCCTCGATCGCTTCCGCCTCTGCGGCGTCGCGCTGCGCGTCGTCCGCGTAGTCCTCTTCGGTCTTAGCTATCGCTCGCCGAAGAATGCGGTCATCGAATTTTTTCTGGCTGCGGTCGCTAACCGAGCGACCTTCGATCGTCGCGATATGCCGCTCCAGCGTGGCCGCGAAAGCAGCAGGAGATGATGATAGGCGCTTGCGCAGCAGCTGGTGTACGAAGTGATCGACGGCCCGTCCTCCATCAGCGCCGCCTTCGCGGCTCTTGATGTATGCGTCGAGTTGGCTCCGGGCATTCCTCTCGTCGCCCTCATATTCTACCGGCAATGCCTCGAGTTTCCGCTCGGGATAGATGCGCTTGCCGTTGGCGTCGACCAGATCGCTCTTTAGCCGACGGACCATAACGCGGGTCAACTGGGGGTCACTCGGAAGGACATTTCTCGCGAACCTCTGATCGTCGAGAAGCTCGAGGAGCGCGGTGAAGGATTCAGTATAGCCGTCATGCGGCGTGGCCGTGAGAAACAGCTTGTGTTGGAAGTGTGGCGCGGCCAGACGAACAAGCCGCGTCCTGAGGCTTTCGACGGCATAGCGGCCGACGTTCGGGGCGACGTTGTGAGCCTCGTCGATGATGAGCAGGTCGAACTTCCTGGGATGGCTCACATGCGGGGGCAGTGCGTCCCGCAGAAGGCGCAATCCTTCGCCCTGTTTGGCCCAGTCCATTGAGGTGATCAGACGGGGAAAAGACGTCCACGGATTAGCGTGGAGACCGCGCTCGCGGCGCAAACGCTTGACATGGTCCGTATCGACGATCCGGAACTCGAGCCCGAACTTCTCCTGCATCTCGACTCGCCACTTTTCCTGCAAGGAGGCAGGGCAGAGCACGAGGACCGTGCGGGCGCGGTGACGCAGGAGCATCTCTTGAATGACGAGCCCGGCCTCAATGGTCTTGCCGAGGCCGACGTCGTCGGCGATCAGAAGATTGGTGCGCGCCATGTCGATTGCTCGCACGAGCGGATCCAGTTGGTAATCTTCGATGCTTACACCGCTGCGGAATGGGGCCTGCAAATAGCCCCGATCAGCGTTCGTCGCGGCTCCCCATACGACTGCATCAAGGAAGGCTTGCAGCGTCGAAGGGTCGTCCAAGCCGGTCAAGCGAGGCAAACCGGCCCTCTCGATGACATGAGCTCCTGGCTCAAGCTCCCAGATGACCTCAATCTCTTCGCCGAGCGCATCCTCGTCGATGGAGGCCAACCGGACGAGGTGCCGTTTGGGCAAACCGGGTGCGACCGACCCGCCGTTAACTTCCGAGACCATCCATTGGCGACGACGAGCCTCGACGAGTTGGCCCGGTTCCGGCGCAGCAGAGTGAGCTACCGCGGCCATCAATTCGTCTGCTGTCATGGTCATGGTTGGGCCCCATTCTTTCTGCGTGCGCGTACGAGCTCTGCAATGCGGCTCGCGGCGTGGTTGGCATCTTCATGCTCCCAGATGCGAACCGACTCCCACCCAAGAGCCTGCAGCCGTTGGTCAGTGTCTGCGTCCCGTGAGCGATTGGTTTCGATTTTCTGGCGCCAGAAATCGGCGTTGCTCTTAGGCCAAGAGGCATGCTCGGGACACCCGTGCCAAAAGCATCCATCGACGAACACGGCAATCTTGGTCGCAGGAAACACGATATCTGCGATGCGTCTGGGCTTCGCCAGAAGTGGAACGTGGAGCCGATAACGCAGGCCTTGGGCATGCAGAGCCTTGCGGAGATTCAGCTCCGCTCGCGTGCCCTTTTGCCGCACGCGCGCCATTCTACGGCTGGCCTCAGGCGACGAGGGGCTTGCATTCGCCATTGAGCGATTGTCTTTCCGAATTCAGGTCGGCATCAGAAAATTGCTGAAGATGGGCAATGATGCTTCGCCCAATCACTTCGCCCAAGGTTACTGGGACGGCGTTACCAATCATTCGACCCAAGGATTTAAAATGGATAGGCTCGCCCTCAGGCACGAACGAATAGGTCGTAGGGAAGCCTTGGAGGATCGCGCCCTCTCTCAATGAAATTGCTCTGTCTTGGTCCGGGTGCCCAAATCGTCCGTTCCCGAACCCGTAATATTGAGTAGTCAGTGTCGGCGCAGGGTTGTCCCACTCCATCCTGCCGTAAACGCCAGGGTACGTCTTGCCGCTATCTTTCTTATGACACGCGGCGACCAGATGCTCTGGCCAATCACGCCAAGAACCGCCGGGCTTGGAAGCACGAATACGTTCGACGTTTAGCGGCGACAGCCGCGATGCGGTATGTAACGGGTCTGCGGAGCAACTCTCGCCATGGGAAATCGGCGGCAGATCTCCAATTGCATCACGTACGCTTCGCGCATGTTCCAGATCAGGTGCGGCGGTGCGAATGGGCCCAAATTTTGAAGCAAGCAAGACCATGCGTCGCCTCGTCTGGGGAAGGCCGTATTTGATGCAGTCAATGACCCCTCTATGAACGAAGTATCCCTGACTTTCGAGCGAAGCTGAGAAATCGTCGAAGACGGCGTGTTTCGCAACGGTTGGGACATTCTCCATGGTAACGATGTCTGGACGCGTCTCTTTCACCAGTCGGTCGAACTGATAGAGAAGCCCCCAGCGTGGGCTGCTGAGCACGTCGTACCTCTGCGAATATGTAGAGAAGGGCTGACACGGGGCACATCCGGCAAGGACCTTTACCCCGCCATTCCCGAAAAGCTCGTCGAGTCTCGCACCGGACACCTTGCTGATGTCCTCTTTGATGAATATGGCATCATTATTGAACTGGAAAGGGTGTCGGCAACTTTCCTCGATGTCGACGCCAGCTACGACATTGATGCCCTCTTTCTGGAGGCCGTGGGTCAATCCACCGGCACCGCAAAAAAGGTCAATGCAAGTAACGTCCTTCATTCATCTTCTCACTTTTCGCCTGGTTTGTGATCAGGCGCTTAGGTCGTCGGCGGCCTTTCCGTTTCTGACCCATTCGTCGATTTCGTCAGTCTTGAATTTCCAAAGTCGACCGACCTTGTGCGCTGGCATCTCGCGCTTGGAAATCCACCCGTAAACAGTATCTTTGCTGACACCGAGATAATCAGCGATCTCCTCGACGGAGAGCCAGCGATCAGTCATGGTGCGGCCCTTCCAAGTGCAGCCTGAGTATTTGAGTACAATCTTTACACCCTCCGTCGGCCGAGTAAACCGGATTTAGTCGGATTAGACCTGTTTTGCTGTACTTGCGCTTGAGCTTTCGCTGACGAGATGCCCGGCGTCGGCACTCGCGGTGAAGGAGGCGCGCTGGGAGCGACCGGCGCCCTTTGCCTCGTGGAAGGTGGCACGGCAGTGCGATGTACCCTGCATTGGCCGTGCTGTACTGGTCCTGGCGCACAGGGGATGGCAGGCAATCGGTATGGTTCAGCCCCCAGCCTTGTCCGCTGGGATCTCGCTCAGCTCCCGGTTTTCGAATGCCACGACATCCTCCATCGGGTAGATGACCAAACGTCCGATCTTGATGAAGCGCGGCCCTTCGCCAAGGGAGCGCCAGTATTCGAGGGTCCTGTGGCTGATCCTCCATCGTGCTGCCAGCTCAATCTGGGTCAGACGGGTGTAAAACATTTTCGTTTCCTTTCGTGCGACCTCAACGGCCGAAATGCAAACTCCCTGCGCGTCCATAACAATGCTTCGCGCAGGGCTTTGCTGACGATGCCCGCGCGGGATTCAGCGCCCGGCCTTTATTTCCTCCAGGTCGCGCAATTCTTGATTTTCGAACGCCAGCACATCTTCGAGGCGGTAGATCACGCGCCCGCCGAGCTTCATGAAGCTCGGTCCTTCGCCAGTCCAACGCCACCGCTCAAGTGTCCTCGGGCTAATTCTCCATCGGGCAGCCAGATCGATTTGACTGAGGCAAATTTCTCGCATCTTCGTTTCCTTTCGAACGACCACCTTGGTCGCACGACAACGAATGCGTAGAAAGAAAACGTATTCAAGTCAGTGTGTTGCGGGAAGATTCGCGTTGCGGGCGAGGCCTATCGGACGGTCCGCGCGGCCGCGAGTTTTAGGCCAAGGCCATGTCAGATCACGCAATTTCCGTCATAACATCTTAAGACATGTAATCCTGCCGGAGCCCCCTCAGGGATCACAGGAGACGGTCCAGTTGGAAGCGCACCTCCTCCGCCATAGACCCCTGAACTCAAAGATGATTTCAGAGCGGCAAATCCCCCCAGAAGCAGATGAATAGCCGCATTACCGCCTGATCTTGGCGGCAAAAGCCCTAGCTTGTGGCGTCTTTTTTCGATTTTTTGGCATCGCAGTTCACCCAAACGGATCATGTCCGCTTTGCCGTGCAGACGGATCTTTCAACTTGCCGCGCAACCTGTCTGGCAGGGCTTATGCCGAAGGGGAATATCGACGCTGCATCGCCTGGTGGCGAAGCGCGAAAGTCAGCGAAATGCGTCTTTTTCAAAGCGCACGCCCCGCCCCACGACGACAGCAGCATATCCAAATATGAAAAAAGCGACCCTTTTCAGGATCGCCTTTTCACAATTCAAATTTGGTAGGGCTGGTCGGACTCGAACCGACACGCTTTGCAGCAAAAGATTTTGAATCTTTCGTGTCTACCATTCCACCACAGCCCCAGATCGTCCTGGATCTTTCGACCCTTTGTACAATCATGCCGCTTCGAAAAGCTTGCCCTTGCCAATAACCGGGAAGTCGCTGCTCGGCAAGCAGATTTTCACCTCAATCAGCTACGACCGAGCTTGGCCAGACGGGCATCGCGCAATTGCGCGAAATCATCGCCCGCATGATAGCTCGAGCGGGTCAGCGGCGTGGCTGAAACCATCAGGAAGCCCTTGCCAAAAGCAGCGCGCTGATAGCTTTCGAACTCTTCTGGGGTGACGAAACGATCAACGCGGTGATGTTTGGGCGTCGGCTGCAAATATTGGCCGATCGTCATGAAGTCGATATCGGCGGCGCGCATGTCATCCATGACCTGCAGCACGCCCTGACGATCCTCGCCCAGGCCAACCATGATGCCCGATTTGGTAAACATCGCCGGATCAAGCTCTTTGACGCGCTGCAAAAGGCGCAGCGAATGAAAGTAGCGCGCCCCCGGGCGCACGGTCGGATAAAGGCCGGGCACGGTTTCAAGGTTGTGGTTAAAGACATCGGGGCGCGCCTCGACGACGGTCTCAAGACTGCCCGGCTTGGATTTCAGAAAATCCGGTGTCAGCACTTCGATCGTCGATTTCGGCGAGCGGTGACGAATCGCGCGGATGGTCTGAGCAAAGTGATCGGCACCGCCGTCATCCAGATCGTCGCGGTCGACCGAGGTCAAGACAACGTGGTTAAGGCCCAGTTTTTGAACCGCATGGGCCACGCGCCCCGGCTCGAACACGTCAAGCGCATTGGGCTTGCCGGTTTTGACGTTGCAGAACGAACAGCCACGCGTACAGATTTCGCCCATGATCATCATGGTGGCGTGGCCCTGGCTCCAGCACTCGCCCACATTGGGGCAGCCGGCCTCTTCGCAAACCGTCGATAGCCTGTTTTCACGCAAGATGTCGCGGGTTTGCTTATAGCCCTCGCTGACGGGGGCTTTGACGCGGATCCAAGAGGGCTTCTTGGGCTGGTCCTGATCGGGCTTATGGGCCTTTTCGGGGTGACGCAACTGCGGCGGCAGATCGGCCATTGGCGGGTTCCCTCGGGTAATTCTCGGTTAACTTAGAACCTTCTCTTCGCTTGATCAACGCCACCCCGACAACTCAATATTGCGAAGGTGATTAAACGCCGCCGCAGGTTAAGCCCTGCTTCGGATCTGGTGGCAAAGGACAGGCGATGAACATTGGTGATAAACTACCTGAAGTGACTTTTCAAACCCGCGTCCATGACGAGACGATTGGGGGACAAAACCCGTTCCGATGGCAGCCCTATACGACGGATGATTACTTCGGCGGCAGGCGGGTCTTGCTTTTCGCGCTGCCCGGTGCCTTCACGCCGACCTGTTCCACCTATCAGCTGCCCGGGTTCGAGCAAGCAGCGACCGAATTAAAGCGTTTGGGCATCGACGAGGTCTATTGCCTGTCGGTCAATGACGCCTTTGTCATGAACCAATGGGCGCAGTCCCTTGGTCTGTCGCATGTGCGTATGATCCCGGATGGCTCGGCCGCCTTTACCCAACAAATGGGCATGCTGGTGCGCAAAGATAATCTTGGCTTTGGGGCGCGCAGCTGGCGCTATGCCGCCATTGTCGATGACAGCCGGATCGAGGCCTGGTTCGAAGAGCCCGGCCGCGCCGACAACTGCCCAGACGACCCCTATGGCGCGACCTCGCCCGAGGCGATCCTGAACTGGCTGCGCGATCAGGCAAGGCAGTTCCCCGCCGCCTGATACCCTTCAGCCGATCATCGGCGCGCCGGTGCCATAGGCTTGCAGATAATGCTGCTCTAGCCGCATCAGGGCCAGCTTCAGCACAATCTTGCCCGAGCGCGCCGACCAGCCCAGGCGTCGCTCGGTGCTTTCAATCCCCTCCAGAAAGCAGCAGACCCGCAGGCACAGATCTCCCATTCCCGGCCCCAGCTCGCGCAGGGCATTGGCCACGCGGTTGCGCGCCCCCTCTGATCCGCCCGAGAATCCGCGCATATTGATGCCAGCGCTGGCCCCGGCAGTCAGAAAACGGTCCCAGTTCTGCGTGACGCGCGGGCCAAGCTGCGCCAGTTCAAAATCCTCGCGCAGCCTCTCGGCCGCAGCCACCATACCCTGGCTGAGAAAGGGCTCGCCAACTGCGGTTCGACGGCGCGCCATAAGATGGACGGGGCTTTCAGCCAGATTGACGCGGACCCGGCTGGGCTTGCCATCATCTGGACAATCCAGATCTCGCTCCTCCCAAATGCGATGCTGATCACCGGTTCCAAGGGTGACATCACTCACGGCAGTTGTCGCGTGATCGGGCTGGTTGACCAAAGCCGCATCGCAAAATGCAGCCCGCCGCGGCAGGCCGCCAATTTGGGCATGAGGCACGGTTGTTTTCAGCACATTTCGCCCGGTTGGCGTAATCGCGTAATGCCGCATCCGCCCCGTAGCCTTCAGCATGACCCAACCGTTCATCGCCATTTTTTCCGCGATCTCACGATCAAGAATGGCGGTGCGAATATCGCGCCGCACCACGATTGCCTTGTCCATCCCCTCGGACACCAGCAAAAGCGCATCGCTTTCGCACAGCCTGCGCAAAATACGGCGAAACTGTTCCGTTTCGCGCCGGCTTGCCGGATCATGTCCAGATTTGACCGAGGCTGTCGCGCGCTCGATCGCTTGATCGACCAAAGGGTCATCGCGCCGCTGCTCGATTCGGCGAATTCGGCGCAAAATCGTCGAGGCATGGCACCCCGCCTCGCGTGCCAAGGCACGGATGCTTTCCCCGCCCTCAACATGTCGCAGATAATACCTAAGATCTTCAGGATGGGGAAAGGATGCGGCACCGCTCTTGTCAGCCTGGCTTAGTGTGGCGCTAGCTTCAGCAGGTTGAGCGTGAATCATCGTGTCTGCGGCAAAATCGCCCATCAATGCAGTCATGAAAAATTCCTTTCCGGCAGGAGATCGTGGCAGGAATCTCCGCGAATTTGTTAATAGATTTCGTCCACAGCCCAAGGCCTTACGAATTCCGTAATATTTCCTAACAATTCCTAAAGAATGATTGCTGTTGCGCGCGCAGATTGACCGCACGAAGCAACACCCGGATGGGCTGGCGTCTAATTTCCGAAATGAAACTTGGAGATGGCGATGAACATGATCCTGACTCTGGCCCAGTTCACGGACTTGCCCCCTGCCCCGACGCTTTCACCCGCGCTTCGCCGCCCAGGATTGCTGATTGCCGCGGCAAAGGCCGGGCAATCAGGCTGGAATCGTGACAGGGGCTTGCGGGGGCTTTTGCGCCTAGAGCCCCTGCCCGGTACGCTTCAATTAATGCGCCTGTTGCTGGCCCAAGAGGCAGTTTGCGATCAGCATCGTCGCGAAAAATCCGCAGAATATGACCTGCAGCGCCATATTCTTTTCTTGATCGCGATCTTGGCCGAAGTTCGGCTGGCCGCTGGTGATCACGCCGCCAGCCGAGCTTTGGCACAGGGATAGCAACTATTTCCCCCGGAAAAGCGAACCCAAGACGCCGCGAACCAGCGCCTGTCCGGTTTTGGTGCCCAATTGCCGTGCAAGGCTTTTGCCAAAAGTCGTTGCAATCGAATCGCTGCTGCTTGCACGACGCGCAGGCTTGGCGGATTCGTCGGGGAACTGCAGCTTGGGGTTATAGCGACGCCCCTGCTTATGCTCTTGCGGCATATCAAAAATATCCGCATCGGAGGGCACGGCCCCGCCCCCCGGTTTTGCCTCGGCCTGCGAGGCCGCCTGCGCTGCAGCGGCGGTGCGCTTGGCCAAAAGCTCGAACGCCGATTCGCGGTCCACGCTTTTGTCGTATTTCAGCGCCATCGGCGACGCCGCCATGACGGCCGCACGCTCGGCATCGGTGATCGTTCCCATCCGCGCGAAAGGCGGACGGATCAGACTGCGCTCGACCACGCCGGGTATGCCCTTGGCTTCAAGAAGCGATGTCACGGCCTCGCCAGTACCAACATGCTGGATCGCATCGGCGGTATCAAAGGCCGGATTGGCACGATAGTTTTCGGCAGCCAGTCGCAAAGCCTTTTGATCCTTGGCAGTAAAGGCGCGCAAAGCATGCTGGATACGATTGCCCAATTGGCCCAGAACGCTCTCGGGCACATCCGTTGGATTTTGTGTGATAAACCAGACACTTACACCTTTCGAACGGATCAGCCTTGCGACCTGTTCGATCTTGGCAATCAAGGCGGGTGATGCGCCATTGAACAAAAGATGCGCCTCGTCAAAGAAAAAGGCGATCTTGGGTTTGTCGGGATCCCCCACCTCGGGAAGCTGCTCAAACAGCTCGGACATCAGCCAAAGCAGAAAGGTCGCGTAAAGCGTTGGCGCATTCATCAAGCGCTCGGCCGACAAAACGTTGATCATGCCCTTGCCCGAGGCATCCACCCGGATCAGATCCGACAGCTCAAGCGCTGGCTCGCCAAAAAGCAGATTTCCGCCTTGATTCTCAAGGACCAGCAATGCGCGCTGAATGGCCCCGACCGAGGCCGTCGACACATTGCCGTATTTCAGGCTTAACTCTTTGGCATTCTGCCCGACCCACAGCAGCATCGCTTGCAGATCCTTAAGATCAAGCAGGGCCAGCCCCTCTTCATCGGCAAGGCGAAATGCGATGTTCAAGACCCCCTCTTGAACATCGGTCAGCCCCATCATCCGTGCCAGCAGCAGAGGCCCCATATCGGCTGGGGTGGTGCGAACACTATGCCCCTTCTCACCCCAAATATCCCAGAAAGTGACGGGAAAGGCCTGAAAATCCAGATCAACGCCGATGGTTTGGGCTCGCGTTTGAAAGCTGGCGTCCAGGTTGGGATCACCGCCCCCAACCTGACAAAGGCCAGATAAATCGCCCTTCACATCCGCCAGAAAGACCGGAACCCCCGCCAGGGACAGCGATTCAGCCAAAGTTTGCAAGGTGACGGTTTTTCCGGTTCCGGTCGCGCCCGCAATCAACCCATGGCGGTTTGCATATTTGAGCAATAAATTCTGAGGCGAGTGATACCCCTCACCGCCGCCACCGACGAGCAGAGTTCCATCCTCAAAGTTGACGACTTTGGCCATTTTATCACTCCGGATCGGCAAAAAAGCGCAGATTTCAAGATATGAACAATACAAACTTCATTCTCTTGTGCCAATCTGAGCCTATCGGATTGTCAGAAATGACAAAACGATACTTCCTCCCTGTTGGACTGTCGCGCCTTCGGGCGCGACTTTTTTTTGAATTTTAGGCGGCTACAACCTGCCTATTCAGATAGTTGACGGGTCGCTCAGCGAAAATTAGCCTGACTGCAATAACGACCGGCAAGTCCGGCAGGGATGGAAAAACAAGGTCCGGCAGTCATGCCGGACCTTTGCTTTTGCACTGATAAATCAGCCAATTTCCGCGCAGCACAGTTTTACCCGAAATAAGGCACTCATCGCCTTCATGGCGCGATTCTGTGATGAGCCATTCCCAGTTGCGCCCTGACAATGGCCAAGTGCCATGCTAGGACCATAGCCAGAGCTTTGACCAAAGGACGAGGACCATGGTTAACAGAACTTCCACCGCCCTGCTTGCCGCCATTTTCACCATCGCCAGCGGCGCGGGTATGGCATTTGCTCAGGCTACGACCGAGACCGCCCCTGCCGCCGAGGCTCCGGCAGCGGCTGCACCAGCCGCAGCACCGGCAGAAGCACCGGCCCCGACCGCCGAGGCAGCAGCCCCGGCTGCAGCTGCTCCCGCAGCACCGGCCGCAGGCGCTGCTGCGCCCATCCCGACCAGTGCGGCTGATGCGCAGGTGGGCCAGACCTATGTGCGCGCCACCCATGGCGATTGGTCGCTGCGCTGCATCAAGACCCAGGACGGAAAAGACCCCTGTGAGCTGTATCAACTTCTGAAAGATGCTGACGGCGGCGCAGTTGCCGAAGCTTCGGTTGTGCCGGTCGAGGGCAAGGTTGCAGCGATCGTGACCTTTGTTGCACCGCTGGAAACCGACCTTCAGCACGGGCTGCAGCTGCAAATCGACGCCAATAAAGCCATGGCCTATCCGTTCATGGTCTGCGCACAAATCGGCTGTATCTCGCGTGTTGGCCTGACCGGAGACGAGCTGGGCGCGCTGAAGCGTGGCAAGGCAGGCAGCGTCATGCTGCGCCCCTTCGGTGCCCCCGAAGACCAGCAAGTCAAGCTGAACCTGTCGCTGACGGGCTTCACCGCAGGCTTTGACGCCGTCACCGCCGCGATGAAAGAACTGGCCGCCACCACCCCGGCCGCTGGCGCGACCGCAGCCGCCCCGGCAGCCACGCCCGACGTGAAGCCTGCGCAGTAATCTGCGTCTGCTAAAGACCAAAAGGGGGCGCGATTGCGCCCCCTTTTTTCGTTCTGCCACTCTTTGGCTTGCGCAGAGCGAGGCCCGCTTATTCTTGCGGGCCTGCATGAGGCGCTTATTTCGCGCTATCGATCGGAAGAGCCACAAAGCGCGGCTCACCTGCGCGGCGCACCAAGATCAGGATCGACTTACGGCCTGCCTCGCGCGACTGGGCAATCTGCTTTTCCAGATCGGCAAGGCTTGCAACCGGCTGCTGTCCGGCTTCGGTAATGACATCCCCCGCCGCAAGCCCCTTATCGGCAGCGGCCCCCGTCGGATTGACCGACTGGACCACAAGCCCGGTCATATCGCGCGAAACGCCCAGCTCGGCAGCAATTTCAGGCGTAAGCGGCGCAACCGTCATGCCAAGCAAGTCCGAGGCGCTGTGAGTTGCCGAATCGACCTTGGTCGAGGTGCTGCCCCCTTCGGCCAATTCGCGGCGGCCAAGCGTTACCTTCAGATCAACAGGCTTGCCATCGCGCATCACGGTCACATCGACCTGCTCGCCGACCGGCGCATCGCCGACACGGCGCACCAGTTCGCGCATGTCCTTGACCTCGCCCGCGTCGAATTTGGTGATAATATCGCCCGCCTTCATGCCAGCATCCAAAGCAGGCCCGGTCGGGACATCCGTCACCAGAACGCCGCTATCTGCGCTTAGCCCAAGGGAATCGGCAATATCAGGCGTGACGTCCTGAATTTTGACACCCAGCCAGCCACGACGCGTTTCGCCATATTCCTCGAGCTGCTTGACCACTTTCGAGACGACATTCGAAGCCATCGAAAAGCCAATCCCGATCGAGCCACCATTGGGCGACAAGATCGCGGTGTTCACGCCGACGACCTCGCCCGCCATGTTGAACAGCGGACCGCCCGAGTTGCCCCGGTTGATCGCCGCATCGGTCTGGATGAAATCATCATAGGTGCCGGTCAGGGCGCGATTGCGCGCGGAGACGATCCCGGTGGATGCCGAGAAACCCTGCCCCAACGGGTTACCAAGTGCCAGCACCCAATCCCCGACGCGCGCCTTGTCGCTGTCACCAAATTTGACGAAGGGCAGCTTGTCGGGGCTTTCGACCTTCAAGACAGCAATATCGGTCTTGTCGTCCTTGCCAATGACTTTGGCAGGCAGGCGCTTGCCCGAGTAAAACTCGACCTCGATTTCATCGGCACCTTCGATGACGTGGTTGTTGGTGACGATCAGGCCATCAGCCGAAACCACGAAGCCCGATCCAAGTGCGTTCGAACGCTGCTCGGCCTGGGGGCCACCCTGGCCGCCAAAGGGGTTTCCAGGAAAGCCGAAGTCACGAAACAGATCCGAAAACGGGCTACCTTCGGGAAAACCAGGCATGCCGCCCGTCGGTGCGGCGATGGTGGCGGTGGTGGTGATATTTACCACCGCAGGGCTGACCTGATCGACCAGATCGGCAAAGCTTGGCATGATTGCAGGCTGCGCCTTATCGGTCAGCGAGGCATTGTCATTTGCTGCCCCATTACCCGCAACCGCCGCCTGTTGGGCGGCAAGCGGTGTGACTGCCAAGGCAAGCGCGAGGCTTGAGGCCGTCAGCAGAAAGCGCGGTGAAAAGGTCGTCATAAGGATCCGCTCCTTTGGATGTATCAGCTGCCTCGACAAGCGTTGCAGCCATGCTCATGCGTTGAAAGGATAATGTGGTGCAGTTGCAAATAAATCACCCTCTCGTCGGATGAACTGATCGTGACTTGTGCGTGTTCAATGAAAAATGGCGGCCCTTGGTTCCCGGGCCGCCATCTTTAGCTTTTCAAATGAATGCGAGGTTTAGTTTGCGCCAGCCCCACCCGTCACCGGGGTTTCGGGGGTGATCACCGGTTCCTCTTGCGGCGGCGTGCTGAGCTCTTCGGGCATGGGCGTCAAAGTCACGCCCGCGCTTGCGCCCAAAGGCTCACCTTCGCGATTGGTTACGGTCGGGGCGACATCCTCGGAGGTGGTACCCTCGACAGCGGCGCTGGGGCGCGGCGCCGGGTTCGGGTTGGCACGTTCAGCGCCATCGCTGCGCAGATAGTCGAAGAATTCACCATCCGGGCTGATCACGATCGAGCTGTTCTCGCCTTTCAGCGCGCGTTCGTAAGACGTCATCGAGCGGGTGAAGGCGAAGAATTCCGGATCGCGGCCAAATGCATCGGCATAGATGGCGTTGCGGCGGGCATCGGCTTCACCGCGAACCACCTCGGATTTCTTGCGCGCCTCTGAGGTCAGCTCGACCACGGTACGATCTGCGGCGGCACGCACACGCTGCGCGGCCTCGCCACCACGGGCGATCTCATCTGCGGCCTCACGCTCGCGTTCAGCGCGCATTCTGGCATAGGTCGCATTCAGGTTCTGCTCGGGCAGATCGGTCCGGGTCAGACGGACGTCGATGATGCGAACGCCCAGATCTTCGGCTTCGGCACGGGCCTTGTCGCGGATCTGGTTCATCAGGCCGGTACGGTCATTGGACAGAACATTGGTCGAGGGAACCGAACCCAGCACCTGACGAATCGCGTTGGTCACGATCGGATCAAGACGGGTCTGGGCAAAATCGATGCCGCCATTGCCCACGGCACGACGGAAGCGTGCGGTATCGACAATCTGCCAGCGTGCAAAGGCATCCACGACCAGACGGCGGTCATCCAGCGGCGTGACCTCCATTGGTTTGGTGGGCAGACCCAGAATACGCGCATCATAGCGCACGACCTGATCGATGAAGGGCACCTTAATGAAAAGGCCGGGGTTCTCACGGACCTCGACGACCTCACCAAAACGCAGCACCAGCGCGCGTTCGCGCACGTCAACAATATAGACCGAGGCCATGACCACGACGGCCACAACGACGACAAATGGCAAGGCCAGAACGGAAATTGCGCGTTTCATCAGTTGCTCCCTCCGGTCGCATTATTGCCCGGAGCGGGCGATTTTCGCAGCTGATCCAGCGGCAGATAGGGCACAACCCCACCCGCACCCGATGCGCCGCTGTCGATCAGCACTTTATCGACGTTGCCCAGCACACGTTCCATCGTTTCAAGATACATGCGGCGGCGCGTAACCTCGGGGGCCTTGACATATTCGTCATAGACCGAGTTGAAGCGCGCGGCCTCACCTTGGGCCGAGTTCACGGCCTCGGCGCGATAGGCTTCGGCGCGTTCGATCGTCGCAGCAGATTCGCCGCGTGCACTGGCCAGAACACGGTTGGCATAGGCGTCAGCCTCTTTTTCAAGGCGGTCGCGTTCTTGTTGTGCGGCCTGCACCTCTCGGAAGCTGTCGATCACTTCGCTTGGCGGGTCGGCACGGTCAAGGTTCACACGCAAAACATGAATACCTGATTGATATTCATCAAGCGTTTGCTGAACGGCGGCCAAGAGATCCGATTGGATCGCACCACGGTCACGGTTCAGGATCGGCGCCAGTTCAGAGCGGGCAACAATGTCACGCATTGCGGATTCAGCGACCGCACGGATCGTGTCGCGCGGATCGGCCAGATTGAACAGGAACTTCTCGGGATCCGAGACCTTCCATACGACCTGATATTCCATATCAACGATATTTTGGTCGCGCGTCAGCATCAGACCGCTGTCCAGCGGACCCGCCTGTCCTGTTCCGATCTGGGTCACGCGCTCTTCGTCGATATTGACGATTTCCGCGCGCATCACTGGCCAAGGTGCAAAGTTCAGACCTTCGGTCCCGACCGAGACCGGCTTTCCGAACAAAAGTTCGACCGATTGCTGACCTGTCGGCACCTGGTAGAAGCTGGAAAACAGCCAGACTGCGACTGCGCCCAGACCGATCAGGCCGACCGTTCCCCGGTTAAGCGAGAATTTCGGTCCCTGACCGCGCGGTCCACCGCCGCCGCCGCCAGGCCCACCGCCTTTGCCGCGACCGCCCATCAGGACGCGCAGACGGTCTTGACCTTTGCGGACCAGATCCTCGATCTCGGGCATCTGATCCCCGCGGCGGGGGCCGCCCGGTTGCGGACGATTGCGATCATCATCACCGCCTGGGTTTCCCCAAGGGCGCTGAGGCCCGGATTGCGGCGGCTTGTTGTCGCCACCCTTGCCATTATCTCCGCCACCGCCCCAGGGGCCCTGTGCTGCCATTCGCCTCGCCTCGTTCAATCGTCTGTAATCTTCCCAGTTGAAACTGGGGCTTATGTCGGGAATGTCAAGAAACCGCACTGTGCCTTTCGGTCGCAGCCACAACCGCCCCAACCCGCCGAGCGGGCTTGCGCATCGTCACCAATTCCTCGGCCACGGTGGGGTGAATGGCGATGGCGCGGTCGAAATCGGCCTTGGTCGCCTTCATTCCCATGGCGACTGCGACCATTTGCAGCATCTCGCCGGCTTCGGGGCCGAAGATATGGCAGCCCAGCACAAGATCCGTTTCCACATCCACCAGCAGCTTCATCACCGAGCGCGCCTCGGAGTCCGCGAAAAGCGAGCGCATCGGACGGAAACCACCGATATAGACATCAACCGGGCCGCGCGCCGCAGCGGCCTCTTCGGTCAGGCCGATGGTCGCCAGCTCGTGTGGGCGGATATAGACGGCGCTTGGAACCTGCGAGAAATCGCAAGGTTTCGGCGTGCCACCAAAGATCGTATCGGCAAAGTTATGTCCGGCGCGAATGGCAACCGGGGTCAGGCTGACCAGATCAACCACATCGCCCACCGCATAGATCGAGGGCACCGAGGTCTGCGACCATTCGTCGATCAGGATCTGACCGTTCTGCCCGGTCTTGACGCCCGCATTCTCCAGCCCCAGCCCTTGCGTATAGGGCTTGCGACCCGTTGCAAAAACCACGTCGTCAAAGGTCTCGATCGTGCCGTCGTCAAAGGTGACGCGAACGCCCTCGCCGTCTTTTTCCAACAAGGTCGGCGTCACGCCCAGACGCAGGTCAACGCCGGTGTCATAGAATTGCTGGGTGACGTGATCGCGCATTTCCTCGTCAAAGCCGCGCAGGATGCGGTCACCGCGATAGGCCAGAACCGTCTCGCTGCCAAAGCCATTGAAAATCGTCGCGAATTCCGAGGCGATATAACCGCCGCCCACCAGCAGAACCTTTTTGGGCAGACGCTCTAGCGTGAACAGATCATCCGAAATTAGGCCCAGTTCCTGGCCCTTGATCCCCGGCAGCGCCGGGCGGCCGCCGACCGCGATCAGGATATAGCGTGCGGTAAAGCGCGAACCATCGGCCAGTTCGACCGTATGGGCATCGACGACATGGGCGCGTTGCTTATAGGTATCGACGCCCGCATTGACCATGCCATTGGTATAAGCAGCCTCAAGGCGGTTCAACTCACGCGCCAGCTTGTCGCGGAACACGGGCCAGTTGAAGCTGCCGACTTCGGCCTCTTGCCAACCATATCCGCGAGCTTCCTCGACCTCGGCAGGCATCTGCGAGCCGTAAATCATCAGCTTTTTGGGAACGCATCCGCGAATGACGCAGGTGCCACCCATGCGGCTTTCCTCGGCTACAGCAACCCGAGCGCCGTATTGACCCGCGGAAATACGCGAGGCCCTTGCCCCGCCCGAGCCGCCACCGATGACGAAAAGGTCATAATCAAACGTCATTCTGCTCCCTCGCAGGTCAGTTCAACGACTGAACCGTCTGCCCGTCCAACAATCGCTTTACTGCAGATATTCAGGAAAAGGCCGTGTTCAACCACCCCGGCGACAGAGGAAAGCATATTGGCTAACGCATAGGGATCGGGGATCGCCTCTAGCGCCAGGTCCAGAACCAGATTGCCCTCATCGGTGATGACGGGCTGATCGTCACGCTTGCGCAGCAAAATCGGGCGCTGGCTGAGGCCAAGATCATCAAGTCCGCGCTTGATCAGCGTTTGCGTCGCATGAAGACCAAAGGCCAGTACCTCGACAGGCAGATGAAAGCGGCCAAGCTGCTCGACCACTTTGGACTGATCGGCGATCACCACCATCCGGTCCGAGGCGGTTGCGACGATCTTTTCGCGCAGATGGGCCGCGCCGCCGCCTTTGATCAGGTTCAGATCCGGGTCCAGCTCATCCGCGCCGTCGATGGTCAGATCAAGCCAGCCCAGATCATCCAGGCTTTCGATTTTCAAACCAAGCGAAGTGGCCAGCTCTGCCGTGGCCTTTGAGGTCGCAGCACAGCGCAAAGCAAAGCCTTCGCGTTTGACGCGCTCTGCCAGGCGGTGCACGAAAACAACCGCTGTCGAGCCGGTCCCCAGCCCCAGTTTCATGCCCGGCTCGACCAAAGCGGTCGCGGCAATCGATGCGGCATCCTTTGCGGGATCAAAAACGGGGGTCTGGGTCATGGTGAAGCCTCTGGAATTCGGGTTAATGCCTTATAGGGCGCGCAGCACCCGGTGGCTACCGTTTAGCGCGCAAAGCCCAAGGCGCGCCCATTGCTTCTGCATCGTTTTCACTGCCGTGTCCCCTTTGGATCTGGCCACAAGAACCACGCTGCGCCCGATTGCCACAGATTGCCATGGGCCGACGCCTCGCCTAATCATGCGCCATGACGATACCTCATAACTATGCCGTTCTGATCACCGCCGCAGGCCGCGGCACCCGCGCCGGGGGCGGCACCCCAAAGCAATGGCGCGACCTGTGCGGGCTTTCGGTTTTGGCACAAAGCATCCGCGCCTTTGGCGGGGCCGAACGCATTGTCGTAACGCTGCATCCCGATGACATGGCGCGCGGAATTGCCGAATTTGGTGGCAAGGTCACGCTGATCGCCGGCGGCGAGACCCGCGCCCAAAGCGTCTTGGCCGGGCTGGCCAGCCTCGAGGGAAGCGGCATCACCCATGTGCTGATCCATGATGGTGCCCGTCCGCTTGTCTCGCGCGAGGTTATCGCGGGCGTGATCGCCGCCCTGCAGTCAGGCGCCCCCGCCGCAGCCCCTGCCCTTGCAGTCACCGACGCCCTTTGGCGTGCCGAGGGTGGAGTGGTAAGCGGAACCGCCGACCGCGAGGGGCTTTACCGCGCCCAAACCCCTCAGGGCTTTGCCTTGGACGCCATCCTGGCCGCACATCGCCGCTACCCCGAGGGGGCGGCCGATGATGTCGAACTTGCGCGCCGCGCTGGCCTGCCTGTCACGGTCACGCCGGGATGCGAGAACAACCTGAAACTGACCTGGCCGCAGGATTTCGCCCGCGCCCGCCGCATTATGGAGCAAGACATGTCCCTTACCGATATCCGCCTTGGCAATGGCTTTGATGTCCATGCCTTTGGCCCGGGCGATCATGTCTGGCTATGCGGGGTCAAGATCCCCCATGATCAGGGGCTGGTCGGTCATTCCGATGCCGATGTCGGGCTGCATACGCTGACGGATGCAATCTATGGCGCCATGGCCGAGGGCGATATTGGTCGCCACTTCCCCCCTTCGGACCCGCAATGGAAAGGTGCCGCCAGCGACATTTTCCTGCGCCATGCCGTCGAGCTGGCCGCGTCAAAGGGCTTTGCCATCGGCAATGTCGATCTGACGCTGATTTGCGAATTCCCCAAAATCGGCCCGCATGCCGGTAGCATGCAAACGCGGTTGGCCGAGATTCTGGGCATCGAGATCGCCCGAATCAGCGTCAAAGCCACCACATCTGAACGGCTGGGCTTTACCGGCCGCGGCGAAGGCATTGCCGCCATCGCCACCGCAACCCTTGTGAAAGGCTGATCCTATGGAACGCGCCATCGCCACCCTTTTTGGAGCAGGCCAGCTGAAACCCGCGCCGGGGACATGGGCCTCGGCCATTGCGATTTTGGTGGGGCTCGGTCTCTACAGGCTTGGGCATTTCCCGCTGCTGGCAGTGGCGACAGTGCTGGTCACGCTGCTTGGCTTTTGGGCGGTGCGCCGGGCCACATCCGATCTGACCGAAAAAGACCCGTCTGAGATTGTCATCGACGAGGTTGCGGGTCAGTGGCTGGCGCTGTGCTTTCCGGCTTTCGGCTTTTGGTTGATGGGCCTTCCCGCCGACCGCTTCCCATATCCGGGCTGGCTGGGCGCATTCATCTTTTTCCGGCTCTTTGACATCTGGAAACCCTGGCTGGTCGGGCGCGCGGATCGGCGCGGCGATGCGGATGGGGTCATGCTGGATGATCTGTGGGCTGGACTTTTCGCAGGTTTCGCGACGATGATTGCCGCAGGAGTTGCACACGGATTGTTCATGTGAAAGCCACCAGCGTTCTAGAGCTTGCCCGGCAGCGGGGCGTCATGATCGCCACGGCAGAAAGCTGCACGGGTGGGCTGATCGCGGCCGCATTGACCGAAGTGGCCGGATCCTCTGATGCCTTCGATCGCGGCTTCGTCACCTATTCCAATGAAGCCAAAATGGAAATGCTGGGGGTAAAGGCGCAAACTCTGGCCGATTTTGGCGCGGTCAGCGACCAGACGGCGCGCGAAATGGCCGCCGGAGCCTTGGCCCATTCACGCGCGGGAATTGCCGTCTCGGTCACGGGAATTGCCGGTCCGGGCGGCGGCTCGGTAGATAAGCCTGTCGGGCGCGTGTGCTTTGGCATCGCCACCAGCCGTCACCTGCATGCAGAAACCCGCGACTTTGGCGATTTGGGCCGCGCGGGCGTGCGCGCGGCAACCGTGGATCACGCACTTGACCTGATCGCGTTAGCCCTGTCGCAGGACTGACAAGAACCGCGCCACGTCCTCGGCCTCGGTGTCCCAACCGCAAATCAGGCGCAGCGATGAGTGGCCCGGCTCCAGATCGGCACAGGGCCATTCGTGAAAGCTGGCCCCGGCCTGCGCCAAACGTCGGGCCTCGGCCTTGGGCAGGGTGATGAAAACACCATTGGTTTCGACACGGTGGACAATCGAGACATCCGCAAGATTGACCAGCCCGCTTGCCAGCTCATGCGCCATCTGATTGGCATGTCCAGCCAGTTTCAGCCAAAGATCGCCGTCCAGCCAGGCCAGAATTTGTGCGGCAAGATAGCGATGCTTGGAAAACAGATGTCCGCCGCGCTTGCGACGATACTCGAATTCCATCGACTTCGCCGGATCGAAAATGATCACGGCCTCGGCGCCCATACAGCCGTTTTTGGTCCCACCAAGCGACAAAAGATCAACCCCTGCGCGCCAGGTCAGATCGGCAGGCGCGCAGCCCTGCGCGGCAAGCGCATTGGCAAAGCGCGCGCCATCCATATGCACCGCCAGCCCTGCATCATGCGCGATCTGGGAAAGCGCTGTCACCTCGTCAGGGGTATAGATCGTGCCCACTTCAGTGGCATTGGTGATCGAAAGGCCGACATTCTGACCGGCATGGACCGAATCTGCGGCATTGGTCTCAAGCGTATTCCTCAGGGATTGGGCGGTCATCTTGCCGCCCTCGCCCGGGACCAGCATCAGCTTGCCCCCCGCCATA
>NZ_DALZMB010000049.1:0-27646 GCF_032007265.1 Paracoccus sp. (in: a-proteobacteria) | reverse complement strand
CGGGCCTTCCTTTTGATAGACCGTCATTTTCCGCGCGGCCTTTTCAATCAGGATCCGGTCAACCGACGAGGTCAGATGTACCTCGGGCGGTGGCGCGGGCGGGCTGAAGATATCAGGCAGCTTCCAATCGGGAAGGGTGATTTTGGGCAGGCCCGGAAGCCGCTCTAGCCCATGCGAGCCGTCCGGATTGTTATTGCCCGCGGTCGGGGGGGCGGTCTGGTCTGGCCGCGTCAAACCGGGGTCCCCCGCCCCGTCCCGAGGAAGGCGCCCGACGCGGTTCAGATCTGGCTGAAGCACCAGCCAGATCGCACCGGCAAGAAAGACGATGACGAAAACCGAGAAAATCCGTGCCAGTCGTTTCATCATCGCCCTCAATCACGCAAACAGGTTGCGCTTATTGCAGATCGCCAAAGGCTTTTTTCAGCCGGGTGACTGCGGCTTCGACATTGGCCCGCGTGGTCGCAAGGTTGAAACGCATGAAGGTTTCCCCGCCCAGCCCAAAAGATCCGCCGTGATTGGCCGCAATCCCCGCCTCGGCGGCGACGCGACGGGCGAATTCAGAAGGCTCCATCCCGGTGCCCGAGAAATCGACCCAAGCCAGATAGGTTGCCTGCAATGGCATCGAGCGCAGACCCGGAATATCGCTGATCCCCTCGTCAAAGATCCGGCGATTGGTGTCGAGATAGGCCATCAGCGCATCGACCCAATCGGCCCCCTCGGGGGAGTAGGCAGCGGCCACCATATTCAGGCCAAACAGCCCCGGCGAGATCCCCAAAGCTGCAATCCGGCCATTCAAAGTCGCGCGCAACTTGGGATCGCCCACGATCATATTGCCGATATGGGCCCCGGCGATATTGAAGGTCTTGGTCGCCGCCGTCAGCGTCACCAGCCGATCCGAGATATCGGGGGCGGCAAGTGCGGTGACGACATGGCGATCATTGCCGGGCATGACCAGATCGTGGTGGATTTCATCCGAGACCAGAATCAGGTCGTGCTTTTTACAGAAATCGGCGATCTCGCGCAGCTCGCGCTGGCTCCAGACGCGGCCGCCCGGATTGTGGGGCGAGCACAGGATCAGCATCTTTTCATTGCCCGACAGCAAGCCGTCCCAATTCAGCCAATCCAGATGATATTGGCCCGCGCGCAGCGCCAAAGGCAATTCGACGACCTCGCGACCGGCGGCACGGATCACCCGTGAAAAGGCGTGATAGACCGGCGTCATCAAGATCACACCATCGCCAGGCTTGGTAAAGGCATCCACGCAAAGCGCCGTGCCATTGACCAAGCCATGAACGGTCAGGATCCAATCGTTTTCCACCGCCCAGCCGTGACGGCTGTCCATCCACCAGCGAATCGCCTCGAGATAGGGCAAATGCGCGCCCGGATAGCCGTAAACACCATGGGCAGCGATATCCTCGACTGCCTTTTGCACGGCATGAGGGGGGCGGAAATCCATATCGGCGACCCACATCGAGATACCATCCTCGGGGGCGACGCCGTAAATCGCCTGCATGTCGTCCCATTTCGAGCAAAGCGTACCGACACGGTTGATCGCCTCGTCAAAATTTGGGCGGGTCTCATTTTTCTGCACGGTCATCATGATCTCCTGATATTCTGGCGTCACAATAGCGGCTTGTTGCGCCCGTCCAACCCTTCGCCTAAATGAAAGCCATGTCGCTGCGAAATATTCTGATTCATCCCGATCCGCGCCTCAAAAAGTCGTGTGAACCGATCGCCCGCATCACCCCCGAGATCGAAACCCTCGCGGCGGACATGCTGGCCACCATGTATGATGCACCCGGTGTCGGCCTTGCCGCGCCGCAGGTGGGTGTGCTGTCGCGCCTTTATGTCATGGATTGCAACAAAGACCCTGAGGTTGATCCCGCACCTTTGGTGATGATCAACCCCGAGATCACCTGGCGCTCTGAAGGTCTGAACACCTATGAAGAGGGATGCCTGTCGATCCCCGACCAATATGCCGATGTGACCCGCCCCGCCGAGGTTCGCGTCGCTTGGCTGGGTCTGGACGGCAAAACCCACGAGCGCGAGTTCGACGGGCTTTGGGCCACCTGTGCTCAGCATGAGATCGACCATTTGGATGGCAAATTGTTCATCGACTATCTTAGCCCGATGAAGCGCCAGATGATCACCCGTCGCATGGTCAAGCTCAAGCGCGAGAATGCGCGCAGCTAAAGCGCGCATGCACCCGCCGCGCCGTCGCATCACGGCCCGGCCCGCCAGATTGCTGCGCCGTGCCAGCGAGCACCGTCCCAGTGTGCCGTCCTACTTTCTGGCCGATTGAAAGGGCGTCTTATGCAAAGACCTTTGCGCGTCGCTGCAGTGCAAAGCCCCCTAAAGTGCCGCTTGACCACGCCTTTGGCGCGGGCGGGCTGTCGTCATCTGAATTCTAGACCATCTGACCCCGAGCCAAAGGCAGGCGTATGACCATTCGTCCCTTCATTCCCTATACCGATCCGCGCCTGCATCGTGCCGTTGAGCCGGTCGAGGCCATTACCGAGACCATCCGCATGGTTTGGGATGACATGATC
The DNA here is from genome assembly GCF_032007265.1 of Paracoccus sp. (in: a-proteobacteria). Lineage (GTDB taxonomy): Bacteria > Pseudomonadota > Alphaproteobacteria > Rhodobacterales > Rhodobacteraceae > Paracoccus. The sequence continues at coordinate 25,097 of NZ_DALZMB010000049.1, read as the reverse complement.
GATACGATGGACGCCATGCCCGGCGTCGGTCTGGCCGCACCTCAGATCGGCATGATGATGCGTCTGGCTGTGGTGGACGCTTCTGACAAACGTGGGCAGGCCGTGCGCATGGCCAATCCCGAGATCTTGCACGCCAGCGTGCAGATGCGCGCCCATGACGAGGCCAGCCCCAACCTGCCCGGCGTCTTTGCCCGGATCGAGCGTCCCCGCGCGGTCACGGTGCGGTTTCTCAACGCCCAAGGCGAGATCGAGGATCGCGATTTTGTCGGGCTTTGGGCCACCAGCGTTCAGCATCAGATCGACCATCTGAACGGCAAGGTCTATGTCGATCACCTGTCGCGGCTGCGCCGCAAGATGCTGGTTGCGAAATCGGCAAAGCAGACGCGACGCTGACACGTCAGCGGTGCTGGGACTGTAAGACAGTAGGTATTTGGATCAGAGCGAGGAGCAAGCCATGCGCGTGATTTTCATGGGAACGCCGGATTTCTCGGTTCCGGCCCTGCATGCGATTGCAGCGGCGCATGAGGTGGTTGCGGTCTATACCCAGCCGCCACGGGCAGCCGGGCGCGGGCAAAAGCCCCGCCCCTCGGCGGTGCATAAGGCCGCAGATGCGCTTGGCCTGCCTGTTCGCCATCCCGCGCGGTTGAAATCGCCCGAAGATCAGGCCGAATTTGCAGCCTTTGGTGCCGATATTGCCGTGGTCGTTGCCTATGGGCTGATCCTGCCGCAGGTCATTTTGGACGCGCCGCGGCTGGGTTGCCTGAACATCCACGCCTCGCTTTTGCCGCGGTGGCGCGGAGCTGCGCCGATCCATCGGGCGATCCTTGCGGGCGATCGCGAAACCGGTGTCGCGATCATGCAGATGGAGGCAGGCTTGGATACCGGCCCAGTTCTGGCCGAAGCGCGCAGTGTGATTGGTGCCGAGGAAACCACCGCTGATCTGCATGACAGGCTCTCTGCCATGGGTGCAAAGTTGATTGGCGATGTTCTGGCGCGAAAGGCTGCAGGCGAGGTTTGGCCCGCAGAGGCGCAAAGCGAGGCTGGCGTGACCTATGCGGCCAAGATCGACAAGGCCGAAGCGCGCATCGACTGGACGCGTCCCGCCCCCGAGGTTGACCGCCAGATCCGTGGCCTGTCGCCCTTTCCAGGCGCATGGACATTGATTGCCGGTGAGCGGGTCAAACTGCTGCGCTCGCGCGTTGTGACGGGCACCGGGCAACCCGGCACCGTGCTGGAAGGATTTACCATCGCCTGCGGCAGCGGCGCGGTCGAGATTCTGGAGGCCCAGCGCGAGGGAAAGCGCCCGATGCCCAGCGCCGAGATCTTGCGCGGTCTGGACCTGCCGGAACAGATCGGCAGCTAGGGGAACTTTTCAACCCATCGCGGCTTTGGTTTTTATCATTTTATCAACCGGGGGCGCCATTATGGAAAATCTGGAATTACGGGCTTTTGCAGAATATTGGTGGGTTCTTCTGATCCGCGGGATTGCGGCCATCATTTTCGGTTTGGTTGCATTGTTCTGGCCTGGCCTGACGGCCTATGCGCTGCTGTTGACCTTTGGTATTTTTGCGCTGGTCGATGGCGTCATGGCAATTATCGTGGGGTTTCGGCGCAAGGGCAGTGATGATCGCTGGTGGAGCTGGCTGATCGATGGTGTGCTGTCGATCCTGATCGGTCTGATGGCGATTTTCTGGCCCGTTGCGACAGCGATTGCCCTGATCATCTGGATCGCGGCCTGGGCCATTGTCGTGGGCGTCATGCGCATCATCGCAGCCATCCGTTTGCGCCATGAGATCGAAGGCGAATGGGCCATGGGATTGAGCGGCCTTTTGATGGTGCTTTGGGGCGTGCTTTTGTTTGCAATGCCCGCAAGTGGTATCCTGTCCCTGACCTGGCTCTTTGGGATTTTCACCCTGATGGTCGGGATTGTGATGATCATCTTTGCCTTCCGCGTGAAAAAGCTGAAGGCCGCCTAGGTGCCACGCGGTTTGGCGCGAACGGTCGGATCGGCCTCGCGCGGGTCTTCGGGCCAGGGGTGGCGCGGATAGCGCCCCCTCATATCCCGACGCACATCCCCATAGCCGCCCTGCCAGAAGCCGGGCAGATCCGTCGTCACGGCGATGGGTTTGGCCCCCGGTGACAGCATGGTGATGCGCAGGGGCCGGGTGCCGGCCATCGGATGGCGGGTGACACCGAAAAGCTCTTGAAGGCGCAGCTCGATGCTGGGCGTTTCGTGGTCGTAATCGATTGGCACCTTGCGCCCCAGAGGGGTCGTGAAATGGGCGGGGACCGTCGCATCCAGCTGGCGCATTCCATCCCAACCGATGCGCGATTTCAGCGCCTCGGCCAGATCAAGGTTCCGCAGGTCCGACAGGCTGCGCGCCTGTCCCAAATAGGGAAGCAGCCAATCGGCATCGGCCAAAAGCGCCGCATCATCGACCGCCCCCAGTGCGGGCATCAAGGCGATGCGCGCGCGCAACCGTGCCGCGGCCGGGGCCCATGTCAGCCCGTTCAGCCGCAGCCCTTCAAGGGCCGCCCGAGCCAATGCCTCGGCCGAGGGCTTATCGAGCGCGCGGTCCGTCAGCACCAAAGCACCAAGCCGTTCTTGCAGGCGCGCCATGACGCGATTGTCGCGTTTGGACCATTCGACCAGTTCCAGCATGGTGATCTGATCGCTGAACTGCAGGCGCAGATCAGCTTCGTCCAGCGTGGCAGCCATTCGGATCCGCGCCTCGCGATTGTCGCCGTCCAGATCGGTCGCGACCAGAAAGCGGCTTTGCGCAAGGCTGTCCCCCTCGTCGAGATAGGCACCTTTGCCGCCGGACAGGATGTAACGCGGCTGATCGCCCTTGCGGCGCTGCGCGATGCGATCGGGATAGGCCAGTGCGACCAGCGCGCCCGGCGCAAGCGGTTGCCCCGATGCGGCCAAAGCCTGTGGTGAGGCATCCGGGGTCAAGGACCGCAGGCGGCGCGATTCATCCTTGATGCGCTGGATGGTGGCGCGGTTGACGTCATAGGGATAGCGCGCGCCAAAGGCCTTGGCGTCGCGGATCGCCGCAAGGCGAAGGGCCAGATCAGCAGGCGCCCCCTTCAGCGGGTCGCGTTCGGCCAGCAGGGCCGCCAGATCGGCCGCATTCCTGCCGCCGCAAAGCAGCATATGCGCCAGCCGCGGATGCAGCGGCAGCGCAGAAAGCGCCCGGCCGTGGCTGGTGATGCGCAACCCATCATCCAATGCCCCCAAATCGCGCAAAAGCGCTCGCGCCTCGGCCAAAGCCCCCTCGGGTGGGGGTGTCAAAAAGGCAAGGTCACTGCCGTCCGAGCCCCAGACCGCCAGCTCTAGCGCCAGACCCGACAAATCGGCCACCGCGATTTCAGGCGGTGCAAAGGCCGGCAAAGCGCCCTCTTCGGCCTTGGCCCACAGGCGATAACATATGCCCGGCGCAACCCGCCCGGCACGCCCCCGACGCTGCTCGGCCTCGGCACGAGAGACTCGTTCCGTGACCAGCCGCGACATGCCAGAGCCGGGATCAAAGCGCGCGCGACGCGCCCGGCCCGTATCCACGACCACCTTGACGCCCGGAATGGTCAATGAGGTCTCGGCAATCGATGTCGCAAGCACGATCCGACGCAGCGCGCCGGGCGGTGCCATGGCTGCGCGCTGCGCCTTGAAATCCATCGCGCCGTAAAGGGCGACCACCTCGACTGGCAGATCCGACAATTGCGCGGCAACGCGGTGGATTTCGCCCTCGCCGGGCAGAAAGGCCAAAATCGTGCCGCCGGGCAGATCGCGTGTGGCGGCTTCGGCCTCGCGGATCAGCCGGGCCGCTTCCGGGATCAGGCGGGCGCCCGCAGCCCATGGGCGGTCCAGCCAGCGCGTCTCGACAGCAAAGGCCCGCCCCTCTGATCGGATGATCGGAGCCTTGTCCAACATCTCGGCCACGGGTTCGGCATCCAGCGTCGCCGACATCACCACAAGGTTCAAATCCGGTCGCAAGGCCAGTCGTGCCTCCCAGATCAAGGCAAGGCCCAGATCGGCGTTCAGGCTGCGTTCGTGAAATTCATCGAAAATGACGCAGCCGATCCCGTCAAGACCCGGATCAGATTGCAGCATCCGGGTCAAAATACCCTCGGTCACGACCTCGATGCGGGTGCCGCGCTGGCTTTCGCCGCGGATACGGTAGCCCACGCTTTGCCCCAGCGGCTCGGCCAATTGCTCGGCCAGCCGCTCTGCCGCGGCGCGCGCGGCCAGACGACGGGGTTCAAGCATGATGATCTTGCCGCTGATCTGCCCCATCAAGGCCAAAGGCACGCGCGTCGTCTTGCCCGCACCGGGCGGCGCGACCAATATGGCGCGCCCATGCGCGGCCAGCGCGGCGCAAAGTTCAGGGGTGACAGCATCAATGGGCAAGGTCTGGGTCATGCCACCTTATTGCAAAGCGCGGGCCCAACGAAAAGGCGTTGCAACCGCGCTTTGCGGCATGCCCTGCGGCGAGATCAGCAAAAGATCACATTGTCGATGGCATCCTTGCCCCCCTAAAACTATGCGCAGATTGGACCTATCTTGGACGGGCTGCGTTCTGTCAGACAGTTAGCAGCTACAATCAGTTAGCCGATGAGGGTGTGATGGGGATTGCCGATGATCTGATGCAGGGCCTTGGCCTATCCGACCCGGTGCTGCGGATCGGCGTCACGGGCCTGTCGCGGGCGGGCAAGACGGTGTTCATCACCTCGCTGGTTGCCAATCTGCTGGATCGAGGCCGCATGCCGGGGCTGCGCGCGGCCTCGGATGGCACGATCAAGGCCGCATGGCTGCAACCCCAGCCCGATGACACTATCCCCCGCTTCGAATTCGAGCGCCACCTGGCTGCCATGACCGGTGCCGAGCCCCATTGGCCCGAAGGCACGCGCCATGTCAGCGAAATGCGGCTGTCGCTGCGGGTTCAACCCCGTGGGCTGATTGCTGGGATGCGGGGGCAGCAAAATCTGCATCTGGATATTATCGATTATCCCGGCGAATGGCTGCTGGATCTGCGGCTGATGGATAAAAGCTTTGCCGAATGGTCGGCCGAGGTGCTGGACCGCATGGAGGGCCGCCCTCGCGACAGCGATTACTTTGCCTTGGTCAGCGCGCTTGGCTCGGGCAATGACTTCTCGGAAGAGATCGCCCAAAGACTTGCGACCGGCTATACCGACCACCTGCGGGCTGCGCGGGCGGCGGGTTGGTCCGATTGCACACCGGGTCGCTTTCTGATGCCCGGCGAGATGGCCGGATCGCCTGCCCTGACCTTTTCACCGCTGCCGCGCGAATATGAAGGCGGCGCGGTCTATCGTGAATTTGCCCGCCGCTATGCCGCCTATAAATCTCGTGTCGTCAAACCCTTCTTTCGCGATCACTTCGCGCGGCTGGATCGACAGGTGGTGCTGATGGATGTTCTGGGCGCAATTCACGCGGGCCCCCGCGCGGTCGAGGATATGCGCCGCGCCATGGCCGATATTCTGTCGGCCTTTCGCCCGGGTCGCTCGGGCTGGCTGTCACAGCTGTTGGGCACGCGCCGGGTCGAGCGTATTCTTTTCGCCGCGACCAAGGCCGATCACCTGAACCATGTCCAGCACCCGCGCCTAACCAATATCGTCTCGGCCATGCTGCGCGAGGCGCGCGACCGCGCCGATTTCGCCGGTGCCCGCACCGAGGCTATGTCGATCGCGGCACTGCGCTGTACCACCGAGGAAATCATCACCCAGAACGGCGAAGAGCTACCAGCGGTGCGCGGTCGCCTGATGGATGGCAGGCAGGCCGCATTCTATCCCGGTGAATTGCCGCTGAACCCGGCTGAATTGCTGAACCCCGCGATGCAGGGGGCAAGCGATTGGCTGGACAGCGATTATGCGATCATGGATCTGGCGCCCGCGCCCAACACCTTGCGGCCGGGCGATGGGCCGCCCCATATCCGCATGGACCGCGCAGCAGAATTCCTGATCGGCGACCGCATTTAAGGGTAGCAGCATGAGTGACGACACCCCAAAACGCCGCCGACCGGTGCTGATTGAAATGGATGACACCGCCCCGCGATCATCAAAGGCACCGCAGGCGGATGCCACGGCCCACGATCCCCTTGGCGCCAACCCAAACCCGCGGCGCGCCAAGCCGGTCTTGCAGGCCCAAGACGCAGAAACCGCCGCGCCACAGGGCATGGCCGGGCAAAATGACGACGGCTTTTATGATGACCGCCACCGCCGCCCGCCCAGCCCCGACTCTTTGGGTCAGGGCTTGGGCCTGCCCTCGCCTGCAGATGCGCCGCTGATTGACGACGGCGGCTATGGCCAGCCACAGCCGCGCACCATGCGCCTTGTCTCGCGCATCATCGGCGGCGGCCCCTCGCGGCTGACGCGGTTTTTCATCAATACCGGTGTGGCGCTTTTCACCTTTCTGCTGTCGGTGGCCGCGATGCGGTTCATCTCGAACCTGCTGACCAGCTATCCGGTGCTGGGCTGGGTGGGCGTGGCGCTGTTTGCGCTGTTTGCGATCGCGGCCCTGCTGATGGCATGGCGCGAATATCGCGCCTGGCATCGCTTTGCCAAAATCGACCAGGTGAACCGCCAGGCCGTTGCCGCGCTGGAAACCGGCGATCTGATTGCGGCCAAAAAGGTCGTCCACCACCTGTCGGGCCTTTACGCCAACCGCCCCGAGCTGCAAGGCGGCCGCAAATATCTGCTCGAGCGTCAGGAGGATTCCTTTGACGCTGAAAGCCTGCTGGCACTGGCCGAGACCCAGCTTCTGGCCGATCTAGACCAGCAAGCCCGCCGCGAGATCGAGGCCGCAGCACGCACCGTCGCCGCAGCCACCGCGCTGATCCCATTGGCTTTGGCCGATGTGATCGCGGCATTGGCGGCCAATTTGCGGATGATCCGGCGCATGGCTGAAATCTATGGCGGGCGCGCGGGCGCGGTCGGCGGCTGGCGCCTTGCACGCACCGTCATGACCCATCTTGTCGCCACAGGCGCAGTCGCGGCAGGCGACGATCTGATCCACACCGTGGCTGGCGGCGGCCTTTTGGCCAAAGTCAGCAAACGTTTTGGCGAAGGCGTCGTGAACGGCGCCTTGACCGCCCGCGTGGGGGTCGCCGCGATGGAGGTCTGCCGTCCCTTGCCATTCATCCACCAGCGCCGCCCACGGGTCGGCAATCTGATCTCGCGCGGGCTTAAGGGACTTTTTGGCGATGACACCCCCGAGCCAAACCGCGCCCGCCGCCCCGACGAATAGCAACGGCCCCGATGCGAGTGGCCCCAATGCGGCGCGGCGCGATTTGGCTCGGGTCGGATGCGGGTGGGTCGGATACGGGCGGCGCGGATATTTAAGGCGCGGATATGTAAGGCGCGCCTGCCTTGCCAGATGCATCACGAATACGCGCTTTGGCACTGCGCCGCGCATCGTGCGAACGCACAGACGAAAGCCCAGTCTGTCGGCTGGACTGAAAATCGGGCGAATGGTCGGGCAGACCGGTGGGCAGGCGGGTGTGCAGACCGGCGGACGAGCACCTTGTCTTGCCTGAACCGAATCGAGCCAGTTGCCGCGCGACAGCCGATGCCCCCTCAACCCATCCGAACCGCCCGCGATCATGACCCGATAGCTCGCCGGGATCTGCCCACCAGATTATGATCGCAATCGCCATGAAAAGCCGCGCTGGTGCCTGTTGTCGCCGCAAAGGCCACGCTAGTCTTGCGCGACAATGAACCGACGCACCCCCTTTTCCTCACGAGCCGTCTCTGGGCTGATCTTCACACTGGCGGCCGTGCTGGTGATGGGGGCCGCTTTGCGTGACCGGCTGGACGCATGGGTCGATCAGACCGAACTGCCCCTGCTCGAGGTTCCCGTGGGTACCGAGGTTCTGGCCCGTGACGGCACACTTTTGCGCGCCTTTCAGGTAGCCGATGGGCGCTGGCGGTTGGCGCCGGGTCCGGTTGATCCTTTGCTGATCGACATGCTGACCGCATGGGAGGATCGGCGTTTCAGCAGTCACAATGGCGTTGATGCCCGCGCGATGCTGCGCGCCACGCTTCAATCCGTGCGTCATGGTCGTGTCGTCTCAGGGGGCTCGACGCTGACGATGCAGGTCGCGCGCCTGTTGGAAGAGGGCACCACCGGGCAGTGGCATGGCAAATTTCGCCAAATGCGGCTGGCCCTTGCCCTTGAGCGACAGCTGACCAAAACGCAGATCATGGACCTATATCTGCGCCTTGCCCCCTATGGCGCCAATGTCGAGGGGGTGCGCGCGGCCTCGCTTTTGTGGTTCGGCAAAGAACCGCGCCGTCTGACGCCCGCACAGGCGGCCCTTCTGGTGGCCTTACCGCAATCGCCCGAACGCCGCCGCCCTGATCGCCACCCCGATGTCGCCAAAGCTGCGCGTGACCGCGTGCTTGCCTTGGCGGCCCAACGCGGGGTGATCTCGCAATCAGATGCCCAGGCCGCCATGGCCGAGCCGGTTCCCACAACCCGTCGCGCCTTTCCCGCAGTGGCCCCGCTGCTGGCGGCACGCCTTGCGCGCGCCCATCCCGGCGCAGCCCGGATTGAGACGACCATCGATCCGCGCCTGCAACGGCGCGCCGAAAGCCTGCTGAACCGCGCGGCCCGTGCGCAGGGCGAAAGGGTCTCGGCCGCGGTCGTGCTGGCAGATCACCGCAATGGCGAAATCCTGGCCGAGGTCGGAACGGGGGAATGGGCCGCTGACCAATCTGCGGGCTTTGTCGATATGACGCAGGCCGTGCGATCGCCGGGATCGACGCTTAAGCCCTTTATCTATGGGCTGGCATTCGATGACGGCATCGCCCACCCCGAGACCCTGATCGAGGATCGGCCCACGGCCTTTGGCCTGTGGCAACCGCAGAATTTCGACAATAAATTTCGCGGCACGGTTTCGATGCGTCAGGCGCTGATCTGGTCGCTGAATATTCCCGTCGTCAAACTGGCCGAGGCGGTTGGCCCGGTGCGCATTACCCAGACCCTAGAGCGCGGCGGCATCCACTTGCGTCTGCCGGGAACGGCACCCGGCCTTGCCATCACCCTAGGCGGGGCGGGCGTCACGCTAGAGGAGCTGGCCACAGGCTATGGTGCGCTGGCGCGCGGCGGCAAGGGCATCGCGTTTTCGGCTGTGACCGGGGGCGCTAAGCCCTTGGAAACGCCGATGTTTGGCCCGGTCGCCGCTTGGCAGGTAACCCATATTCTGGCGCAATCCGTTCCGCCCACGGGCAGCACGGCGGGCCGGGTGGCCTGGAAAACCGGCACCTCCTATGGCAACCGCGATGCCTTGGCCGTGGGCTATAACGGGGCCTATGTGGTGGCCGTCTGGATGGGGCGGCCCGATGGAACCCCGGTGCCCGGCGCCTTTGGCGGGGAACTGGCCGCGCCAGTCCTGTTCGACCTTTTCGACATCCTGCCCGATGTCGCCCTGCCACCCCCGCCGCCGCAGACGCTGACCCTGCCCAATGCCGCCCTGCCCCTGCCGCTGCGCCGCTTCGCCCCCGCAGGCGAGGTCAGCGCCATTGCCGCAAGGCCCGCCAGCCCCGATGCCCTGCGCCTGACCTTTCCACCCGACGGGGCAGAAATGGACAGCCAAGGCCCGATCAGCGCCAAAGCGCGCGGTGGACGCGGCCCTTATACCTTCTTGCTGAATGGGGCACCCGCGGCCACAGCAGTGGGCCAGCCTAGCGCAATTCTCGCAAATCCGGGTCCGGGATTTGCACGTATAACGGTCATTGATGCCGATGGACTATCCGCAACTGCCTCGATCCGGTTGCATTGAATGGGCAAATTCGGCAATCGGATCAGATTAACCTTTTATTCGCTAAATTTCGCTACATATTCCCATCATGTTACAAATTGATGATCAAACCACCATTCAGGAATGGGAGCTGTCCGAACAGTTCACCCGATCTCAGGGACCGGGCGGACAAAACGTGAATAAAGTCGAAACCGCGGTCGAATTGCGTTTCGAGGCAGAGCGCTCTCCGAACCTTAGTCCGGCAGTGAAAAACCGGCTGCGTCGGCTGGCGGGGCGGCGTTGGACGCAGGATGGTGCGATCATCATCCTGGCGCAAGAAACCCGCTCGCAATTGCGCAACCGCGAATTGGCGCGCGAGCGTCTGGCCGAGCTGATCCGCGAGGCGTTGAAGGCGCCCAAGCGGCGCATTGCCACACGCCCCACCCTTGGCAGCCAACGTCGCAGGCTGGCTGGCAAGACCCTGCGCGGTCAGGTCAAGAATTTGCGCGGGCGCGTCGGCCCGGATGGTGACGACGCCTCATGATGGATCTTTTCCGCGAAAAGCTGGGCCGGATTCTGGGTCGTCGTCCGGCATCTTTGCAGGTCGCAGCCCTTTGCATCGATCCCCAAACCATGAAGGTCTTGCTGATCACCTCGCGTGGGACAGGACGCTGGATCGTGCCCAAAGGCTGGCCGATGGAGGGACGCTCACTGGGCGAAGCAGCTGCACAAGAAGCATGGGAAGAAGCGGGCGTGCGCGGCAGATTGATCGAGCGTGAAAGCGGGCGTTATCATTACGACAAGCAACAAGATCGCGGCTTTGCCATTCCGATCGAGGTGCGCGTTTTCACGATCGAAGTCAGTGAACTTTGCAAAAAATTCCCCGAGGCAGACCAACGCCGCCGCGAATGGTTCTCGCCCAGCGAGGCAGCCGAGCTGGTTGATGAAACCGGGCTGAAAACGATACTGCGCAAGCTTGCTGTACCGCAGGAACGCGATAGCCTGCACAGATGAGCAAGACAAACCGCGACTTTCGCATTCTGGATAAAGACCTTGGGCGCATTTCCAACGCCGAGGCCGCCAGTATTGAATCCTTTCGCCCCGTCATCCGGCTGGGGATCGGCCTGCTGTTCGTGGCGATGGCAGCGCTGATCTCATTCGGGGCATTTGGCGACCACCCGGCCTTGGGCATCATCGTCGCGGGGGTCGCGGTCTCGGCCTATCTTGCGCTGTCCATTGGCGCCAACGATGTCGCGAACTCGTTGGGGCCTGCGGTCGGCGCGGGCGCGATTGGCATGACCACTGGCCTGGTGCTGGTTGGCATCTTGCAGATCGCGGGCGCGGTCTTGGCGGGCGATCAGGTCGCGGGGCGGCTTGCAGATGGAATCGTGCTGCCCGGAATTGGTGATTACAGCTCGGCACGGGTGATGCTTGCGGCCCTGTTGGCTGCGGCAAGCTGGATCAGCCTGGCCACCTGGGCTGGCGCACCGGTCAGCACCACCCATACCATTGTCGGCGCCATCGCCGGGGCGGGCATTGCGACCCATGGCTGGGGGGCGGTGAACTGGCCAGGCATGGCAACCATCGCCCTTGGCTGGATGATCTCGCCGCTTTGTGCGGGGTTGATCGCGGCTGCATTGATGGCGCTGCTGCGCCGACATATCCTTGATACCCCCGACAAGCTGGCATCGGCGCGGCGCCTTTTGCCCTTTGCCATTGCAATCATGGCAGCACTCTTTGTGCTGAATGTGATGCTTGTCAGCCTGCGGCTGGACCCGTCACTGTCGCTGATTTTTGCCGCCATTCTGGGTGGGCTTGGATTTTGGCATGCAAGGCGCGCAATCGACCTGCAAATTGCAGCCCAAGCCAGCCCCCGCGCGGCGATGAAGGTGATCTTTTCGCTTCCTTTGGCCCTGTCGGCGCTGATGATGGGCTTTGCCCACGGCTCGAATGATGCGGCCAATGTCACGGCCCCCTTGGGTGCTGTGCTGCGCGCGGCCGAAGGGCCGGTCGAAGCCATGGCCTCTTGGACACCGCTGCTGGCCGGGCTGGGAATTGCTGCGGGCGCCATGCTGTTTGGGCGCCGGCTGGTGCATATGGTCGGCAGTCGCATCACCAAGCTGAACTCGGCGCGCGCCTTTTGCGTCTCGCTTGCGACGGTGATCACGGTGCTTGCTGCCTCGGCGGTCGGTTTGCCGGTCTCGACCACCCATGTCGCTGTCGGCGGCGTTTTCGGCATCGGCTTTTACCGCGAATGGCGCGACAGCCGCCGCCAGCGCAAATCCGAGCTGCTGCCGATCGAGGAAAACCGCCGCCGCCATCTGGTGCGCCGCTCGCATGTGCGCACGATCTTTGGCGCTTGGCTGATCTCGGCACCCGCTGCGGGGCTTTTGGGAGCGCTTTGCGCTTGGGCAGTCAGATAAACAGCCCCAGCGCCAAGCCTTGTTTCGCGGCGCGGCTGAAACCGATCTAGGCGCGCGAAGCACCCGCCTCACCCATGGCACGGGTCTGTGCCAAGGTGGCGCCAGTCGTCAAAGCCTCGGGATCAAGCGTCAGTTCGAGGATGGCCAGACAGCCAGCGGCCTGCGCCCGGGCAAAAGCCGCAGGGAAATCACTGTCCTGCGCAACTTTTTCGCCATAGCCGCCATAAGCGCGCGCAAGCGCGGCGAAATCGGGATTGGCCAGATCCGTACCCGAGACGCGGCCCGGATAATTTCGCTCTTGATGCATGCGGATCGTGCCATATCGCCCATTATTGGCAACAATAACGATCACCGCGGCCCCATATTGCGCCGCAGTCGACAGCTCATTCACCGTCATCTGCAAACAACCGTCTCCGGCCATACAGATGACCGTCTGATCTGGGCGCGCGATCTTGGCCGCAATTGCGGCAGGCAATCCATATCCCATCGAACCAGAGGTCGGCGCCAACTGCGTTCCAAACCGCCGGAAACGGTAATAGCGGTGAACAAAAGCCGCATAGTTTCCCGCCCCGTTCGTGATGATCGCATCATCAGGCAGATTGTCCGAAAGCCAGGTCACGACCGATTCCATGCGGATGGCGCCGGGCGTGGCCTTGGGTTGCTGCCAAGCCTCATATTGGCGACGCAGCCCCGCGGTCCATTCGCCCCACTGGCGCGGCGCTGGCAACTGGGCCAAGGCGGCGACAACCGCGCGCGGATCCGCCACCAACCCCGGATCGGGTTGCCACAGATGACCCAACTCATCTGGCGCAGGGTGGACATGGATCACCCGCGCATGTGGGCGCAGCGGGTTCATCAGCTCATAACCGCGCGTCAGCGTATCGCCCAGCCGCGTTCCCAAGGCCAAAATGCAATCCGCCCCCTCAAGCGCCTGCCCCAGCGCCGGGTTCATGCCAACGCCAAGATCGCCGATATAGCTGGGATGGGCATTGTCGATATGGCCTTGCCGGCGAAAGGGCACGGCAACCGGAACGCCCCAATTGCTGGCAAAACGTGCCAGATCATCGGCCGCCTGCTGCGACCACAGACTGCCGCCGGGGATAACCAAAGGGCGCTGCGACTGGGCCAAGGCGCTTGCAATCGAGGCGATGGCATCCGGTGCCACCTGGGTCAGGCGCGGCCGGGCAGCGGGCAGATCTGCGACCTCGGCACGGGCAGACAGCATATCCTCAGGCAGGGCCAGCACCACCGGGCCGGGTCGTCCTGACATCGCGATCTGAAAGGCGCGCGACAGATATTCGGGCAAACGCTCGGTCTGATCGACCTCGGCCACCCATTTCGCGATCCCCCCGAAAAAGGCGCGGTAATCAACTTCTTGAAAGGCCTCGCGATCCCGATCGCCCCGGGCGATCTGACCCACGAACAAAATCATCGGTGTCGAATCCTGCCGTGCGACATGGACGCCAGAACTGGCATTGGCCGCGCCCGGACCACGGGTGACAAAGGCAATGCCGGGGGTGCCGGTCAACTTGGCATGGGCCTCGGCCATCATGGCCGCGCCCCCCTCGTGACGGCAGACGATATTTTCGATCCCTGATTGATACAGCCCATCCAGCACCGCCAGAAAGCTTTCTCCGGGCACAGAAAAGACCCGCTCGACACCGTTGTCTTTCAAGGCCTGTACAAGAATCTGCCCACCATGCCGCATGTTTTATTCCCCCTGCTATGCGCCGAAGGCTAGCCACCGACAGGCCCGGCTGACAAGCGCCCCCACCATCTGCGCGCCGTTTTTTCGCCCATTTCGGCCCTGCACACGGCGCGGTGTGGTCTGACATTGCGGCAAGATCTGCGTCAGCGCCCCTGCAAGATCGCCCCAGCAAAGCCGATGTCGATCCCCAAGCACTGCCAGCACCTTTACAGAAGCCACGCCGGGCCCTATTTCGAAGGCATCATGGCCACAAAATCTGACCCCAATTACAAGATCATCGCCGAAAATCGTCGCGCACGTTTCGATTACTTCATCGAAAGCGACCTTGAGGTGGGCATTATCCTGACCGGCTCCGAGGTGAAAAGCCTGCGGACCGGGCAATCGAATATTGCCGAAAGTTATGCCTCGGTCGAGCAAAACGAGCTGTGGCTGATCAACAGCTATATCGCGGCCTATAAGCAGGCAGGCGTTTTCGGCCATGAAGAGCGCCGTCGCCGCAAGCTGTTGGTTTCACGCAAGGAACTGTCCAGACTCTGGCAGGCGATTGGCCGTGAGGGCATGACGCTGGTTCCATTGGTGATGTATTTCAACGATCGTGGCATCGTGAAGCTGAAGATCGGCATCGCCAAGGGCAAGAAGGTCGCCGACAAGCGCGAGACCTCGGCCAAGCGCGATTGGGGCCGTCAGAAACAACGCCTGTTGAAGCAAGGCGCACGCGATTAAGCTTTTCATTGCAGCGCCCCGTCATGGCGGTTACATCGTGCATGGCTTGTTTAGCGGGGGAAATGCGCATGTCCGACGATCCGAAGACTTTGGTTTCGACTGATTGGCTGGCCGCGCATCTGAATGATCCGGATTTGCGCATCATCGATGCCAGCTGGCACATGGACCCCAGCCGCAATGCCAAGGCCGAATATGACGCGGCCCATATTCCCGGCGCGCGTTTTTTCGACATTGACGAGATCGCCGATCATCGCAGCCTGCTGCCCCACATGGCCCCTCCGGTCGAGAAATTCGTCAGCCGGATGCGTGCGATGGGAATCGGCGACGGTCATCAGGTCGTGATCTATAACAGTGCCGGCATGCCCTCGGCGCCGCGCGTGTGGTGGACCTTCCGCCTGATGGGCAAGACCGATGTTGCGGTGCTGGACGGTGGCCTTGCAAAATGGCAGGCCGAGGGCCGCCCCGTCGAGGATATGGCCCCCACCCTGCGCGATCGCCACATGACGGTTCAGCGTCAGGCAGGGCTGGTGCGCGATGTCACGCAGGTCGCAGCTGCTTCGAAGCTGCGCGATCACGAAATCATCGATGCCCGCGCCGCCGAGCGTTTTCGTGGCGAGGCCGCCGAGCCGCGGCCGGGCCTGCGTTCGGGCCACATTCCCGGTGCCAAGAACGTGCCCTTTGGTCAGGTCTATAACCCCGATGGCACGATGAAATCCCCAGCCGAACTGAAGGCGGTCTTTGAGGCGGCAGGCGTCGATCTGACGAAGCCCGCCATCACCACCTGCGGCTCGGGGGTCACGGCGGCCGTTCTGTTTCTGGCGCTCGAGCGCATGGGGCACCGCAACAATTCGCTTTACGACGGAAGCTGGGCCGAATGGGGCAGCTTTCCGGACCTGAAAATCGCAACCGGAGACGCATGATGCTGTCGAATCTGAAACCCCAAGATCCCGATAAAATTCTGGCCCTGATGGGCGAGTTCAAGGCCGATACCCGTCAGGGCAAGATCGATCTTGGCGTGGGCGTTTACAAAGATCCGACCGGCCACACGCCGATCATGCGCGCCGTCAAGGCCGCCGAAAAGCGCCTGCTCGAGACCGAGACCTCGAAAAGCTATACCGTGCTTGCGGGCGAGCCTGCATACCGCGAAGCCATGGCCAAGATGATCCTTGGCGATCTGTACAAGCCCGAGCTGACGGCAACTTTGGCCACGGTCGGTGGCACCGGCGCGCTGCGTCAGGGCTTTGAGCTGGCACGGATGGGCAGCCCCGAGATGCGGGTGTTTTATTCGGACCCGACCTGGCCGAACCATCTGTCGATCCTGAAATGGATGGGCGTGGAAACCATCCCCTATCGCTATTTCGACAATGAATCCCGTGGGGTGAATTTCGAGGGGATGAAGGCCGATCTGGCTCAGGCCAAGCCGGGCGACGTGGTTTTGCTGCATGGCTGCTGTCATAACCCGACCGGCGCCAACCTGACCGTCGCGCAGTGGAAAGAGATTGCCGCCGTCATCGCCAAAACCGGCGCAACCCCGATGATCGACCTGGCCTATCAGGGCTTTGGCGATGGTCTTGAGGAAGACGCGCAAGGCACGCGCATCATCGTGGAAAGCTTCCCCGAAGTTCTGATCGCCGCCTCGTGCAGCAAGAACTTTGGCATTTACCGCGAGCGTTCGGGCGTGCTGCTGGCCATCACCACCGATGGAAAATCGCGCGATCTGACGCAGGGCGCGATGGCGTTCCTGAACCGCCAGACCTTCTCGTTCCCGCCCGATCATGGCGCACGCATCGTCACCACGATCCTGACCGATGAGACATTGTCTGCCGATTGGAAAGCCGAGCTAGAGGCCGTGCGCAATGGCATGTTGCGCATCCGCGCCAACCTGGCGGCCGAGCTGCGCAACCTGTCGGGTTCGAACCGTTTCGACTTTATCGAGCAGCACCGCGGCATGTTCTCGCGCCTTGGTGCCACGCCCGAGCAGGTCAAGATGATCAAGGACGAATTTGCCATCTATCTGGTGGGTGATTCGCGCCTGAACATCGCTGGTCTGAATGACGAATCCGTTCCGATCCTGGCGCGCGCCATCATTGACGCAGGCGTTTAAGCCCATCTTTACACTAAACAAAAAGGCCCGCGTCATGCGGGCCTTTTTCATGCGGCAGAGGGTATCGGCAGGGATATACCGGCCCCGATCCCCTTAGCGGTTTCGCGACAGTTTACGCTCGATATAGTCGCGCAATTCCTCGATCTCGGTGCGGCTGTCGTGCAGCCCATCCATCGCGGCGCGCAATTCGCTTGCGGTAAAGGACAGCCGCTCGGTCAGTTCGGCCTCGCGGGTTTCCAGTTCGGCCACAGCCTTGTCACGCTCTTGTTCGGTCTCATGCAGCTTTTGCGACAGCCGCTCGACCTCGTCCATCTCGGTCGAGCTGACACGGCTGAAACGGCT
This sequence comes from Paracoccus sp. (in: a-proteobacteria), assembly GCF_032007265.1. Classification (GTDB taxonomy): domain Bacteria; phylum Pseudomonadota; class Alphaproteobacteria; order Rhodobacterales; family Rhodobacteraceae; genus Paracoccus. The sequence continues at coordinate 8,042 of NZ_DALZMB010000049.1, read as the reverse complement.
CAGCAGCGCACTGACGCACCATCCCAAAAGGAATACGCCAAACAGGATGATCGCAGTGGCAAAGATGAATTGGGTACGGTCCATGATGCTCGTCGGATGAAGGGCGGCCGGTCTGCCCGCCAAGGATCGTTATTTCTGCGGGCGCGGCTGCGGACGTGGGGTGGCATCGACCAAAGGCTGCGTCATCACGCTAACGCTTTCTCCGATCGCCGCCAATCCCAGGCTTGCGGCAGCAGCGGTCAGTTGCCCCCAATCGACAGCAGCCCCCGGCGCAAGAGCCGCGCTGGTCGCGGTAGCAGCGCCAGAGGCTGGGTCGCTGCCCGCACCTGCGGGTGCAGCTTCAGCCACAGCTTGCAAGGCAGCATCCGTGCCTTGTGAAGCAGCGGGGGCTTTGGTGTCGTTGCTGGGCTGCTCGGCGTTAACGACAACACTGGCGGTCAAAGAAGCCCCAGAAACCGCGGCCGCGACATCACCCGTCGCAGCTGCCTGGTCCTGAGAGCCCTCAGGCTTCACGCTATCGCCTTGCCCCGCCAAGGGGGCTGCCACCGTTGCCGCATCAGATGCAGTCGCGGTGCCAGACACAGCGGGCTGTGCAGCTTGCGGCGGGTTTGCCGTCGGGTCTGTCGTCGGGGTCTCGGCTGGCATTGCTGCCCCGGCTTCGCCCTGACCTGCAACATCTTGTTGCGGCTGGCCCTGCCCCGATTGTTCGTCATTGGCCGCAGCAGCCGCGGTCTTGTTCGTGGCTGTCGCGTCCTGCCCCGTCTCGACTTGTCCGCTCTCAGCCTGACCTGACTGAGCCTGAGCCGTCGCATCCTGACCGGTCGCGTCCTGAGCCGCTTCGGCCCCATTGGCGTCGTCGCCTTCGAAGCCACCGCCGTCAAAGGGCATCTCATCGGCGCCCAGATGGCCCATTTGGGCCAGCTCATCGACCAGAATCGTCGCCATCATCTCGGCGTAATCGCGCAAGGCATCACCAACGACCAGCGGCTCGGTTGCGGGCGTGGCATCGTTTGGCTGGGCAGGCACGGCGCTGTCTTGCGGCAGTGAGCCGGTTGCGGTCGCTTCGCCGTGGCTGTGGCTGTCGCCTTGACCCTCGCCGTCGCCGTCCGCAGGCAGCGAGGCCTGATCGCTTTCGGGCAATTGTGGGCCCTGCATCTCGCCGGGGTCAGGATCGGTGGTCACGCCCGAGACGGTTTTCAGCGCAGTGCCCGGCTCGGCCTGAACCGGCGCATCGGCCAAACGCGTGAATTCGATCCGCCGATTGGCCTCGCGGCCCGCATCTGTATCATTATCGGCGATCGGCATGCTTTCGCCGTAACCGCGCGCGCTGATCAGCGTCGTATCGATCCCGGCCTTGGTCATCGCCTCAAGCACGGCCTGCGCGCGTTTGCGCGACAATTCGGCGTTGAAAGCCTCAGAGCCCTGCGCATCCGTGTGTCCGCCGATTTCGATGCGGAAATCCGTGCAATTGGTCAGTGCTTCCTTAAGACGCTCCAGCGTTGGCGTCGGATCCCCGGCGATCACGGATTTATTCGGCTCGAATCCGATCAGTGATTCGCGCATCACCAGATTAAGCCGGTCCACACATTCCGCCCCACTTGGCAAACCAAGCAGCGGGTCGAGGCGGCGGTCATAGCGGATCGCCAATTCGTAATTCGCCCCCGCCCCCAGACGCTCGGCCAAATGTGTTGCCGCCAGATCCGAGGCCGTCTGATCGCCCGAGATCCCGGTGATGCGGATCAGATCGGGGCTGACATGGGCCGTACCATTGGATAGCCCGGCCATCGCCTCTAGCGCGGCGATAACGCGCACCGTCCAGCCGCTTGGAACCTGATCGTCAAGACGAAGCGCGCTGTCGATCTGGCCAAAGCGGGATCGGGCAAAGCTTTCGACCGCATCACGCATGCGCTGATCGGTGATGCGACCGCGCAAGACCACGCTGCCGCCATCGGTCGAGACAGCCGAGAAATCCGCAGGCCCCTGCTCGGCCCCGCCTTTGGCAATGGTTGCGGTCAGGGTGTAAAGCGGGGGCAAGGCGGCCTGCGCACGTGCGACGACCTCGTCATATTTGCCTTGCTGGGTATCGGCGGGCGCCTGAAGCGCCACATCCGTGCCCGAAAGCGTGACCTGACCGCCGCCGAATGCGCCAATGGCATCAATGGCCGCAACCGCAGCCGCGCTCCAATCTTTCGAGGGGACGCCAAGACCAAGCTGGCAATTGGCCTGCCCCTTAAGGCCGGCTTTGGCGGCTGCTGCAAGGATTTGCTCACGTGCGGCTTCGGTGTCGGCGGCACAGGCGTCAAACCGCGTCCCGTCCTGATCTTTGACAAAGCGCAGGGTAAAGGGCGAAATCACCGGACGCGGCGCCGAGATATTCATCTGAAGCGCGACATTGGCAGGCTTGGCCCGCTTCAACGCCAACTCAAGCGCGGCCTTGGCCTCGCGCGAGTCGGTGATTGCCGTGACCGTGACCTGACCCGGCGCGATCGAGACCTTGCCACGCTCGGCCAGCTCGGCGGCGCGCAGGCCAAAACCAAAGGCTGCGTCCCAATTGTCCGGCACGGCATAATCGGCGGTTTCCAAAAGATCGGTCACACGCGCCGTTCCCGTGGCCTTTTGCAAGGACTTGGTCACGCTTTCGCGCTCGAGCCCCGCAGGCACCAGCCCAATGATCGAGATGCCCTCGTCATTGCGCAGCAGCTCGACCTCGAAATCGGGGGCGGTGATGACAGCGGGGGCCGCAACCTCTAGGTCATCAATGATGCGGCCGGCCTCGACGGCACCTTCGGCCAAAAGGATCGCCCGATAGCGATCCACCTCGGACGGCGCGGTACCGCGGAGGTGCACCTTCAGGCCGTCCACCTTGACCTCGGCCCAGTCATAGCCCTGAGCGATCAGCGCATCATGGGCATCCTGGCTGAGGCGCGCTTCTAAGAAGCCTACGGCGGCGGTTGCGGCATAGGCCGACAATCCCCCTGCAGCAGCCAGCGCCAGAACTGTGGCAACGCTGCGCGTCGTGCGCGAGCGGCGACGTTTCTGGGGGCTTTTGTGCAGTGTTTTGTCGGGCATCAGGCAAACCTATGGGCTGTTTCCGATCAGCGCGACTTAGACCTTCAGCGGCGATTTCGCAATCACAGCAGCCCGGCCAAGCCCAAAAGGACAGCGAAAAACAGCCCAGCATCCCGGTTCGAGCGGAAAAGCTTCAGGCAAAGCGGCGTGTCAAATTGATCAAACCGCCAAAGCTGCCAGCATAAATGTGCAGCGAATCCTATGACTCCGACCCAAGCAAAGGTTGCAGCCCAGCCTGTCGGACCAGCCGCCATCACCGCGCAAGCCATCAAGATCACAGTTGCGACAGCAAAGCCCATCAACCAGCGCGGAGAATCGTCACCAAAGAAGCGTGCGGTCGATTTCACGCCAATCAGAACGTCATCCTCGACGTCTTGATGGGCATAGATCGTGTCGTAAAAGACCGTCCAGCAGATCCCCGCGATCCAGGCCAGAACCGGCGCCGGCGCCAGCCCGCCCGTATGCGCCGCCCAGGCCAGCAAGACGCCCCAGTTAAAGGCAATGCCCAAAAAGACCTGAGGCCACCAGGTGAAGCGCTTGGCGAAGGGATAGACCGCAACCGGCACCAGCGAGATCACCCCCATGATGATCGCCGCACGGCCAAGCGTCAGCAAGATCACCAGCCCGATCAGGCATTGCAAGATCATCCACAGAACCGCCCCGCGCACCGAGACCTGCCCCGAAGGGATGGGCCGCAATCGGGTGCGCGCAACACTGCCGTCAATATGACGGTCGGTAATGTCATTCCAGGTGCAGCCCGCCCCCCGCATCACGAAAGCCCCGATGGTGCAGGCCAGGATGATCCATAGATCGAACCAGATCGGCCCGGTCGCGATCATGGCCAGCCCGACCCCAAAAAAGCACGGCAGCAACAAAAGCCATGTCCCGATGGGCCGATCCGCGCGCGACAGCCTTAGCCAAGGACGCAGATAATCTGGTGCGTAGCGATCGACCCAATTGTCCGCAGGTGCATCTGCGACGGCCTCTGGTATCGGGCGGGTAGTCTGCATTAGGTTGCCCCCATGGCAAAAATCAGGCTGTTCATAGATCACCCGCTTACCTCTGGACAAGGGATCCCCTTGAACCCGGATCAAGCACATTATCTTCATGGCGTCATGCGGCAAGGTCCGGGTGACGAGATTCTGGTCTTTAACGGCCGGGATGGCGAATGGCTGACCCGGATCGAACGGATCGGCAAGCGCAACGGCGAGTTGATCGCTGTTGGCCCGAATGCGCCGCAGCGCAATCCGCCCGATCTGTGGCTGATCTTTGCGCCGATCAAAAAGACCCGCACCGATTTCATCGTCGAGAAAGCGGCCGAGCTGGGCTGTGCGCGCATCCTTCCGGTTCAGACCGAGCGCACCAATTCCGAACGCATCCGTCAGGACCGCCTGCAAGCCCATGCGGTCGAAGCCGCCGAGCAATGTGGTGGCACCTTTGTCCCCGAGGTCACCGATCTGACCCCATTGGCGCGCCTTCTGTCCAACTGGGACCCGATTCGCCGGATTCTTTGGGCGGATGAGGCTCTGGCCGGGCCTTCGGCCACGCTTTCCGCCCTGCCCGAAGGCCCTTGGGCGATTCTGATCGGCCCTGAGGGGGGCTGGTCTGATGCCGAACGGCAACAGTTGCGTGCCCATGACTGTGTCACCCCCCTTAGCCTTGGTCCAAGGATCTTGCGCGCCGATACCGCTGCGGTTGCGGCCATTACCCTGTGGCAGAGCCATTTAGGCGATTGGCGCTAGGCGTGACCCCACGTCACAGACATATTGGAATACTGCAGCGCAGAATTTGGCAACAATCTTGCCCTGCTCTCGCAAAAGAGAGCAGGTAAAAGTTTAATGAATTCGGTACCTTATGCAGCCCGCGCATAGCTGACTTGCCCAAGCTGGCCTAGTCGAAACAGAACGCCCGATCTATATCACCAGCATCGAACAACCGCCCAAACATCGGGCACTTTACAAACATAGGTGAGATAATGTCGGCAATTGACACGAACCGCGTCCTCGGCGGGACGCGCCAAGCTGGTTTTGTTTCGAAACTCGTAGCTGCCGTTTCCGAATGGAACGACGCACGTGTGACGCGCAACGCGCTGAACCGTCTGACGGATCGCGAACTCGATGATATCGGGCTGATCCGCGGCGATATCGACCGGGTTGCTGCTCGTCGCTGATCGCAGCAGAGCAAAACCATCTTGCGAGAACGGCCCCCCCGGCACAAACCGGATGGGGCCTTTTTCTTGTCCAAAGACCCGTTTGCAACCGCGAGGCCCGTACAGCGGTATCCTGGGCAGGACATCGATGCGGGGGCGATCACGCAAGCGCGAAAGGTAGCGGGTCCACGCCAAGCGCCGCCCCGGGATTTGCCTAAAAATCCGGCACAAAAAAGGCAGGGCTTTTGGCCCTGCCCTGCGCATTCATAAGACGCTGGTTCCCAACGCAGGCGTTCAGCTGCGCGTCAGCACCAAAACGGACCATTCTGCCAGATCATCGCGACGATCCAGGGTGAAATGGCAGCTTTCATAAGCCGCAATCACCTCGGGGGCCTGGGTCGTCAAAATGCCCGAAAGGATCGCCTTGCCGCCCGGCGCGATATAGCGCGCCATATCCGGGGCCAGATCGATCAAGGGTTGCTTCAGGATGTTGGCGAAAACCAGATCATAGGGGGCCGCGCCTTCCAGCAGCGGATGATCAAAGCCCACGGCCTCGACACATTCAACGCGGCCAGCCAGACCATTGGCGATCACGTTGGCCTTGGCCGTATCGACCGCGACCGGGTCGATATCGCCCGCGGCGACCACGACCGGAAAGACGCGCGCCGCAGCCATAGCCAAAACGGCCGTGCCTGCGCCGATATCCGCGATCCGCTCAAAGGTCTTGCCCTCATTGACCAGCCGGTCCAACGCCAAAAGACAGCCCTTTGTGGTGTTGTGGTGCCCGGTGCCAAAGGCCATTGCCGCCTCGATCAACAGGGCTTCGGCATCCTCTGGCACGCTTTCGGCATCATGGCTGCCGTAAACGAAAAAGCGACCCGCCTCGACCGGGGTCAGCTCGCGTTTCACATGGGCGACCCAGTCGACATCAGGAACCTCGGACAGAACGAAGGGCTCGGCATCATGGGCCAGCGCCAAAAGCATCAGCGCGATCTCATCGGGTTCTTCGGTGAAATACAGCCCGATCTCCCAGCGATCCGAGCCGTCCTCGATCTCGAAAACGCCGGTGCCGACCGGCTCGGGGGTCAGGCCTTCAGCCTGCTCTACGATGGCCTCGGCCTTTTCGCGGCCAAGCGTGTGGGAAAGTGCGGTCCAGGTTGCCATCAGATCTGCTCATATCCTTCGATTTGCGACGCTTTCACGCCCGTACCACGCAGACCGCAATAGCCGTCCGGGTAACGGTCGAGATATTGCTGATGATCATCTTCGGCCAGCCAGAATGTGCTGGCAGGCAGAATTTCCGTGGTTATTTTTGGAAAACCATCGACAGCAAGTCGGTTATCGTAATCAATCTTCGAGGCCTCGGCCAGCACGCGCTGATGTTCGGTCGTATACATGATCAGCGAGCGGTACTGATCGCCGACATCATTGCCCTGCCGATTGCCCTGGGTCGGATTATGATTTTCCCAGAAAATCTTCAGCAATTGCTCGGTCGAGACGCGCGAGCTGTCATAGACGACGCGAACCACCTCGGCATGTCCGGTCTGGCCGGTGCAGACCTGCTTATAGGTCGGATTGTCGACGCTGCCGCCGGCAAAGCCGACAGAGGTCATATAGACCCCCTCAATTTGCCAAAACAGGCGCTCGACACCCCAATAGCATCCCATTCCGAACAGGATCTGGTCAAATCCCTGCGGCACAGGAGCATCAATCGGGCGGCCGAATATCCGGTGGATCGGGGCTGTCATTTTAGCAAATCCTTTCAGCTTTCTTAAGAAATAGGTAGGTGCTGAGCCTGTCTTGTGCAACGCCAGAAGCGGCCCTGAGGTTGCGCACAGCCCTTGCATCGCGCCATCGGGCCAGACAATCTGCCCCGGCAACTGCGAGGATCTGATGCGACAAGGCCCGAAGAACCTGATTACCGATGTCCCCGGCCTGCGCGTGGGCAATGCCCATGACCTGCATCTGCGCTCGGGCAGTACGGTTTTGACTGCCGATCGGCCCTTTCGTGCGGCGGTCAATGTCATGGGCGGATCACCGGGCACGCGCGAGACGGATCTTTTGGCCCCCGACAAGCTGGTCGACGATATTGACGCCTTGGTGCTTTCGGGCGGCTCGGCCTTCGGGCTGGATGCTTGCTCGGGCGTGGCGGCCGCTTTGCGCGCCCAAGGTCGCGGCTTTGCGGTTGGCCCGGTACAGGTGCCGATTGTTCCCGGTGCCATCGTCTTTGACCTGCTCAATGGCGGCGATAAATCCTGGGAGGACAACCCCTATCCCGCGCTGGGACGCGCCGCGTTTCACGCGGCATCTTCGCATTTTGCAATCGGCAGCGCGGGTGCGGGGCTGGGTGCGATGACCGGCAATTGGAAGGGCGGATTGGGCTCTGCCTCGGCGGTGCTGGCGGATGGCACAACGGTTGGGGCGCTGGTTGTGGTGAATGCTCTGGGCTCGGTCACCGCGCCGTCAGGACAGTTCTGGGCAGCCCCTTGGGAGTTGGATCAGGAATTTGGCGGCCTGGGCCTTGGTGGCCCCTTTCATCCGGGCACCGAGCCTGCCCCCCTCAAGCAACTGGGCGAGGCCACGACGATTGCGATTGTTGCCACCGACGCCGATCTGGACAAGGCCGGGCTTTACCGGATGGCGACGGCCGCCCATGACGGCATGGCGCGCGCGATCGTGCCTTCACATACGCCAATCGACGGCGATCTGGTCTTTGCCGTCTCGACCCGGGAACGCAAGATCACCGATCCCATGCCACAGGCCTTTCGGCTGGGCCATGCTGCGGCATCGGTGCTGGCAAGGGCGATTGCACGGGCGGTCTATG
>NZ_DALZMB010000048.1:0-27906 GCF_032007265.1 Paracoccus sp. (in: a-proteobacteria) | reverse complement strand
AAAACTCGAAGGCCTATTACCGCTCGCGGAACCTTTTTTACGTATCGGTATCCCGGCCAATGAAGCGCCTTGCCGTCCTTTGTACTCAGACGCTATCGGATACGGCTCTTAAAGCGATAATGCACCTGTTCGGCACCGAACAAGTGGAAGTGCTCCCTCTTAATCAGTTGAGCTAGTTTTTGAGCTCTATCCGCGAAGGTCAATAGACGATGGTACCGGAATGAGCCCAGCCAGACTGACAGGGCAGGAAGCCCTAGATCTGATTACGAGCCAGCTTGCTCAGCATGCTGACGGCATCCTCTACGCCTTGGCACCATTCGAAGCGCGGGCATCAGTGAGTGCTTGGCTTGAGACCCTCCGTGCCATCGAGGAACTGATTAACCTGCCTGGCGAGTTGGATGACGACCTGCTTGAACGGGAGCTATTGGGTCTCAGCCTCCGTAGCGAAACGATTAATTCTAGTCGGCTGAAATTCGTTCTGCACCATCTCGGCTACCTCTATGGCATCGACTTTGCTCAGCGCCAAGGCAATCTGATATTGCAACTTTCGGCGATGCAGCACAGCTTCGAGATGCGCGGAATCCTACCGGCCGCGGCGGGAATGGCAACCGTGGCGCGCGCTATCGGCTACCTGCAATCCCGGCGGCGTCACTTGGTAAGCCTGCTCTACGTGATGCCCAGGGCCTGCAGGGGGGCGATCCCGATGACCGGCCGCGACGCCCTGACCTGGATGTTGCCGCAGGCCGAGATAAGCGGGACCACGATTACTGGTCTGCTGCAACAACGCGTGGTCTGCGAACTCTACGACGACTTTGCGCTCCATCTCGAATCGCGCGGCTTCACCGCCTCGCACAGCTATACCTCGTTGGACGACATGTTCCTCGAGGCCGAGAGGGTGCCCATCATCGATCTCGCCTCCAGCACGCAACCCAAGGGTCTTGAACCCCTGCGACCGGATCGGGTGTTCAGCGCTGCGGAGTTGCGTAACGACATCGCCTTTATCGAGGCGGCGTTCGCTGAATTCGAGCTCGATAATACCGCATTCGCTGGGTTGGCTGCAGTGGTCCGGGAACTCTCGCACCGGGCGAAAGACGATTTCTGGGTGACGGTATCGCCTGTTGAGCTCAACGCCCTTGCCGAAAGGCACGGTGTCTCGATTCCCCATCGTGAGCTGCTCACGACATCAGCAACGACATTCGTTTCGGCCCTGAACAGCTATGCTGCTTTCGTTCGCGTTGGAAACGAACTCCGTAGCACGGTCACCCTCCTAAGCCGCTTCCTTTACAACTTCAAGAACGTCTGCTTATACGGCCAGCGCCGGTTTCAAATCCGCTCAGGCTTTATTTTTGAGCAGCGAATTAAGGACGAACTCACCCAGCAGGGCTTCGCGGTGCAGCCGATCAAACGAATTGACCGCAAAGAGTTCGATGTCATCGCAACCCGTGATGGAGTCATTTTCAACGTCCAGTGCAAGAATAATTTGGTCGATCCTTCTTGGGTCGACCTCGACCCGGCGCGCTTCATCCGGACCAACCGGACGCTCGAGCGCTACTACGAAAGGGCACTCACTAAAGAACGATCTCGACAGCAGCTTCTGAGGGACCATCTAGACCTATACCGGGTGGAGCCGTTCGTGATCACCCGCTTCCCGATCGTGACGACAAACCCCCGCATCCTTCCACTGGCTCGCATTCAAGAATTCAGCGCTATCTCCCAGACTTTGCTGACCGATGGGCTGGCGCATGGATAGCTCAATCTAAGATTCCGGAGGATTATTGAGTTGATTGCGCTCTGTATGAATGACCGCTTTTGGACGTACGCCACAGCTGCAATGCCGCAGCACTTTTAGTCCGCTTTCCGCCCAACGCGACGTTCGTCCAATCCAACATCGTGGGTGATGCACGCCGCTTGCCAAACAACGGGTAGTCGGATGGACAGCCGATCAGGCAATAGGCATGGTCATCTTTCTGTTTGACTGAGATTGACCTCAATGCCTGCACTTCCACTTCGCCCGGCTCCAGTTCCACGGGAAACTGTTTTCTCATTTCTGTCGCGATTCGCGGCGATGAACGCCGCGACGGCGACTGATTTCGCAGTGGATCTCGGATTCGGGATGAAGCGGTTCGCTCAGTTCGAGCAAGCTGCGCTCAATCGGCTGTGTGAAACGGCAGCGCTCGACCGGCAGGCGCTCCATAATCTGCAGTCTTGGACAGGAACGCCAGTGGGCGATGCCTGGATGGAGTTCCGGCAAGAGCGCTTCCCCTCAAAGGCGGTGCGCAGCCCCGTCATGCGCGGTTGCCCGATTTGTCTTCGCGAGGATGCAAAGGTCAACCCGAACGATCCAGTCTCGGCGATGGTGATGCGCGGCGACTGGTTGCTGCGCGATGTTGCCATCTGTTGCCGCCACGAGCATGAGTTAGTGCCGCTTTGGCAGGAAGGAAAGCCGGAGAAGCGTTTCGATAGCGCGGCCTATCTCCGCGATCTCGCGTCCAGGATCATTGCCGGAGAGTTTGACCAGCCTCGACGAGCACCCTCACCATATGATCTCTGGCTCGATGCGCGTTTGACACGGGAGAAGACCCGACGTGGCTCGCTGAACATGGCCTGTTTGTTGCGACGACCATGTGCAACCTACTCGGGGAGTTGCTGATCCGCGACAATGCGGCTCAAGCAGAAAGCCCGACCGATCTTCAGGCAAGAGCCCAAGCTGCCGGATTCGAGGTGCTATGCAAAGGAGAGTCCGCGCTTCGGGCGGCATTCAAGGCTTTGGCGGCCTCGACCACGTCAAAGTGGGTCTCGCTCCGCGGGACCTATGGCAGGCTTTATGACGGGCTGGCCGATTATCTGAAGGACGATGGCTTTGAGCCATTTCGCGACATCCTACGCGACTGCATCCTGGAAACCTGGCCGATCGCGGCTGGAGAGGTCGTATTGGGCCAAACCCTGTCGACGCGGCTCCTTCACACCCCTGCCTCTGCTGCTATCGAAATTGGGATAGACAAGAAGCTTGTAGAGATGTGCCTGATTGATGCGGGCGCCGTCCCGGAAAACGATCCCAGGGCACCTGCGTTGCAAACCTTCAGCGCGCCGGAATATGACAGCTTCCTAAAGGAGATACCCTCGCTGGTTGGCGCGCCGGAGATGAGGGCCGCCATTGGCACGACGGCGATTCAGCTCAAGGCGCTGTCTGACGCCGGAATACTTCGCCCCTTCATCCGTCACCCTAAGGTGAGATCGCCTTGGCGGCTTTCCGATGGCTTGGCGCTGCTGGCCGAATTCGATGCTGTGGCAACCCCCTTGAGCCCACCTTCGACGAGTTGGGAACAACTCCAGCTGGCAAGCCGGCGCTCGGGCCTGAACATTGGAAACCTGGTCGCTGCCATTCGCAGCAAGCAATTGCAGCTTGGCCGCGACACCGACCTCGAGGGTTATCGAAGCTACATGGTCCTGAAAGACGAGGTCGACCAGCTCACAGGCCAGCAGCCCCGTCGCCGCCGGCGCGACGAATCGCTTCCTGCCGGCGAACTTGCCTCGGACTATGCCGCGAAACTGGGCATCTCGTTAAGGGCGTGGTTTCAAAAACTCTTCACCGCCGGACATGTCTTGGCCCGGTGGGTGCCCCATCCGACCAATGGCACAGAGGTTCTTTACCTGACCAACGAAGATATCGCAGCGTTTCACGCGCGCTTCATGACGCCAATGACGATGCAGGCCGAATTCGGAGTGAGCTGGCAGAAATGTATGGTCGAATTGCGCAAGGCGGGCATGCCACCATTCACAAAGGATGACCAGGAATTTGGCCCGCTCTATGAGCGCCGATACGTCGAGCCGATTTTGCGACCCAGCGAAGACTGACAAGACCTTGGTTCGGCCTCAACAGGTGGAACAACTATTTTGCTGATGAATCAAAAAGCCGACTTTTGTCGAAAAGTCGGTGTTTCGATGTCGGACGACACACAACGGGAATTTTGGTCGGAGCGAGAGGATTCGAACCTCCGACCCCCTGCTCCCGAAGCAGGTGCGCTACCAGGCTGCGCTACGCTCCGACCGTGAGGGGCAGGTATCCTTTGAAGGCGGCGAATGCAAGAGGAAATCGTTGAAAAAGTCGTTGCTGATGACGGTAGGGCGCGGTTGAAACCGCTGTGGCGGGCCGTGCAACCCTGCCTGCCGGGGCCGAGATCTGTGCTTGCGAGGCTTGCGGGGTTCGCGAGGGTTTCGGGCGTCCGGCCCTAGCTGCGCTTAGCTATTGGCTAGGGCGATCAGCTCTGCAACCGATTTCACGCCTAACTTCTCCAAAATCCGGGCACGGTGGTGGTCGACGGTGCGATGGCTGATGCCAAATTGCGAGGCCAGCTCTTTGCTGGATGTGGCCGAGGGGCGCGCCAGGATGTGTTTGACGATCTCCAGTTCGCGCGCGGTAAGGCGGTCAAAGCGGGCCCTTTGGCTTTGGCTGTGCTGCTCTAACGAAACGCGCTCTAGCACCTGCTGAAAAGCGATGTCGATACAGGCAATCAAATCGGCCTGCCGAAAGGGCTTTTCCAGAAAATCGATCGCCCCTGCCCTGATTGCCTGCACCGATTCCGGCACACCGCCATGGCCCGTGATAAAGATGATCGGGATATTGATCTGATGGTGCAGCAGGTAGCTTTGCAGCTCGAGCCCGTTCATATCGGGCATGCCGTAATCAAGAACCAGACAGCCTGCCCGGGTGCTGTCATAGCCGGTCAGAAAGGCCCGTGCCGAGGCAAAGGTCTCGACCTGATAGCCCCGCTTACTAAGCCCTCGCGACAGCGACATCCGAATATCGGCATCGTCATCGACCACAAAGACGGTCAGGGCGGCGGAGGGGGGAAAATCTGGCATCTTGCGGCTACTTAAGAGAAACAAACGGCGAAACCAAGGCCTCGACAGAGAAAGCCTTAATGTTTCGATTGGTTCCGCCCTCTTATCGAGCTTGGTTAATCGGCAAGGTAAATTCAAAAACCGAGCCACCCGACCCGGCACGGTGATAACCGATAACCCCGCCATTTGCCTCGACAATGCTGCGACAGATCGACAATCCCAAGCCCATCCCGCTGGATTTGGTGGTTTCGAACTGGGTGAACAGCTGCACCGCAGGATCGACGCCGGGACCGTTATCCTCGACCGTGACACGCACGAAACCCGGTGCCGCATTGATGCCGCTGGCCGAGATTGTCACATGTCGCGGTGCAGGTGTGCTTGCGGCCAAGGCTTCGATGGCGTTGCGCAGCAAGTTCACGATGACCTGTGCCACCTGCACGCGGTTGCCCACCACAAACGGCAGGTTGTCATCGACTTTCGTGGTTATTTCGACGGCAGCCTCGGTCGCCTCGGGGCGCAAAAGCTGCAAGGTCTGTTCGATCAACACGGCCAGATCAAAGCTGACACGCTCGCCTTCGTCCTTGCGGATGAACCCTCGCAACGCCCGGATGATGCCGCCCGCGCGCAGGGATTGCTGCTCGATCTCGGTCAGGATCTCGCGCAGCTCTTCGCCGGGTAAGGATTGCTGGCTGAGAACCAAAAGCGCCGTATCGGCATTCTGGGCAATCGCGGTCAGCGGCTGGTTCAGCTCATGCGCCAAACCCGAGGCCATATGCCCGACCGTATGCCCACGCGCCAGATGGCTAAGATCCTTGTTCAGCCGCTCGATCTGCTCTTCGTTGCGCTTGCTTTGGGTGATGTCCTCCATCGTGATCACCACATGCATCGCATGGCCGCGTCGGTCGCGGATGACGATGGCATTGACCGTGACCCAAAGCAGCTCGCCATCCTTGCGCAGCAGTTGCAGATCCCGGTTGATGGCAAAATCCTCGGATTCATTGTCGTGACCCAAGGTCCAGGGGCTGGCTAGTTGGGGCGGGAACAGATCGCCAAAGGCAGTGCCTTCTAGCTCTGAACTGTCATAGCCAGTGATTTCGCAGATGCGCGCATTCACCCGCAGAAAGATCCCCCGATCCGAGGTGATCTGGGCCATGCCGCGCACTGACATGAAGAAGGTCTGACCGTATTCCTGTTCCGCGTCACGACGCGCAACGATTTCCTGCACCAAGGCTTCATTCGCGCGCTCCAACTCGCGGTAGGTCTTGGGAAGCGGCGCATGGGGATCGATTTCACCCTGAGAGATCAGCGCAGTACGCACCGCAAAGGCGCGCACGGGGCGATAGATATATTTGGCCAAGCCCAGCCCGATCCCGGCGGTCAGCAGCGCGACCAGCGCGGCCAGCCAGATATTCATCATGCGGTTGCGCTTGATGGCCCCGATGAAATCATCCTCGGGGGCATAGACCCCGATCGTCCAGGGCAACTGCGCACTGATCACCGGCATGGTCGTTGCCACATAGGCCGCGCCGTTAAACATGAACTGCGATTTCGTCTCTTGGGTGACGGGAATCTCGCCGGCTTCGGCCAGCGGACCAAAGGCCGCGCGTGCAATGGGATCGTCGATTTCGGTGATATTGACAAAGCGCAAAGTGCCATCGGCGCTTTCGGTTTTCAGCAGGCTTTGATCGGGGTGCGCGATCACATCGCCGTTGCGATAAATAATCAGCGCCTTTCCACTTCGGCCGATATTCAACCGCGAGAGGAAATCCGAGATCATGCTGATTTCAATATCGACGCCAACGACGCCGCTAATCTCGTCACCATCCTGAACAACGGGGGCCGCCAATGTAATTCCGGGCTGAAGCGACGAGAAAAAGATATAGGGATCGGTCCAGATCGTCGCGAGTTCGGCGCGCGCCTTGATATACCACGGCCGATTGCGTGGATCGAAACTATCGCTTGGGTCCATCCGACGGGCCGCAATAGAAAAGTCATTGTTACGCCAGATAAATTCCGTGGTGCGATTAACGCCGTCCACTTGAATTAGTTTGCTGCGAAACGGCCCTGGCCCCTTGGGGCTGCGCATCACATAGGTGAAGTTTCCCGCGCTATCACCATAATAGGCGCCAGCGAATTGGGGGGCGATTTGTAATTGTTGAAACAAAAGCTTTTCCAGCAGCTGCGCATCCTTACTGGAAATAACATCGCTTTGCGCCAGCCGCGCTGCCAGCTCGGCCGCGCCCTGCGCCGGGCTGAGGAAGCCTTTGGAATGCTCGATCGTATTGATCCCGACATCGCGCATCAGATCGCGCGCGTGATCGATCAGGGCCCGCTCAGAGGTCAGATAAGACGAGGTCACCACCGCCAGCACCGCAAGGAACTGTAGTCCGGCCATGCCAAGCGCCAACAGCGCCCCCAGCGAAGTCTTCATTCCGTCTGATCCTCGGTTCGGGATATCGGCATTGCGCCGAAAATGGTGCAGCAAACTGCCACAACAGTGCCGTAACTGAAACAGATACGGTGCCGGATTTGGCGATGCAGTCTTGCTAGAAGTCGCCCCTTAGCACAGCCCCCTTGTCTGAACCCAGATGTCCAAGTTTCAAACTGTACTGGTTGTTGCGTTTTAACCGCAGCCCGGACGGTCAGAATCATTTGGTCTAAGCATAGGTAAATCTACCTAGGTAAAGGTACGAATTTACCTGCAAGTGCAAATATGGAACAAAGAGTTAATATTTAGTTAATTGGCCTTTTGCCATTTTTGCGGGCAAACTTTCGTTGGTCACATTGTTGAGACCGATGATTAACGAGTGCAGAGTATTCGCTCTGATTTTGGTCAGTGAGCCAGCATATGGAAGCTTGTACAGCTTTCACGTGCTGGCTCATTTTCCGTTATGCGGGGTCGCATACGTTCGGGTGAATACGCCCAGCAAAAGGGGCTGAAATCCGACCCCTCGCCTAGCCCTTGCCGCCCCACAATCTGCGCAGCAAAACCGGGCGGGGGGCAGTGACGGTTTCCCCCCGCAGCCGCCCCTCGATCAGGCGTTGCCCCGGGGCTTTGTTGCGGGCTTCGCGCATCAGAATATAAAGCCCCGATCCAATGATCAAAATCGCCCCAGCCACTGTCGGCAGATCCAGCCTTTCGCCGAACAAAAACCAGCCATAGACCGTGGCCCAAAGCATCTGGGAATATTGCATCGGCGCAACGACGGTGGCCTCGCCGGTCTGATAGGCCACGATCAGCAGAAAACCTGCCATCAGCCCCATCATCGCAATCACCCCCGCCAGTGCCAGATCGCCCAGGGCCATCGGCTCATAGGCCAGCGACAATGACGCGCCAGTCAGCACGAAGTTACCCAGCATCGGCCACAAGATCAGGATCACCGTCCGTTCAGATCGGCCCAGCTTGCGGACCGCAATCGCCGAAAGGGCCGAACAGCACGCCCCGCCAAGGGCGGCCAGATGGCCCAGCTCGAACGCGGTCTGCCCCGGCCGCAGCACGACCAGCACCCCCACCAACCCGATCAACACCGCGCCCCAACGGTGCATGCCGACCTTCTCGCCCAGAAATGGCACCGAAAGGATGGTGATGAACAGGGGAACGGCGAAAAGGATCGCATAGACCTGCGCCAGCGGCAGCACCGAAAAGGCGTAAAAGCCGCACATTCCCGAAATCACGATCGTACAGGAACGGAAGGTCACCCAGAACGGGTTTCGTGGTCGCAGCGTGCCGTGGGTCGGATCGCGCAGCAGCAAAGCGGCGATAAAGGGAAAAGATAGCAGCGACGAAAAGAAAAGGATCTGAAGGGCGGGATAATCCGCCCCCAGAGTTTTGATGATCACATCATGCGTCGCATAGATGCCCATCGCGAGCAGGGCAACCAACGCTCCGCGCAGGTTCCCGCCCTGCGACATGGCTTATTTCAGCTCGGTCAGCGCCGCGAGAATCGCATCGCCCATCTGCGAGGTCGAGACCGGCACGCCGCCCTCTTCGCCCATCAGATCGCCCGTACGAACGCCATCGGCCAGAACCTTTTCGATCGCGCGCTCCAACAGGGCGGCATTGTCGCCCTCGTTATAGGAATAGCGAAGCGCCATCGCAAAGCTGAGGATACAGGCGATCGGGTTGGCCTTGCCCTGCCCCGCAATATCGGGTGCCGAACCATGCACGGGCTCGTACATCGCTTTCGGGCGGCCGTTTTCCATCGGTGCACCAAGGCTGGCCGAGGGCAGCATCCCCAGCGAGCCGGTCAGCATCGCCGCCGCGTCCGACAGAATGTCGCCAAACAGGTTGTCGGTCACGATCACGTCGAACTGACGCGGGTTGCGCACCAGCTGCATCGCACCGTTGTCGGCATACATATGGGTCAGCTCGACATCGGCATATTCGTTGTCATGAACCCACTGAACTTCCTCGCGCCACAGAATACCCGATTCCATGACGTTGGCCTTTTCCATCGAGCAGACGCGATTGTTGCGCTTGCGGGCCAATTCGAAAGCAGCGCGAGCCACGCGGCGGATCTCGCCGCTGGTATAGCGCTGGGTGTTGACGCCGACGCGGCCACCCTCGTTGCCGGGGGTGTCATCGGCCGAAATGCCGCGCGGCTGGCCGAAATATACGCCCGAGGTCAACTCGCGCACGATCAGAATATCAAGGCCGGCAACCACATCGCGCTTAAGCGAGCTGAAATCAGCCAAAGCGTCAAAGCACTGAGCGGGGCGCAGGTTGGCGTATAGATCCATTTCCTTGCGCAGGCGCAGCAGGCCGCGCTCGGGCTTTACGCTGAAATCAAGGTTGTCATATTTCGGACCACCGACAGCGCCCAGCAGGACCGCATCAACCGCTTGCGCCTTTGCCATGGTGGCATCCGACAGCGGGATGCCGTGGACGTCATAAGCGGCACCACCGACCAGATCCTCGCTGACGTCAAAGTTCAGGCCCTTGTTGGCCTCAAACCAGCCGATGACCTTGCGGACCTCGGTCATGACTTCGGGGCCAATGCCGTCGCCCGGCAGGATCAGCAAAGAATAGGTCGTCATCGCAAGGTTCCTCCGCGTAGAGATGTCAACCCCGCGTATCGCCGCCATGATGCAGCGTCAAGTAGACCGCGCCCACCACCAGACAAACAGATCGAACCATCACGGCCCTGTCACAAGGATGCGCCAAAAGCGCTCACGCATTCTTGCATCGCACGACTTTCCGCAAGGCTTTTCAAGGCGCTGCGCCAATAGCCCCAGCCGCGCGAGTTAATTTACCCTGCGTCAGGACAGGGTGTCACGCCGTCCTCACGGTGAATTGGGTTGCCAGTTTGCCCCCTATCAGGCCGGATTGGGCGGATTAATCGCCGAAGAAGGGGTATAAAATGCGGGTCTGGACATGTGCCTTGGGCGGAATCGCCATGACCTTTGCTGCGGGAATTGCCGGGGCAGATGGCGGGATCACGGTCAAGCTTCCCGATGTTTCGGCCCTGTCCGAGGCGGATGCGAAAGCCCTGATCGCCGAATTGGCAAATGTGAACGTCATCACAGCGAACTGTCCCGGCTACGAGGTTTCGAACGGCGAATGGACGTTGATCACCGGGACCGGCGATCGGCTGGCCGCCCGGCTGAAGCTGGACCCCACCGCCTATGACCGCGAATTTTATGGCCCGGCCTTTAAGCTGTTGGACGACCCCGAGGCCTGCGACCGCATCGGGCCGACCGCCAAAGACCTGATCGCCAAATTGGTCGGCATGGGCGGCGGCACGACCCCGATCAGCCAATCGCAATAACCCCAGCGCGCCCGAGCCCCCTTGCCGCAATGCTAGGGCGTTCGATCATTTGCCCGCTCTGGGGCCATCTTTTGCCCAATGGGGCAGCTGTGGCCCACCAAGCCACCTTGCCCGCACCCCCGCCCGGCTTTAGCCTGCGCCAATGAGCGATCTAAGCTATCGAGGATTCGCGCTAGACGCGGAAACGGCGCTGGCTCTCTTGCAATGGCAAGCAGAGATGGGCGCGGATGAGCCATGTCTTGACGAGGCCATCGACCGCTATGACGAGGCCGAGGCTTTGGCGCTCGCGCGCGCCAATGATCGCGCGATAAAGGCCGCGGCTCCGGCCTATGCGCAAGGCGAGGCATCCGAACAGGCGGGCGGGCAGATGATGCCGGGCGGCCTGCCCATGGCCGTCTCGACCCAACCGCGCCCTGCGGCTGCCGCAGCGGGGCCAGATTATGCCGCCATCGCGGCTCAGGCGGCTGGACAGGCGCAAAGCTTGGACGCGCTGGCACAGGCCATGGCCGCATTCGACGGGATCGATCTGAAAAAGGGCGCGCGCAATTTCTGCTTTGCCGATGGCAATCCGGCTGCCCGCGTGATGATCATCGGCGAGGCGCCGGGCGCAGAAGAGGATCAGCGCGGCCTGCCCTTTGTCGGCGCGGCGGGGCAATTGCTGGACAAGATGTTTGCGGCAATCGGTCTGTCGCGAACCGCCGAACAGGCGGATAAAGCGCTTTATATCACCAATGTCCTGCCCTGGCACCCAACCGGGAATCGCCCCCCTCACCCCGATGAAATCGCGATGATTTTGCCATTTCTGGCGCGGCACGTGGAATTGGCCAACCCCGATGTTCTGGTGTTGTTTGGCAATATTCCCTGTCAGGCGGCGCTGGGGCGGTCAGGTATTTTGAAAATGCGCGGCGAGTGGCAGACCGCTTTTGGGCGCCCCGCCCTTCCCATGACCCACCCCGCCTATCTGCTGCGCACACCCTTGGCCAAGCGCGAGGCCTGGGCCGATCTTTTGGCGCTGCAAGCGCGGCTGGGGAACAAGCCCGACTAGGCCAAGGCTGAATGAGGCCCGAATTAAGGCCCCCTGCCTGCGCCCGCGCGGCAGGTCATGCAGCGCCCCAGCCCTTTATAGGCATCCCTCGAACTCAAGCCCGGATGTCCCATCGATCAGGGTCAGCCGCACCTTGGCGGGATCTAACTCAAAGGGTTTGCCGGTTTCGTCGATGAAATCGGCGCTGGCCATCAACTGACCATCTGCCACCGAAATCTTGGGCTCGGAAACCCAGACGCCTTCGGCATCATATTCCAGCGCCGCCGCGCTTTGCGCATCCCCTGGCTGAACGGCAACCACAGCGGTCACATTCATGCCGTCGCGGATCTCGGACAGCTTGCAATGGGCGATTTCCCCTTCGGGTACGGGGACGGATGCCAGGGCGGCCTCGATCTGTGGGTCGCTGCTTTCGCCGATCTGCGGCAACTCAAGGCTGAGATGCCCCGGCACACAGATTGTCTCGCACAGGCCCAGATCAACGCGCAAATGCCCGCTGAAGGGGGCATCGGCATCGACCGCGACCATCTCGATCGGCAGGATCAGCCGCTCGTGATAGCCCAAGGTACGCAATCCACCCGAATCGATGACCTCGGGCGTGGGCCAATGCAGCCGCGCCTCGGCCAGGTTTTGGGTGCTCTCCCAATTGAAAACCGCGGGCACGCCCGCATCCCCCGGACTGCGCCAATAGGTCTTCCAACCCGGCTGCAATTGCAGCTCAAGCGCGACCATGCGATTGCCGTTGGGCAGCTCCCACCCCGGCAAAACCCTTGCGGATTGCAGGCCGGGCGGAAGCTGGTCAGCCTCGGGCAGCGGCTCTTGTGCATTGGCGGGAACGGCGGCCAGCTGTCCAAATGACAGGGCGCCAGCGGTCAAAAGCAAAAGGGCATGTTTTCTCATGGCTCCTCATATCCACCAAGCCGCGCCCCGAGGAAATCAAAACTTCGCCAATCCCTTGTGAAAGCCCGCGCAAAGCCCGATCTTGGTATCAAGAAAAGGAGAAAAGCATGGAGCAGTCCAGCAACCTCACAGGCAAAATCCTCATCGCCATGCCCGGCATGCAGGACCCCCGGTTCGAGCAGACCGTCATTTTGATCTGTGCTCATTCGGCCGACGGGGCGATGGGATTGGTGGTCAATCGGACCCTGCCCGATGTCGATTTTGCAGATCTGCTGAACCAGCTTGGCATCGATACGGATTTCGAAACCCGCGACATTCCCGTGCGCTTTGGTGGCCCGGTCGAGCCGGGCCGGGGATTTGTGCTGCATCATCTGGCGCAGGATCAGCCCGAATCCGAAGGGGGCATGCGCATCGGCGAGGATCTGGCCATGACCACCAGCCGTGAGATCCTCGAGGATTTCGCCCTTGGCCGCGGCCCCAAACCCGCGGTTTTGGCGCTTGGCTATGCCGGATGGGGCCCCGGGCAGCTGGATAATGAGATCCGCGCCAATGGCTGGCTGACCAGCGAGCGTGGCGATGACATCATCTTCGGGGCCGATAATGAGGTCAAATGGGTCTCGGCGCTGCGTGGAATGGGGATCGACCCCCTGTTGCTGTCGCCCCATGCAGGCCGCGCCTGAACGGTCAAAGTGGCCGCGCGGGCCGCAAGATCTTTTCCCGGTCCCGCGCAGGCTTTTCCGGGCAAAACTTTGGGCGGATACCGCCAAACCCTGAACCCGCAAGGGCTTGCAAAGAACCCAGCCGCAGATGCAAAGGGCGCCCGCGCTATCGGTGGGCGCGGCCCCTGCTCACGCCCGGCGATTACGGCGCAAGAGCCAGGGCAAGGGCCAGGGTGGGCCTGTGAACGAGCGTGGTCTTAACGCGGGGCGGCGGCGCGGCTAAGGCGATCGTTAATCGCCGCGCCCAGCCCATGGCCCGGGATCGGCGCCACAGCAATCGGGCGACCCAACTCATCTGCCTGGCGCAGCACATCAAAAAGCACGGCAGCGGCCTCGTTCAGATCACCGCTCGCGCTTAGGGTCAGGCCCTGTGCAGGGGCGGCAGTGCCAAAGGTCAGGTAGGTTTCATCAGGCCGTGGATGGGTCACATTCATGCGCAGTTCGGCGTTGGGCGCATAATGGCTGGACAACTGGCCAGGCGCGCTGGGGGCGGCCGGGTTCAGCTCGGGATGCGCCAAGGCAACGCCCAACAGCGCCTCGATCGCCTCGGCGGGCAATCCGCCCGGACGCAGCAATGCAGGCGCGCCTTCGGGCGTCCAGCCCAGAATCGTCGATTCAACCCCCACCGGGCAGCTGCCATCATCCAGCACCGCCGCAATCACCCCGCCCAAGCCATTGACCGGATCCGCGACATGAGCAGCCGAGGTCGGGCTGATGCGCCCCGAAGGATTGGCCGATGGCGCCGCCAGTGGCCCGTCAAAGGCCCGCATCAGCCTTTGCATCCCCGGATGTGACGGCACGCGGATACCAACGCTTTGCAACCCTGCGGTGGTGATGCTGGCAATTCCCGAATCCTTGCGCAAAGGCAGAATCATGGTCAGCGGTCCCGGCCAAAAAGCCTGCGCAAGTGCAAGCGCCTGCTCGTCCAGAACGGCGATCCGCTGGACCGCGGCCAGATCGGGCAAATGCACGATCAGCGGGTTGAAGGATGGCCGTCCCTTGGCCGCATAAATGCGCGCCACTGCCTCGCCATTGCGGGCATCAGCGGCCAGCCCATAGACGGTCTCTGTGGGCACGGCGACGGGTTGCCCCAGCCTTAACCAGTGGCAGGCCTGTTCGATACCGGCGGCATCGGCTGCAAGTATTTGCGTATCCATTCTTGACGTCGGGTCTATGTTGCTGCTCTGCGGAATGCGGATATTCTCCTCAATGCTACCATAGTCAAGCCTGCCCTGCGATCGCGCGGCGCCCAAAGAAAGTATAGCAACTTGGCATATCACGCCCCGGTCGAACAAATCCGTTTCATCCTGAATGAAGTTGTGGGCTTCGCCGATGTCGCCGCGTCCGAGCGCTATGCCGATGCCACGCCTGATACGGTCAGCGCGGTTTTGTCCGAAGGCGGGCGCCTTGCCGCAGAGGTCTATGCCCCCCTCAACCGCTCGGGCGATGTGGAACCGGCGCGGCTGGAAAATGGCGTGGTGCGGTCCTCGCCGGGATATGCCAAGGGCTTTGCCGCCTTGGCCGAGGGCGGCTGGATCGGGATTTCTGCCGATCCCGAATATGGCGGCATGGGTCTGCCGCTGACCTTGAACGTCGCGGTCAATGAAATGCTTGGCGCGGGCTGTCTGGCGCTTCAGCTGAATTCCCTGCTGACACAGGGCCAGATCGATGCGCTGGAACATCACGCCAACGACCAGATCAAGGCGCTGTACCTGCCCAAGCTGAACAGCGGCGAATGGTCGGGCACCATGAACCTGACCGAGCCGCAGGCCGGGTCCGATGTGGGCGCGCTGACAAGCAAGGCCCAGCGCGCAGAGGATGGAACCTATCGCATCACCGGACAAAAGATTTTCATCACCTGGGGCGACAGTGATGTGACGCAAAACGTCTGTCACCTGGTTCTGGCCCGCCTGCCCGATGGCGGGGCGGGCACACGCGGGATCAGCCTTTTCATGGTGCCAAAGCTTTTGCCTGATGCACAGGGCAACCCTTCGGTGCCCAATGATTTGCGCGTGGTCAGCCTTGAGTACAAATTGGGCATCCACGGCAGCCCCACCTGCGTCATGAGCTTTGAAGGCGCCACCGGCTGGCTTGTCGGCGAAGAAAACAAAGGCATGGCCGCAATGTTTACGATGATGAACATGGCCCGGCTGGCGGTGGGCGCGCAGGGCGTGGGTCAGGCCGAGGCCGCGCTTCAGCAGGCCGCCAGCTATGCCGCAGAGCGCAATCAGATGGGTCCGATCATCCGCCACCCTGATGTGCGCCGCATGTTGGCCCTTAGCCGCGCAGAGATCTTTGCCGCCCGCGCGATCTGTCTGTCATGCAGCGTTGCGCTGGATATGGCGCGCGCCACCGGACATGCCGATTGGCAGGCACGCGGGGCCTTTCTGACCCCGATCGCCAAAGCGCATGGGACGGATGTTGGCTGCCGCGTTGCGGATACCGCCGTGCAGATCCATGGCGGCATGGGCTTTATCGAGGAAACCGGCGCGGCCCAATACCTGCGCGATGTCCGCATCACCCCGATCTATGAGGGCACAAACGGCATTCAGGCCATGGATCTGGTCGGGCGCAAGCTCTCGGATGATGGGGCGGCGGCGAATGCGCTGCTTGACGAGATCTTGGACAATGCCAAAGCATCGCAGGCCGCTCAGCCCGAACTGGCCCATCAGGTCTGGCAGGCCGCCGAGACCCTGCGCGAGGCCACCCACGATCTATTGGCGGCCGAACTGCCCGATCGCTTTGCGGGGGCCGTGCCCTATCTGACGGCCTTTGCCCATGTGTTGGGTGCGCATTTCCACCTGCGCGCAGCTTTGGCAGGCGGGCCGGATCAACTGGCGCTGGCGCGGATTTATATCACCCGCATTCTGCCGCGCTTTACCGCCAATCTGGCCGAGGCCCAATGCGGCCTTGCCGATCTTGAGGCGCTGAGCGACGGGGCATTTGCGGGCCATTTCTCCTGATGCTGCGCTTTCCCTGCGACAGCCCGCCTCAACCCGGCGAGGCTGTGCAGCTTGCCGAGGGGATTTTGTGGACGCGCATGGCGCTGCCGATGCAGCTTGACCATGTCAATCTGTACTTGCTCGACGACGGCGACAGCTGGACGGTGGTCGATACCGGCTTTGACAATCGCCGCAGCCGCGAAACGTGGCAAACATTGCTGGTCGAGGTACTGCAAAACCGCCCCGTCAGCCGCGTCATTGCGACGCATCATCACGCCGATCACATCGGTCTGGCAGGCTGGTTCACCCAGCGCGGGGCCGAGCTATGGACCAGCCGCACGGCCTGGCTGATGGCCCGGATGCAGATCCTGGACGTGCAAGAGCGGCCCACCCCCGAGGCATTGGCCTTTTGGCGCAGCGCAGGCATGGACCCCGAGATCCTGCAAAGCCGCGAAACCGAGCGCCCCTTCAATATGGCCGACATCTGCCACACGCTGCCCCCGGGCTTTCGGCGCCTGACCGAAGGGCAGGAAATCCGCGCAGCCGGGAGGCGCTGGCGCATTCATATGGGCAATGGCCATGCCCCCGAACATGTGACGATGTGGTCACTTGATGACCATCTGGTGATTGGCGGCGATCAGCTTTTGCCCGCGATTTCACCCAATCTGGGCGTTTATCCCACCGAGCCGCTGGCAGATACCGTCGGGGATTGGATCGAAAGCTGCGAACGGCTTGGCGTTTACGCGCGCCCAGATCAACTGGTGCTGCCGGGGCATAACCTGCCCTTTACCGGCCTGCCCGAACGGCTAAGCCAGCTGGTCGAAAATCACCGCTCGGCGTTGCGGCGAATCGTGCGCACCCTGTCGCAAGAGCCGCGCACCGTGGCGGGCTGCTTTGACATTCTGTATCGGCGCAAGATCAACGCGGGTAACTACGGCCTGGCCCTTGCCGAGGCGATTGGCCATATCAACCATCTGGCCCTGGCCAACCAGGTGTGGCCCGTTGGCCAGACAGAACAGGGTGGCGTGCTTTGGGGGGCGTGACAGCCCGGCCTTCATAGGGTAACGCTAGGCGCAAATTACTTTCATGCTCAGGACGGGATCATGGCCTCTCATCAAGAAAACACCGACCACATCTATGGCGAAATGGACATCCGCGAGCAGCAGAAGACCATGGCCGGCTTTCTGCGTCTGGCAAGCTGGACCTGCATTTGCTCGATCGCTGTCTTGATTTTCCTGGCGCTGACCAACGCCTGATCCAAGCGTCCTTCCCGGAGAGATAGCCTATGCAACGCCGGACTTTTCTAGCGCTAAGCCTGCCGGCTGTGCTGGCTGCTTGTGGTGCCGATAACAAATGGGCCAGCGACGAAAGCCTGCGCAGATCCCGCTATTCGGACCCTAACGAGCCCTATTACATCTCTTTGTTGACTGTGATCGGGATTCCGCGTGGCGAAGGGGCCCATTCCGCTTTGCTGATCAACGGCAGCCAGCGCGTCATTTATGATCCCGCTGGAAGCTGGGAGCATCCCGCGATCCCCGAGCGCCACGACGTTCTTTACGGCATTACGCCCAACTTTAAGAACTTCTACATCGACTACCACGCCCGCGAGACCTATTGGGTTGCAGAAGACACCAAGCTTGTCTCGCGCGAAGTTGCCGATATGGCGATCCGCTCGGCCGAGCAGCAAGGGCCTGCAAACAAAAGCTTCTGTGCGGTTTCGACTGGCAAGGTGCTTGGACGGGTTCCGGGCTTTTCCGGCGCGCCGACCGGCTTTTCGCCGCTCAAGCTGCGCGAATGGTTCGTCACCCTGCCCGGTGTTACCACCAAAAAGCACATGGATGGCGACCCGGCCAATAACCACAATGTTCTGTTGCGCCAAAAGAACGGTGCAATCGAAGGTTATGGTCAAGACGGCAAGCTGCATACCGCGCAATAAGCGCAACCCGGCAGCCAAAATCCACTTTGCGCAAGCCGCGTATGAAGCAAGCAAATGGCCTTGGAACTTTGGTTCCGGGGCCTTTTTCTTTGAACGTCAGCCGATCAGATACAGCATTGCAAACAGCGTGACGCCACCTGCCACGATTGCGGCCAGCGTATTGCGCGTGACCAGCCCCACCCCCAGCGTCGCCGCCGCAGCCAACAGCCGCGCTGGATCGGGCTGCCCCCCGGTTGCGGGCGGCCATGCCACCATTGGCGCCACCAGCGCTGGCAAGACGCCAACCGCAGTATAGCGCAACAAGCGCTCGGCCCAGATCGGGATCGGTCGGTTGCCGATCGCGCCCAGAAACGACCAGCGCAGTGCAAAGGTACCCAGACCAAGCGTGATGATGATCGTCCAGATCTGAAAATCGCTCATGCCATATTCTTTCTGCGGCTATGCCTTATGGGCCGGATCGGGGTTTTCCGGCGCCAAGCCCAGCGCCTTGCGCCGCTCGGTCCAGACCTCGACGGCGGCCCCTGCTGCCATGGCCAGCGGCGCCGCGATCAAAAGCCCCAAGCCCGATGGCAGAAAGGAAAAGACCAACGATGCGACGATGGAAACCACCACCGCCGCCAGATGGGCAAGCTTGCGCACCATCGGCGCGATCATTGCCAGAAAGGTGATCGGCACCGCGAAATCAAGCGGCCAGCTTTCGGGGATGGCCTTGCCGATCTTGGCGCCAATCAGGCTGACCACGACCCAAGGCAGGCCCATCGCCAGCGAAGCACCAAAGAAATAGGCCATCCGCTGATCCAACCGCAGCTTTGGATGCAGCTCATAATGCTGAACCGCCAGCCCATAGGTCTGATCAACCAGCAGATAGGCGATCAATCCGCGCTCTTTCAGGCTGGCCGCCCCCAGCCATGGCACAAGCGCCGCCGAATACATCGCCAGACGCAAATTGACCGCCAAGGCAGAGATGATCACGACGATGACCGGGGCCTGATCCAGCATCAGCTGGACCGCTGTGAATTGCGAGGCTCCGGCCAGCACCAGGGTTGAAAATCCGGCGACCTGCATCAGATCCAGCCCGGCATCGACCGCCACCACGCCAAACAACAGCCCGAACGGCAGCAAGACCAGCAAGAATGGCAGCGATTGAACAATGGCGTGGAAAAAGCACTGTCGCAGACTGCGCGACAGCACACGATCTTGCGCGGCAGTTAGCCCGGTGGCTTGCGCGCGCGGCTTGGCGCCCTGAGAGGGTTGTGGAATCGGTGACAAGGCGGGAAAGGATCATTCTAGCTGTGGATTTTTTCAGCTTGTCCCTTTCACGCTGGCAAAACAAGAGGCAGCCGTGCTGACCGACCCCTCTTTTCAGCCGCGCCAGAATGTTCAGCCCGGCCTTGCGCCCCGGCATCTGGCTCAGGCGGCGTCACTTTACTGGCAGGCGTTCGGCCCCGAGATCCTGCCCTTTCGGGTGGCACCCTGTCGCGGCGAAAGCCTGATCCGGCACGCATTGCGCCCACAGATGGCTTTGGTCGCTCTGACCCCTGACGGGGATCTGGCAGCACTGGCCGGGGTTCGCGACGAAACCGGGGGGCTTCTGGATGGCGCGGTTGAACACTTTCGCACCGTCTGGGGTGGCATGCGCGGGCGCGCGATCTGGCTGGCCAGCCAACTGTATCGCGGCGGGCCTGCCACTTCGGATATGGTGCTGGACGGGGTGGTCGTGGCGCCTCAATTGCGTGGCCAGGGCTATGGTCAGGCTTTGATCGCCGCAGCGGCCGATCTGGCGGCAAGGGGCGGCTATAGCGGGTTGCGCGCCGAAGTCTCGGGCACGAACCATGCGGCGCGTCACCTGTATCTGTCTTTGGGGTTTCGCCCTGCCGGTCGCGGGCGGATGGGCTGGCCGTGGGACGGCCAGGCCGATATCATGCGCTTTGCGGCTCTTGGGGCAGATACTCGCCGATCATGCCCGTCGCCTGCGCCAGCAAGGTGAACGCGCGCCCCGAGCGGGTATAGGTCATGGCCAACAACAGCCGGTCATCCAATTCCGGCGCCGCGCGGCAAAGCAGTTTGTCAAAGCGGCGCAGGAAATGTTGGGCGACATCGCGAAAGACCTCGTCAAAGCGAATCATTTCGGAAGCCGTGTCCAGAAATTGTGCGTCCACATCCAGCGCAAGCCCGGCCACGGCCGCGCCGCGTGCGCCAGCGGTAAAGCGACGCCAGCCCTCGGGGTCAGGCTCGCGGGTATAGAGCTCTTCCATAAAGACGCCGCGCTTGGACAAAAGCGTCACAACATCTTGCGCCGCGCGGATCAGACGGGCCAACTCCGGATCGGCCAGCGCCTTGCGCAGCGCGGCGATCGCATCCTCATCCTCGGGACCATTGGGAAAGTTGATGGCCGAGATCAGCTCATATTCATCAAGGGCCAGCGGTGGGGGATCCAGGCTGTCAGCAGCGCCAGACGCGGCGGCAGAGGCGGCTTCGGGCTTGGCTGTTGCCGCGCGCGGAGGCGAGGGAATATGGCGAATTGTCGGTGCGGCAGGAATATCGCCGTCGCGCCCCAAAAGCGCCACCGAGGCGCGCAGCTCGGCTGCTTCGGCCTGCAGGCTGGCAATGCTGCGCCCCAGACCCACCGCAAGCCAGATCAGCGCGATTGGCATGACCACGCCCACAAAGCCCAAAAGCCGGCCGATCCCGCTGCTTGCGCTTTCGGCGCTGGGGCCGAAATAGGCAAACAGGCAGACCAGCAAGAGCCAGCAGACGCTCGCACCTGCGCCCAATAGCACCAAGCGGTCCCGAGACTGTTCGGCAGCGATACGGCGCAGGTTTTCGCGAATGTCGTTCATCAAAGGAAGTTCCGGCGATTACTGGAAACGAACGGACAAGATCTCATAGGATTTGCCGCCGCCGGGCGTGACCACATTCACGCTGTCGCCTTCGTCCTTGCCGATCAATGCACGGGCCAAAGGCGAGCGGATGTTCAGCAAGCCACGCTCAAGATCGGCCTCGGCCTCTCCGACGATCTGGAAGGTGCGCTCTTCGTCGGTGTCTTCGTCCACCAGTTTGACGGTCGCGCCGAATTTGACGCTGCCCGACAGTTTGGTCGGATCAATGACATCCGCACGAGAGATCAGACCCTCAAGTTCCTTGATCCGGCCCTCAAGCAGGCTCTGTTTTTCCCGCGCGGCGTGGTATTCCGCATTTTCTGACAAATCGCCATGTTCGCGGGCTTCCGCGATTTCGCGAATAACGGCGGGGCGGTCTTCGGTACGCAGAACGCGCAGCTCTTCGTCGAGCTGATCGAAACCGGCGCGGGTAATCAGGATCTTCTCCATTGCAGTCCTTTCGGCGACATAGCGCGCCAATGCTATTACAACGCCCCCGACCAAAAAGGAGGGGGGCGCGTCTTGATAACCAGTCAACATCGTGGCGGTTTCGCGCGTCTCATGCAAGCCTGCTGTGGAATAGACAGGCAAAGCCCCGCGTATGGTCGCTGACCACAATATCCCATTGCAACAGTTGGATTGCTGCGCCGCGACATGATTGCCCGCAATAAAAATTCGCGCTATCGCTTGGCGCAGTTTCATGCGCGGACAATGCCAGGGAGAGAGACCAAGCAATGGAAGAGATCGAACGCGAAGCCATGGACTTTGACGTCGTGATCGTCGGCGGGGGTCCTGCGGGTCTTTCGGCAGCGATTCGTCTGAAACAGATCAACGCCGATCTTTCCGTCGTCGTGCTGGAGAAGGGCTCGGAGGTTGGGGCGCATATTCTTTCGGGCGCCGTGCTGGATGTGTCTGGCCTTGATCGCCTGATCCCCGATTGGAAGGAAAAGGGCGCGCCGATCCATACACCGGTCAAAGAAGATAACTTCTATATCCTTGGCCCCGCAGGTCAGGCGCGCGTGCCGAACTGGCCGATGCCGCCCCTGATGTCGAACCATGGCAAATACATCGTCTCGATGGGCAATGTCTGCCGCTGGCTGGCCGAACAGGCCGAGGCGTTAGAGGTCGAGATTTTCCCCGGCATGGCAGCATCCCAGCTGGTCATGGATGGCAACCGCGTTGCCGGCGTGATTGCTGGCGAAATGGGCCTGAATGCCGATGGCACCCCCGGCCCGCAATATGAGCCGGGCATGGAGCTGCGGGGCAAATATGTCCTGCTGGCCGAAGGGGTGCGCGGGTCTTTGTCCAAAGAGGTCATGGCCAAATATGACCTGTCGCAGGGTCATCAGCCGCAGAAATTCGGCCTTGGCATGAAAGAAATCTGGGAGATCGATCCCGCCAAAGCCAAGCCCGGCACCGTCACCCACACAATGGGCTGGCCCTTGGGCAAAAATGCGGGCGGCGGCTCGTTTATCTATCACCTCGAGGGAAATCAGGTCTTGGTCGGCTTTGTGGTTCACCTGAACTACGCCAACCCCCACCTTTATCCCTATATGGAATTCCAACGCTTCAAGCACCATCCGATGGTCGCCGAGCTGCTGGAAGGCGGCAAGCGCGTGGCATATGGCGCGCGCGCGATTTCCGAGGGCGGCTGGCAGTCGATCCCGAAAATGACCTTTCCAGGGGGCGCGCTTCTGGGCTGCTCGGCGGGTCTGGTCAACGTGCCGCGCATCAAGGGCAACCATAACGCCATGCTTTCGGGCATTGCCGCCGCTGAAGCCGCTGCCGCAGCCATTGCCGCAGGCCGCGAGGGTGACGAGCTGGCCGAATATGAAACTGACGTGCGCTCGGGCCCGATTGCGCGCGATCTTAAGCCTGTGCGCAACGTCAAGCCGATCTGGTCCAAGCTTGGGCTATGGCCCAGCCTTGCGCTTGGCGGTTTCGACATGTGGGTGGCCAATCTGACGGGCTGGAACCCTTTGGGCACGTGGAAACACGGCAAGACCGATGCACAGGCGACCGGCAAGGCCAAGGATTTCAAACCGATCGATTATCCGCGCCCGGACGGAAAGCTGTCCTTTGACCGCCTGACCAACGTGGCCTTTTCCTTTACCAACCACGAGGAAAGCCAGCCCTGCCATCTGAAGCTGAAAGATCCCTCGATCCCGATCAGCGTCAACCTGCCCGAATATGACGAACCCGCCCAACGCTATTGCCCGGCGGGGGTCTATGAGGTGCTGGAAGGCCCCGAGGGTCCGCGCTTTCAGATCAACTTTCAGAACTGCGTCCATTGCAAGACATGCGACATCAAGGATCCGTCGCAAAACATCAACTGGACCACGCCTCAGGGCGGCGACGGGCCAAACTATCCGAATATGTGATCACGAATAAATGACACCTGCGGGCGGCGTGACCGTCGCCCGCCGTTGCCGATCTGCCCGTCGCTCGCTAGGGTCAGGCAATTGACATGATTGACCGGGCCCGAGTTCGTGACCAACAGACTGCTCTCGCTGGCGCTGATCGCGCTCTTTGCCGCTCCGCTTTATGCGCAGGAACCGCCTGTGCCCAAACCGCATCTGCCCGGCGCTCCGGGCGGCGCGCAGGCCGCGCCTGTGCAAGCGGCTGGCCCCGCCGCCACCCAAGGCGATGCATCAGAACCGCAAGTCCCGCTAAGCCTTAGCAACGCCGGACCCTATCTGGCGGCGCGTCAGGCAGCCCTCGACAATGATTTCCGCGCGGCCGCCGCCTATTATCTGTTGGCCTTGGGCCAGGATGGTGCGGACCCCTATTTGCAAGACAGCGCCCTGGTGTCGCTGCTTTCGGCAGGTCAAACCGAAACCGCGATCAAGCTGGCCAGCCGCACGGACAGCGAACATGTCGGAACCGAGCTGGCCAATCTTTTGCTGCGCGTGCAAATGGCGCATGACAGAGAATGGGATGCTTTGGTCGCCCAAAGCGACGCCTCGCTGAAGCAAAGCGCTGAAGGTGGCGATGACGCGGGTGAGGGCAAGTTGCTGGATGGCATGGTCCGCGCCTGGGCGCTTTTGGGCATGGGCAAGGCCAGCGAAGCGATCTCGGCCTTTGAAAGCCTGGCCAAAATTCCCGGCGCACAGGGCATGGTTCAATATCACCTCGCGCTCGCCAAGGCCAAGGTCGGCGATTACGAGGCGGCCGATAAGCTGTTGATCAGCGATGCCGCGGGCGGCCATATTCTGGGCATTGTGGCGCGGGCCGAAATTCTGTCGCAGCTGGAACAGAATGAAAAAGCCATCAAGATGCTTGATGCCTTGCCGCGCCTTTCCGAAGAGCCAAGCCTTGTCGCGCTGCGCACCCGGCTTGCCGCAGGCGAGACCCTGCCCTTTGATGCGATCGACTCGCCTGCCGATGGGATTGCGCAGGTATTTCTGACCTTTGCCACGGCCCTCGCCTCGACCGAAGAGCCCGACCCGCTGGCGCTGATTCAGGCACGCATTGCCACCTATCTTGCCCCCAATCTGGCCGAGGCCCGCCTGTTGACCGCCCAGCTTTTGCAATCGGTCGGGCAGTTTGATCTGGCCGAGGATGAGTTCAAAAAGCTAAGCGATCTGGGGGAAATGCGCCCCATCGCCGAGCTGGCGCGCATTGATGCGCTGGCACGTGCAGATCGGTTGCAAGATGCCGAAAGCGCGGCTCTTGCCTTGACCAAGGCACAGCCCGAGCTGGCTCAGGGCTGGATTGCCCTTGGCGATTTGCTGCGTCAGCAGGAAAAATTCGCCGAGGCGGTGGCACCTTACGACAAGGCGCTTGACCTGCTCAAAGGCGAGGATCGGGCGCGCTGGTTCCCGCTCTATGCTCGCGGCATTGCGCTGGAGCGCTCGAACCAGTTCGACAAGGCCGAGGCTGACATGCGCGAGGCCTTGCGCATCCATGCCGATTCAGCGCCCGTGTTGAACTACCTTGGCTATTCGTTGGTGGATCGCAACATCAAGCTGGACGAGGCGCTGAAAATGATCAAGCGCGCGGTCGAGCTTAGCCCCGATGACGGCTATATTCTGGATTCGCTGGCCTGGGCCTATTACCGGATGGGGCGCTACCCCGAGGCCGTGGCCCCGATGGAACGCTCGGTCGCCTCGATGTCGGACGATCCGCTGGTCAACGATCACATGGGTGACATCTATTGGATGGTCGGGCGCAAGCGCGAAGCCGAGATCCAATGGCAGCGCGCCCTTAGCCTGAAGCCGGAAACCGAAGACGAAGAGGTTCGTATCCGCGCCAAGCTGGATCGCGGGCTCGACAAGGTGCTGGACGAAGAAAAGACGCATGGCCACGTGATTGCTCCGCCTGCGCCACAGCCCGATGCATCTTCCGACCCGCAAGCGGGCAATGATGCGACGGATGATGATACCGACCCTTCCTCTGAGACGAATACGAATGACTAAAGCCCTTGCGGGCGCGATCACCATCGACGCGCCCGCCAAGATCAATCTTAGCCTTCACGTCACCGGACGGCGGGCAGACGGCTATCATCTGCTGGATTCGCTGGTCGTATTCGCCGCGTTCGGCGACAAGATCCAGATCCATCCCGGCCCTTTGTCACTGACAATCACCGGGCCGTTTGCATCTGGGCTGGCCGCAGCCGATGACAATCTGTGCCTGCAAGCGGCACGGCTGGCGGGCGGCATTGGGGCGATCACGCTGCATAAGAACTTGCCCGTGGCCTCGGGGATCGGCGGTGGCTCGGCGGATGCGGCGGCGGTGCTGCGCGGCTTTGACGCCTATCCCGCTCACCCCGAAGTTTTGGGTGCCGATGTACCGGTTTGCCTTGCCGGACGTCCGGTGCGGATGCGCGGGCTGGGCGAAATTCTTGACCCGATCCCAACTTTGCCGGATTTGGCCCTGGTGCTGGTCAATCCCGGCAAGGGCCTGTCAACGCCGCAGGTTTTCCGCGCGCTTGCAAGCCGTGACAATGCGCCCATGCCCGATCAGCTGCCTTATTTCCCCGACACCTCGACGCTGATCGATTTTTTGCACGAATGCCGCAACGATCTTGAGGCGCCGGCGATCACGCTGATGCCCGAGATCGCAACCTGCCTTGAGGCGCTGCGCGATCAGGGCGCGCTTTTGGCACGGATGTCGGGCTCGGGCGCGACCTGCTTTGGCATTTTCCCCGATATGGCCAGTGCAAACCGGGCCGCCGAGATCATGGCCGATCCTGCCGGGGGTCAGGGCTGGTGGGTCGTGGCAACGGGACTCGCCCCCGCGCCGCAGTTGGGCTAGCCTGCCCCCATAAATTCCCGGAGGAAACCATGCTTCGCCTTGGCGTCAATATCGACCATGTCGCAACCGTTCGTAATGCGCGGGGCACGCCCTGGCCCGATCCGTTGCGCGCCGCTGAAATTGCTCAGCAGGCGGGCGCCGATGGCATCACGGCGCATCTGCGCGAAGACCGCCGCCATATCACTGACGCCGATATTGATCTGCTGATGGAGCGCCTGCGTCTGCCACTGAACTTTGAAATGGCCGCCACGGACGAGATGCGGGCCATTGCCTTGCGCCTGCGCCCTCATGCCGTGTGCATCGTCCCGGAAAAGCGCGAAGAGCGCACCACCGAAGGCGGGCTGGATGTGGCGCGCGACGAATCCCGTTTGGCAGATTTCATTGCGCCGCTGCGCGAAGCGGGTTGCCGCGTGTCCATGTTCATTGGCCACGAGCCGCGCCAGATCGAGGCCTCGGCCCGGATCGGGGCCGCCGTGGTCGAGCTGCATACCGGCGCCTATTGCGATCTGGATACCGAAGGTCGCATTGCTGAACGTGATGCCGAGCTGCTGGGCCTTCAGCGCGGCGCCGAGCTGGCGCATGAGCTGGGCCTTGAGGTTCACGCAGGCCACGGCCTGACCTTTGACACGGTTGGCCCGATCGCAATGATGCCGCAGATCAAGGAATTGAACATCGGGCACTTTCTGATCTCCGAGGCACTTTTCCTGGGCCTGGGCGGTGCGATCACCGAAATGCGCCGCCGCATGGACCTTGCCCGGAGCATGTCATGACGCGCCCCTTGGGCCGTCATCACGACAGCTGCGCCCTTGGGGCGAAAGTGACGTATTGAACCATGATACTGGGCATTGGCAGTGATCTTGCGAATATCGACCGCATCAGCGCCGTTCTTGAACGGCATGGTGATCGCTTTCGCAACCGCGTCTTTACCCCGACCGAGCTGGCCAAAGCCGCACGCCGCCGCGATGAGGCGGGCACTTTGGCCAAGCGTTGGGCCGCCAAAGAGGCCTGCTCGAAAGCGCTGGGAACCGGGCTGGCAATGGGCATTTCGTGGAAGGACATGGCGGTCAGCAACCTGGAATCGGGTCAGCCGGTGATGGCGCTGACCGGCTGGGCGGCAGAGCGTTTGGCAAAGATGACCCCGCCGGGTCATCGCGCCATCGTCCATGTCACACTGACCGATGATCACCCCTGGGCACAGGCTTTCGTAGTGATCGAAGCGCGCCCCGAAAGCCCCCTTGGCACCCCCGCGGGCGGGCCTTTGCCGTAAGCGCTTTGGTCACGCCTGCTTGCGCGACCCCGCGCCACGCTTGACTTTGCCCCCCTCAAACGCTCATGAACAGCGCGAAACCCTGACACAGGAATGGCAGAACATGGCCGACAGCACTGCGCGCAAAGAAGGCGGCATCTGGGAAACCGTCAAGACGATCTTCTGGGCGCTGATCATTGCCGCGATCTTTCGCACTTTGTTCTTTCAGCCCTTCTGGATCCCCTCGGGATCGATGAAGGATACCTTGCTGATTGGCGATTTCCTGTTCGTCAACAAAATGGCCTATGGCTATTCCAAGAACTCCTGCCCCTTCTCGGCCTGCCCGATTTCGGGGCGCATTCTGGGTTCCGCCCCC
>NZ_DALZMB010000047.1:0-27932 GCF_032007265.1 Paracoccus sp. (in: a-proteobacteria) | reverse complement strand
GAGGACGAGGCATCGCCCGCATTGACCCGCATCCCGTCCCAGCGAAACAGATCGCCCGCAAGCGTCACCAAACGTTGGCCAGGGCGCATCTGGCTTTGCAGCGCGGCACCCGCATCCGCATCATCGATCAGCCCGACCTGCGACAGCCTGCGCGCCAATGCGTCAGGCCCGCTGACATGGGGACCAAGGGGGCGGATACCCTCGGGCAAAGGATGCGCCGCGCCATAGCCCGCCAGCTGATACCAGCCCGACTGACCATCAGCGGCCAGCCCTGCGTTCAGATCATCCCCCAGCGCCGCGCCAAATGCCGCCTCGAACCCCGGATCAACGCGAACCGCATCAAGGATCGAGGCGCCGCCCGACTGACCACGCTCGACCAAACGCGTCAACGCAGCCATTTCCGAGGCAAGCGCAGACGCCTCGCCCTCGGCCTCGGCACGCGCGGCACGCGCGGCGGATTCGTGGATTTCCAGATCTGCCCGCAGGATTTCCGCGTCGATCAACGCCGCCTCGGCTGCCTCGGCCCCTTCGCGGGCCATGGCTTGCGCCTCTTCGGCAAGGGCGAGCGCCGATGCAGCCTCGTGGCCCGAGGCAGCAGCCTGTTCGGCGGCGGCGGTCGCGCCCGCTGCGGCCTGCGTCGCCCGGTCTTGCATCTTTTGCAAATCCGCCACCAACCGTTCGGCCGATTGATAGCGCGCGGCCAGACGGGCGGATTCATCGGTCAATTCGCCCAAGCGCGCCTCGACCTCACGCAGGGCCTCGGCGGCCTCGCTGGCGGCATCGGCTGCGGCCTCAAGGCGGGTGTCATGGCCCAGATTGGCCTTGTCGATTTCGGTGCGTTCCCAAACCAGCCGGTCAATCACCTCGCCCGCGTCGCGGTTAAGCGCGGATTCGCGTTCAAGATCACGCTCAAGCTGGGCCAGACGCGCCAAAAGCGTGTCAATCGCCTGCAATGCGCGGGCCTCGGCCTCGTTCAACGCCTCGCGTTCGACAGTGGCGCGCGACAAAATGGCGGCGGCAATCTGTTCCTCTTCGCGCAAGGGCGGCAAGGCGGTTTCGGCGGAAAGGCGGGCCTCGATCGCGTGACGCGCTGCCGTTTCAAGCTTGGCTGCCGTCTTGATCGCCTCTTGCAAGGCCGCGATGGTGGCATTGCGGGCCTGATCGGCCTCGGACCAGCGGCGGTACAGCAGCACGCCTTCGGCCAAGCGCAAAGCCGCGCCGATTTCGCGATATTTGGCCGCCGCACGCGCCTGACGCGCCAGCGAGGCCGCCTGCGACGTCAGCTGATCAAGCGTATCATCGACGCGGGTCAAATTGGCCTCGGCGGCGTTCAGCTTCAGCTCGGCCTCGTGGCGGCGCTGATACAGGCCGGAAATGCCCGCCGCTTCTTCCAGGA
The DNA here is from genome assembly GCF_032007265.1 of Paracoccus sp. (in: a-proteobacteria). Taxonomy (GTDB): domain Bacteria; phylum Pseudomonadota; class Alphaproteobacteria; order Rhodobacterales; family Rhodobacteraceae; genus Paracoccus. Next base: position 26,536 of record NZ_DALZMB010000047.1, on the reverse strand, counting down.
TTCTGCGCCGGGCCTTGGGCTTGGCGTTGATCAGCTCAGAAATCTGCCCCTGACGCACCAATGCTGGCGAATGCGCCCCCGTCGAGGCATCCGCAAACAGCATCTGCACATCACGCGCGCGCACCTCTTTGCCGTTGATGCGATAGGCCGAACCCGCATCGCGCGTGATGCGGCGCGAAATATCAAGTGTTTCGGCCTCATTCATCGCCGCAGGCGCCAGATGGTCGCGGTTATCGATCGTCAGCGTCACCTCGGCATGGGCACGTGCGCCGCGCCGGGTGGTGCCCGCGAAGATCACATCCTCCATCCCATCGCCGCGCATGGCCGTAGGGCGGTTTTCGCCCATGACCCAGCGCAGGGCCTCTAGCAGATTCGACTTGCCACAGCCATTGGGGCCGACCACGCCGGTCAGCCCTTCACGGATCACCAGATCGGTCGGATCCACGAAACTTTTGAAGCCATTCAGGCGGAGACGGTCAAAGCGCAAAATCTGTCCACAGAATCGGAGTCGCAATCGGCGGATTTTCTGGCAAGCTGCCCGTCAGGTCAACACAAAGCGCTAAATCTGGGGGAGCTGTATTAAGGTTTCCACAATATTTGAGGGATAAACTAAGCATGATCGGGGTGATATGAGAGCAATATGATAGCCGCGCTTGCCACCATCCTATGCTTTCAACTGATCGGAGAGACGATCTCTCGTGGTCTTGACCTGCCTTTGCCCGGCCCGGTTCTTGGGCTGGTGCTGCTGGTTCTGGCCGGAATGATCCGACCGCAGCTGATCAGCTTTCTCCGCAATGCGGCCACCGGGCTTTTGGGAAATCTGTCGCTGTTTTTCGTGCCTGCAGGCGTGGGCATCGTCGCCCATCTGACGCAGTTTCGCGACAATGCTTTGGGGATCTCGGTGGCGCTGGTGGTCTCGACCGTTCTGGCGATTGCCGTGGGCGCGTTGGTATTTGTTTTTGTCGCACGTCTGACGGGGCAATCCGAAGATGAATAACGCTGCCCAGATCTGGACCTATCTCTCGCAAGAGCCGCTGCTTTGGCTGTCTGCCACGCTGATCGCCTATGCGGTGGGGGATTTTGTCTTTCGCAAAGCCGGGCGGCGCAGCATCGCCAATCCGGTGCTGATCGCTGTGGCCATTCTGGCAGTGGTGCTTGAGATGACGGGCACGGATTATCAGACCTATTTCGAGGGTGCGCAATTCGTGCATTTCATGCTGGGACCGGCAACCGTTTGCTTGGGACTGCCGCTTTACGACAATCTTGGACGGTTGAAACACGCGGTCCTGCCGCTGTTGGCCGCATTGGTGGCGGGCTCGGCCACGGCGGTCCTCTCGGTGCTGGCCATTGCCAAACTCTTTGGGCTGGGTCCGGTCGTGATGGCCTCGCTTGCGCCGAAATCGACCACCGCCCCTGTCGCAATCGGCATCTCGGAAAGCCTGGGAGGCGAGCCGACCATCACGGCGGTTCTGGTCATTCTGACCGGGATTATCGGCGCCATTGTCGTCACGCCCTTGCTGAACCTGCTGGGCATCCGCGACTGGCGTGCACGCGGATTTTCGGTCGGTGTGGCGGCCCATGGCATTGGCACGGCCCGCGCCTTGCAGGTCAATGAAACCGCCGGGGCCTTTGCCGGGATGGGCATGGGGCTGAATGCGGTTTTGACGGCCATCATCGCGCCTTTGGCGATGCGCCTTTTCCAATAGCGCCATAAAAAAGGCCGCCCCGAAGGACGGCCCGGCAAACGCCATTCGTAATATGCGCTTAGGCGGCCTCGGCTTCCTCGGCGGCGTGGCGACGTTCGCTTTCCTCGCGCGACAGCGCGACCGACGTGCGCACGCCCTTGGCGACGAATTCCATCAGGCCCTTGACCACGCGCTCGTTGGGATCGATCCCTGCGCAAGACAGCACCTCGCGACCATCGCGCGAGCGCGCCCAACGCGCGATCTGATCCGGGCCATTGCCATATTTCTTGTCATCCGCGATCGCGTCATCCAGCGCGGCCAGAACAACCGCGGCAAAGAGCTTACGGGCACGCTGGCCCTGTTCGAAGTTGAAAGCAGAACCATCAACGAAATCGCGCATTTTTTTCATCCTATTCATTGCCGGCGCGCAAACGCCGGATGCGGGCAAATTCATTTGCCCCGTCTTTTCCTAGCCATACGGGCGGTAAGACGGGCATAGACCTTGTAGACCTGATTCGGTACGTCCTCGACCGCATGACCGCCATGCAGCAGGTGCAACTCGAAACTTTCTTGGACTTTGCCGGAAGTATGCAAAGTTTTTTAGACAGCAGTTTAAGCGGTCCTGCGCTTGACAACGCGGGAAAAGCGTTTTGGTTGCCAGAAGTAGGCGCAATCGCTATAGCTCGGCCCAATCCGGGCTCTTATATACGAGCCGGCCGAAAACATCAAAAATTATCAAGGCCATAGAACATGCCCAAGATCAACGGCAATGAAATCAAGCCCGGCGCAGTGCTGGAACATGACGGCGGGCTTTGGGCCGCGGTCAAGGTGAGCCATGTCAAACCCGGCAAGGGCGGCGCCTTTGCGCAGGTTGAACTTAAAAATCTTCGTGATGGCCGCAAGTTGAACGAGCGCTTCCGTTCCGAGGACAAAGTCGAGAACGTCACGCTTGAGACCAAGGATCAGCAGTTTCTTTACGAAACCGACGGCAAGCTGGTGTTCATGGACAATGAAACCTTCGAGCAAATGGAGCTGGACGCCGACCTGCTTGGCGATCGTCGCCCGTTTTTGCAAGACGGCATGGTCGCCGCGATCCAGTATTACGGCGACGAAGCCCTGCTGGTGCGCATCCCGCAAAAGGTCATTTGCACCGTCGTTGAAACCGAGCCGGTCCTGAACGGGCAGACTGCGGCCAAAAGCTTCAAGCCCGCGATCCTGGACAATGGCGTGCGCGTGATGATCCCGCCTTTCGTAGGTACGGATGAAAAGATCGTCGTGAACACCGAGCTTTTTGAATATTCCGAGCGCGCCTGATCGACAGATCGGCATCCGCAAAAGATGCATGAGACATTCAAGGCCCGGTCCCGTACCGGGCCTTTTTCATGGCAATCTGTGCCAGATGAACGAAAGCCAATTGCGCGCGTTACCCCTGAAACACACAGGTGAGCACGATGAGCGAGATCGACATTCAACGCCAAGACAGCGCCCAAGGTGGCCGCTATCTGGTCAGTCGCGCCGAAGGCGATGAGGTGGCCGAGCTGAGCTGGCACAATATTGGCCCCCGGATGATCGCGGCGGATCATACCTATACCCCGCCTGCCATGCGCGGAACCGGGGTGGCAGCCGCAATGGTGGAACGGCTGATTGCAGATGCGCGCGCGCAAGGCACCAAGATCTTGCCGCTTTGCTCTTATGTGCGCGCGCAGTTCGACCGCCACCCGGATTGGGCGGATCTGCGGCTGCAGGGCTAGCGCATCCTGTCAGGCCGTGGCCCCGAAAGCGGTCCCGCCGATGCCTGTGCGCGCAAGGACAGCTCTTGCATCAGGCGCTGCAAGATCACCATCGCCGCAGGTGTGGGCGCACGGTCGCGCAGGGTCAGGATGCCATAAGACGACACCGACAATTCGGGCGCAACGGGCAGAATGTGAACCTTGGCCTGCAAGCCATCCTCGCCGGCAAAGAAATTGGCGGCCGCCTGAGACATGATGGCAATCGCATCCGAACGATTGGTAAAGGCCAGCGTCAGCATCAAAGACGAGGTGCCAATCACCCGTCGTGGCAGGTCTAGCCCGCGTGACAGCAGATATTGCTCGACCGTTGTGCGCAGCAGCCCACCCGGAGGCTGCATCACCCAGTCGTAATCCAGACATTCCTCGATGCCGCTTGGCGGGCGCAGCGCCAGTTCATGCCCCTCTCGCACGATCAGCGCCAATGGCTCGATCCCGATCGGGCTGACTTCGAATGCTGCCGGATCAACCCCCGAGGGAATGCGCCCGATGCAGAAATCCAACCGACCCGAAAGCATTTCCGCAACCAGCCTGTCGCTGGAATCGACGGTGACATTGACCTGAAGGTCGGGCTCGCTTTCGCGCAGGCCGCGCACGATCGGCAAAACCAGCTCTAGCGAGGGCCCCGAAACCGAGCCGAGATGAACCGTGCCAATGCGCCCGCAATCCAGGTTGCGCACCTCTCGGCCCGCGATGTCGAGGTCGCGCAAAAGATGGCGTGAGCGCTCGGCCAACCGCTCTCCGGCGGGGGTCAGGGTGATGCCGCGGGGGTGACGCTGCGTCAGACGTGCTGAAACGATCGCCTCTAGGTCCGTCATCATCCGCGAGGCGGCCGGCTGGGTCATATTCAGGATCGCGGCCGCCCTGCTCATCTGCCCGGAATCCTGCACCGCAATCAGCAATGCCAGCTGTCGCAATTTGATCCCGCGCGAGATCAGTTCTTCGCCCCATTCACGTTTCATACCAGCCCCGACCTGCTCTGCCCGTTTGATATACCTTAAAATACATAACGTTGCCAGAAAACCGCAATTGACGGTTATATCCCCGACTGTCTAGCCTTCACCTGAGCGGCGTTGTCCGCCCGCGTGGCACAATCCGCGCGAATGGGGGGAAGACGTCATGGCACCGCAGGCAGGACTACTGCCCCTGCCGGTCCTCATGGCGATATATCGACAGGGAGACGATATGAAAAACTTTAAGAAAGTCGCGATTGCCTTGGCCTCGGTCACGACAATGGGTCTGCCCGGTTGGGCATCGGCCGAGGGTCTGGTCGGGATCTCGATGCCGACGAAAAGCTCGGCGCGCTGGATCGATGACGGCAATAACATGGTCAAGCAGTTCGAATCTGCGGGCTATAAGACCGACCTGCAATATGCGGATGATGATATCCCCAACCAGCTGTCGCAGATCGAAAACATGATCACCAAAGGCGTCAACGTCCTGGTGATTGCAGCCATTGACGGCACGACCTTGTCGAATGCTTTGGCCAATGCCAAAGCCGCCGACATCAAGGTCATCGCCTATGACCGCCTGATCCGCGACACGCCCGACATCGATTATTACGCGACCTTTGACAACTTCAAGGTCGGCGTCGAGCAGGCCACCACGCTGGTTGACGGGCTCAAGGCCAACTTCCCGGATGTGAAGCCATGGAACGTCGAACTGTTCGGCGGCTCGCCAGACGATAACAACGCCTTCTTCTTCTATGATGGCGCGATGTCGGTGATCCAGCCGCTGATCGATGACGGCTCGGTGGTTGTGCCATCGGGGCAGATGGGCATGGACAAGGTCGGCACCTTGCGTTGGGATCCGGCGACCGCTCAGGCACGGATGGATAACATCTTGTCGGCCAATTACACCGACAAGCATGTGAACGGTGTTCTGTCGCCCTATGACGGGCTGTCGATCGGTATTCTCTCCTCGCTGAAAGGCGTGGGCTATGGCTCGGGCGATCTGAAAATGCCTGTGGTGACGGGCCAGGATGCCGAGATCCAGTCGGTGAAGTCGATCCTGGCAGGCGAGCAGTATTCGACCGTGTTCAAGGACACGCGCGAGCTGGCCAAGGTGACCGTCGGCATGGTCAACGCCATGCTGGAAGGCAAAGAGCCGGAAGTGAATGACACCAAGACCTATAACAACGGCGTCAAGGTTGTCCCCTCTTACCTGCTGCAGCCGGTTCCGGTGACCAAGGATAACGTCAAGCAGATCCTGATCGAGTCGGGCTACTATACCGAAGACCAGCTTAAGTAATCGCTAAGCAACCCCAAGGCCGAAGCGGGTAATCCTGCTTCGGCCCCAGCAAGAGGCAGCGATGGACAGCATCCTGGAAATGCGGGGAATCACCAAAGAATTCCCCGGCGTCAAAGCCCTGAACAACGTCAATCTGGCGGTCAAGCGTGGCGAGATCCGCGCCTTGGTCGGTGAAAATGGCGCAGGCAAGTCAACCCTGATGAAGGTTTTGTCGGGGGTCTATCCCCATGGCAGCTACACGGGCGAAATTTTGTATAACGGCCAGCCGATGGCCTTTCGCGGCATCCACGACTCTGAAGCGCAGGGCATCGTCATCATCCACCAAGAGCTGGCGCTTGTTCCCCAGATGTCGATTGCCGAGAATATCTTTCTGGGCAACGAAATCGCGAAAAATGGCATCATCGACCGCCGCGAAACCAACCGCCGCACCGCTGAACTGCTGGCCAAGGTCGGGCTGCGTGAAAATCCCGCGACCAAGGTTGGCGAATTAGGAATGGGCAAGCAACAGCTGGTCGAGATCGCCAAGGCCTTGTCCAAAAAGGTCGAGCTGCTGATTTTGGATGAGCCGACCTCGTCACTGAACGAAAACGACAGCGATGCGCTGTTGCGCCTTCTGGCTGGCTTTCGCGACCAGGGCATGACGGCCATCCTGATTTCGCACAAGCTGAACGAAATCTCGCAGGTTGCCGACAGCATTACCGTGCTGCGCGATGGTGCAACCGTTGCACATCACGACAGGATGGTTTCCGAAGAGCAGATCATCAAGGATATGGTCGGCCGGTCGATGGATGACCGCTATCCCCCGCGCGAGCCCAAGATCGGCGAGATCGTGATGCAGGTCCGCGGCTGGAACGTCGAGGATCCGGCCATGCCCGGCCGCATGATGGTCAAGGATGCCAGTTTTGATCTGCGCCGCGGCGAAGTTTTGGGTATCGCCGGCCTAATGGGCGCGGGCCGAACCGAATTGGCCATGAGCATCTTTGGCCGCGCCATGGGGCGCTTCCGATCCGGCGAGGTGACGATCAGCGGCAAGAAAGTCGATCTTTCCACCGTGCCAAAGGCAATTGACGCAGGCCTGGCCTATGTCACCGAAGACCGCAAATCCCTGGGCCTTGTGCTGATCGAAACCATTCGCCGCAATATTCCCTTGGCCAACCTTTCGGGTGTCGCCAAAGCGACGGTCATCGACCGCCACCGCGAGGCCGAGATTGCGCGCGATTACCGCAAACGCATGAACATCCGCTCCTCCTCGATCGAGCAGGAAACCGTCAATCTTTCGGGCGGCAACCAGCAAAAGGTCGTGCTGTCGAAATGGCTGTTCTCCAATCCCGAGATCCTGATCTTGGACGAGCCGACGCGCGGTATCGACGTCGGCGCGAAATACGAAATCTATACGATGATCCGCGAAATGGCCGATAGCGGCAAATCGGTCATCGTGATCTCGTCGGAAATGCCCGAGCTTTTGGGCACGACCGACCGCATCTTGGTGATGAATGAAGGGCGCATCGTCGGCGAGCTCGCGACGCCCGAGGCGTCTCAGGAAAAAATCATGGGGATGATCATCAGATCTGGCCAGAACGCCAGTGATCCGACCGTCACCGTCGCAGAAATCGAGGCAGAGGTTGCGCATGTCTGACACCACCCCCACCACGCCAAGCGGCGGCACCTTTGGCTTTATCCGCAGAAACATTCGCGAATATGGCATTCTTTTCGCGCTGGTCATCATCATGGTCTTTTTCCAGATCGTGACCGGCGGCATTTTGTTTCGCCCCGTCAACCTGACCAACCTTTTCTTGCAAAACAGCCATATCGTCATCATGGCGGTCGGGATGCTTTTGGTGATCGTCGCGGGCCATATTGACCTTTCGGTCGGCTCGGTCGCGGCCTTTGTCGGGGCGCTGGCGGCCTATATGGTCGTGAAAATGGGGCTGCCGATCCCCGTCGTCGTCGTGATCAGCCTGATCGCGGGCGGCATCATTGGCGGCCTTCAGGGTTATTGGATCGCCTATTGGAAAATCCCGTCCTTCATCGTGACCTTGGCCGGGATGCTGGTCTTTCGTGGGCTGACCATGACCTTGTTGCAGGGTCAGAACATCGGCCCATTCCCGCCAGAGTTCCAGAAAATCGCCTCGGGGTTCATTCCTGACCTGTTCGGCATCGGCAAGCCCAATGCCCTGTCTCTGGTGCTGGGCTGGGGCGCGGCAATTGCCATTCTTTGGCTGCAAATCCGCAATCGCAAGCGTGAAGAAGCCACCGGCATCGTCGACGAGCCCTTTGCCTTTTTCGCTGTGAAAAACGCGCTGATCTTTTTGGCTTTGGCGTGGATGACATGGACGCTGGCAAACTTCCGCGGCTTTCCCAACGTCTTTATCATCATGGCGTTGCTGGTCGCGCTTTACTCTTTCGTCTCAGAGCGCACGACGATTGGCCGTCGCATCTATGCCATCGGCGGGAATGCCAAAGCCGCCAAACTGTCGGGGATCAACTCTGAGCGGGTCGTGTTCTTTACCTTCGTGAACATGGGCATGCTGGCGGCCTTGGCCGGAATGGTTGTCGCCGCGCGCCTGAACTCGGCCACGCCCAAGGCAGGGGTCGGCTTCGAGCTGGATGTGATCGCGGCCGTATTTATCGGCGGCGCCTCGATGGCGGGCGGAATCGGCACGGTGATCGGCGCAGTTGTCGGCGCCTTTATCATGGGTGTGATGAACAACGGCATGTCGATCCTTGGCATCGGCATTGATACCCAACAGATCATCAAGGGGCTGGTCTTGCTGGCTGCGGTGATCTTTGACGTTTCCAACAAAAGCAAAGGCTAGACGCGGACATGAGCAATATGGAAATCGCCTTGATCGGTCTGGGCAAGATTGCCCGCGAACAGCATGTCCCGGCGATCAATGCCAGCCCGACCTTTCATCTGGCGGCCAGCGTCGATCCGGTCAGCCAACAAGACGGCCTGCCCGCCTTCAAGGATGTCGGACAATTCCTGCGTCAGATGCCCGAGGTCGGGGCCGTCGCGCTATGCACCCCGCCGCAGGTACGCTTTGCCGTCGCCCGCGAGGCGCTTTTGGCAGGTCGCCACGTCCTGCTGGAAAAGCCCCCCGGCACCACGGTCAGCGAGGTCATGACCCTCGAGCGGATTGCCCGCGAACAGGGACGCACGTTGTTCACCGCATGGCACAGCCAGTTCGCACCGGGCATTCCGGGCGCGCGCAATTGGCTGGCCAAGCGGCGCATCTGCGCAATCACGGTCACCTGGCGCGAGGATGTTCGTCGCTGGCATCCGGGTCAGGACTGGATTTTCCAGCCCGGCGGAACCGGGGTTTTCGACCCCGGCATCAACGCGTACTCGGTGCTGACCCATATTCTGCCTGTGGCGCTTTACACGACCTCGGGCACGCTGGAATTCCCGGCAAACCGCGACACCCCCATCGCCGCGCAGCTGACCATGAAAACCGAAGAGGGGGCGCCGGTCGATCTGGATTTCGATTTCCGCGAAACCGGCGTTCAGACCTGGGATATGCTGATCAAGACCGATGACGGTGATCTTGAATTGTCGCAGGGCGGTGCACGAATTGTCGCAGGCGGCAAGGTAATCGCGGATGAAGGGGCGCTTGCGGGCGAATATGACCGTATTTACGCCCGTTTCGCGCAGCTCATCGCGAAATGCGAAAGCGATGTTGATCTGGCCCCTTTCCGCCACGTCGCAGATGCGATGATGTTGGGCCGACATCAACAGACCGATTCGTTTGAGTGGTAATGACAGATAAAAATGCACCCGACTGGATTGCAGTCGACTGGGGAACGACGCGGCTTCGCGTCTGGGCGATGGGTCCTAACGGGGCCATCGCCGCCAAATCGGCCGATCAAGGCATGGCCGGATTGACTGCAACCCAATTCGAGCCCGTCTTGCGCAATCTGATTGCAGATTGGCTGCCTGACGAGGGCTTGGACGGGGGCCGGGTCGAGGTTCTGGCCTGCGGCATGGTCGGTGCGCGCACTGGCTGGATCGAGGCCGACTATCGCGCCGTGCCCTGCACTCCGCTTGACGCCAAGCGTGCCATTCGCCCTCAGGTCCTTGACCCACGCCTTTCGGTGCGCATTCTGCCGGGCCTGTCGCAGGCCAGCCCGCCCGATGTGATGCGTGGCGAGGAAACCCAGATCGCAGGGTTTTTGGCACAAAACCCCGAATTCGAGGGGGCGCTTTGCCTGCCGGGCACCCATTCGAAATGGGTCGAGATCGCAGATGGGCAAGTTCACCGTTTTCAAACCTTCATGACCGGCGAGCAGTTTGCCCTGCTGTCGCAACAATCTGTCCTGCGCCTCAGCATTGGCAATGTTGCCCCCGACGTGGATGCTTTCGATGCGGGCGCGGCCCTTGCGATTGCCGATCCGCTGGCGGCGACGCGCGCGCTTTTTGCCTTGCGCGCCGCCGCTTTGCTGGATGGTGCGACCGGCTCGGTCACGGCCGGACGCCTTTCGGGGTTGCTGATCGGTGCAGAAATCGCCGCAGCGCGCGATTATTGGCAAGATCGCCAGGTCGTGCTGATTGCCGCACCGGCCCTGACCACACTTTACGCGCGCGCGTTGGCGCAAGCTGGCTGCCAAGCCGGCGTCACCGATGGTGGCGAGCTGGTCCTTGCGGGCCTGACTGCTGCCCATCGTCAACTACAGGACTGACCATGAACGCCCCCCTTATCGCCATTCTTCGCGGCATCACCCCCGAAGAGGCCCTGCCCATCACCGAAGCGCTGATCCGCGCAGGCATCACCAAGATCGAGGTTCCGCTGAACTCTCCGCGACCTCTGGAAAGCATCCGCGCCATGTCCCAGGCCTTTGGCAGCCAGGCGCTGATCGGGGCGGGCACGGTGCTGACCACCGCTCAGGTCCATGAGGTCGCCCAAGCGGGCGGCAAGCTGATCGTCTCGCCCAATGCCGACCCCGAGGTCATCGCCGAAAGCCGCAAACTGGGCATGGAAAGCTGGCCGGGTGTCTTCACGGCCACCGAATGTTTCGCCGCGATCAAGGCAGGCGCGACCGGGTTGAAACTGTTCCCCGCCGAGACCGCAGGCACCGGCACCCTCAAGGCTTTGCGCGCGGTTTTGCCGCCTGACATGCCGGTCTTTGCCGTGGGCGGCGCCGATGCCAGCAACTTTGGCAGCTGGCTTGCGGCTGGCGCCAAGGGCTTTGGCATCGGCTCGGCGTTGTATAAGCCGGGCGACAGCGCCGAGATTGTCGGCCAGCGCGCAGCCACCTTGGTCGCCGCGCTTAAAGGTCAGGCATGACCGTCGCGGTCTTTGACGACAGGGTGTGCCAACTTGGCGAGGGTGCCTTTTGGCACCCCACCCGCAATCAACCCTTCTGGTTCGACATCCTTGGGCATCGCCTGCACAGTATCGAGGATGGCCAACCCCGGACCTGGCAATTCTCGGAACATGTTTCTGCGGCTGGCTGGATCGACCATGACAGATTGATGATCGCGTCCGAGACCGCAATTTTTACCTTTGACCTGCGCGACGGCACCCGGCGCGATCTGGTTCCCCTCGAGGCTGAGCTTTCCGAAAACCGCTCGAACGACGGGCGCGCAGACCCGCAGGGGGGCTTTTGGATCGGGACAATGGCGCGCAATGCGGCCACGGGCGCAGGGTCCATCTATCGCTTTTACAAAAACGAGCTGCGCAAGCTTCATGGGCAGATCTCGATCCCGAATGCGATCTGCTTTAGCCCAGATGGCAAGCAGGTCTATTTCGCCGATACCGCGCGCCAGATCGTCTGGCGCCAAGCGCTGGACCCACAGGGTTGGCCGCTTGGCGATCCTGCGGTTTTTCTGGATCTTAGCGCACAAGACCTGAACCCCGATGGTGCGGTAACCGATGCCGAAGGGCGTTTTTGGTGTGCCCAATGGGGGGCCGGGCAGCTGGCATGTTACGGCGCTGACGGCACATTGCTTCAGACCATTGCAATCGATGCCCAGCAGGTGACCTGCCCCGCATTCATCGGCCCGCAACTTGACCAAATCATGGTGACCAGCGCCGCCGTCGGCCTGAAAGGTGCGGGCGATGGCAAGACCTGGACCATCACTCAGCCCGGTTTGCGCGGCCTGCCCGCCCCTTCGATCAGGATCACGACATGAGCATTTCCACCTTTGGCACCTTGCCCGATGGCCAACCCGCCCTTCGCGCCGTCATTTCAGCCCATGGCCTGACTGCCAGCATCGTCAGCTTTGGCGCGCGGCTTCAGGATCTGCGCCTTGATGGGGTTGCCCACCCTCTGGTTCTGGGCTTTGACACGCTTGAACCCTATCTGACCGAGGGCAAGCATTTCGGCGCAATCGCCGGGCGCTTTGCCAATCGCATTGCCAATGGTCGTGCAAAGATCGGTGGGCAGGATTGCCAGCTTGATGTGAACTTTCTGGACAAGCACCTGTTGCATGGGGGCCATGAGGGCACCTCGACGCGCAACTGGACCTTTACCGAGCAGACCAGTGACAGCGTCACCCTGACCTGCGATCTGGCCGCCGGACATATGGGCTTTCCGGGACATCTGCACATTGCGCTGACCTATAAGATCTTGCCCGGCCCCACGCTGAAGCTGGCCTTCGAGGCCCAGACCGACGCCGAAACCCTGTGCAATCTGGCGCAGCACAGCTATTTCAATCTGGATGGCAGCGCCGACATTACCGGCCACCGTCTTCAGATCGCTGCACCCGAATATACGCCCGTCGATGCCGAGATGATCCCGACCGGCGAAATTGCCCCTGTCGATGGCACGATTTTCGACTTCCGCGAGGGGCGCTTGCTGAACGATCCGCGTGTGCTGTCAGTGCTGGACCACAACTTTTGCATTGCGCGCAACCATCAGCCCATGCCCGTTCTTGCCGCCAGATTATCCGCAGGTGGCATCACTTTGGACATCCTGTCGACCGAGCCGGGCCTTCAGGTCTATGCCGGGGCCAACCTGCATCCCCGCGCGACGGGGCTGAATGGTCATCCCTATGGTGCCAATGCGGGCATTGCGATGGAATCGCAGCTGTGGCCGGATGCGCCCAACCATCCGAACTTTCCCTCTGCTTTGCTTTTGCCGGGCGAAACCTATCGTCAGGACACGCTTTTGGCCTTTAGTCGCGACTAAGGCCCAGGCCTGCGGGAAACGACCGCGCATCACAGGGGCGTGCCGATAAACCTAGGCGCGGCCCGTCAAAAGCTGGCCGGGGCTTGGCGCGCCCGTCACGCATCGCTAACCTTTCGCCCGGATTACGGAGGGCATTATGACAATCCTTGGCTGCATCGCGGATGATTTTACCGGCGCGACCGATCTGGCGGGGCTTTTGGCACGTAGCGGGGTCTCGGTCTCGCTGCGCCTTGGGTTGCCAGACAGCGCACCCGATCGCCGCGCCGATGTCGAGGTGATCGCCCTGAAATGCCGCACCGCCCCCGTCGATGAGGCAGTGGCCGACACCCGGGCCGCGCTGGCCTGGCTGCGCCAAAGCGGGGCGCGGCAGTTTTACTGGAAATACTGCTCGACCTTTGACAGCACGAGCACGGGCAATATTGGCCCGGTCGCGGCTGCGCTTATGGCGGATCTGGGCACGGATCAGACGATCTATTGCCCGGCCTTTCCCGAAAATGGCAGACGGGTTTTTATGGGCAACCTCTTCGTTGGCAACCAGCCCTTGGCGGAAAGCCCGATGAAGGATCACCCGCTGACGCCCATGCGTGACAGCGATCTGACCCGGCTCCTTGCGCCTCAGCTGCAAGGTGGCAAGGTTGGGCTGATCGACTGGCCCACCGTTGCACGCGGCGCGCAGGCAATTGCCGCCGCGCGTGCGGATTTTCAGGGCCAAGGCATCGGCCATCTGGTTGTTGACGCGATCTCGGATCACGACCTTGAGGCCATTGCCCAAGCCTGTCTGGATATGCCCTTGATCACCGGGGGCAGTGCGCTGGCCCGCCCCCTGCCCGATCTATGGCGCAAGGCGGGTCTGCTTCAGGCAGGCACGGCAGGGTTTCAGGCGCCCATGCTTGATCCCGGGGCGGTGGTTCTGTCGGGCAGCTGCTCGGCCATGACGCGCGCGCAGGTTGCGGCCTTTCGCGACCAGGTTGCGCATTTCCAACTGGACCCTTTGACCCTGGCCGCCGAAGGGCCGGAAAAAGCGCGGGCATGGCTGGCCGCACAAGCCGGAAATGGCCCCGTCTTGATCTATGCCACGGCCGAGCCCAAGGCCGTGCGCCATGCCCAAGCCCAGCTTGGGACGGCAGAAGCGGGCAGGATCGTCGAAGAGGCGCTGGCCCTTTTGGCGCAGGATGCGCGCCAGCAAGGCCGAGCCCGCTTTGTGGTGGCGGGCGGCGAGACCTCGGGTGCGGTGGCCAATGCCCTTGGCGTGACACAGGTGATGATTGGCGCGGAAATTGCACCGGGCGTGCCTTGGACCTATGCCCAAGACAGCCAAGGCGCGCTGGCTTTGGCACTGAAATCAGGCAATTTCGGCGCCGAAAGCTTTTTTGCCGATGCCTTGGCCGCGCTAGGCTAGATCGCGCGTAGCGCCGGCAACCAGTTTAGGGTCTGATCGGTCGGGTGCTGGGGCTTGTATTCAGCACCCAAGGGGCGGTCCCAGCCCATCTCGGCCAGCAGCGCGCAAATGTGGCGATAGTCCAGCTCTCCATGATCGGGGGTGCCCCGATCCGGGACCGAGGCGATCTGGATATGTCCGATGATGGCCTGATGCGCCTTTAGCCGCCGCGAGATGTCACCTTCCATGATCTGAAGGTGATAGCAGTCAAACATCAGCCGCAAATTGTCATGGGGCACAGCCGCGATAATGCCTGCCGCCTGCTCAGAGGTGGACAGGAAATATCCGGGGGCATCGTAATGATTCAGCGGCTCGATCAGCACCGTGATCCCATGCGGGCGCGCGGCGCGGCAGGCATAATCAAGATTGGCCAGAAAGGTCTGATGCGCCTCATCGCCGGTCGCAAATCCAGCCATGACATGAACCGCCCCGCAATGAATGCGCGCAGCATAATCAACGGCACGGTCGATCTCGGCGCGGGCCTCGCTTTCGCGTCCGGGCAGGGCTGCAAGGCCATTTTCGCCGGGCTTGCCGCGGCGCGTGTTCAGCCCCAGCATGATCAGGCCGGTCTCGGCCAAAGCCTGTGCAACATCTTCGGCGGCTGTCTCATAGGGCCAATGGCATTCGACCGCGTCAAAACCGGCCGCCTTGGCAGCACGGATCGCCTGCGGCAATGGCAGATCGGCCCAAAGAAAGCCAAGGTTGGCGGAAAAGCGCATCAATCATCACCCCAGGCAATATCGTGGATCTTGACCAGATCGGCGACCTGATCAGCGGTCAGCATGGCCGGCGACTGACCGCGCAGCAAAAGCGCAAGCCGGGCCGTGGCCTCAAGTTCTTCAATGGCATTGCAGGCGGCCTCGAGATCGCGGCCCGCGACAACGGGGCCATGATTGGCCAGCATCACCGCCGAGCGCTTGCCCGCAAGCCCGCGCACTGCATCGCCAATGGCCGGATCGCCGGGACGGAAATAAGGCAGCAGCTTGACGCGACCCAGCTGCATAAAGGCATAGGGCGTGATCGGAGGCAGAAAATCATCCGTCGATGCGTCAGGCAAAACCGACAGCGCAACAGCGTGACAGCAATGCAGATGCACGACCGCCTCGGCCCGATTACGGGTCTGGTAAAAGGCCGTATGCAGGGGCATTTCCTTGGTGGGACGGTCGCCATCGATCTGGCGACCGTTTTCGTCAAAGCGCGCCAGCCGCGCAGGATCAAGCCGCCCGAAACTGGTCCCGGTGGGCGAGACAAGCATCCCGCCATCCGGTGTCCGGGCAGAAATATTCCCCGTCGAGCCTGCGGTCAGGCCACGGTCGAACATCGACCGGGCCAGCTCGCAAATCCGTTCGCGCAGGCGCGCTTCTTGACTCATTTCGCAGGCAGAACCTTTTGGGTCTGCTCGCCCAGACCGGCGATGCCCAGACGAATGGTCTCGCCGCCCTTCAGATAGACCGGCGGTTTTTGCCCCATGCCAACACCCGGAGGGGTGCCCGTCGTGATCACATCACCCGGCATCAGCGTCATCAGCTGCGAGCAATATGCAACGATTTCGGCCACGGGGAAAATCATCGTCTCGGTCGTGCCATCCTGATAGCGCTTGCCATCAACCTCAAGCCACATGTGCAGCTTGCCTGGATCGGCGACCTCGTCTTTGGTCACAACCCAAGGACCAATCGGGCCGAAGGTGTTAAAGCCCTTGCCCTTGTCCCAAGTCGCACCACGCTCGATCTGCCATTCGCGCTCGGAAACGTCGTTGACGACGCAATAGCCTGCCACGTGATCCAGCGCATCCTGCTGCGAGACATTGCTGGCTGCTTTGCCGATGACGATGCCCAGCTCGACCTCCCAGTCGGTTTTCACCGAGCCCGGGGGGATCTGGATGTCGTCATTGGGGCCGACGATGCAGCTGGTCCATTTGTTGAACACGACCGGCTCGGCCGGGACCGGCAGACCGCTTTCAGCGGCATGATCGGCATAGTTCAGGCCAATGGCGATGAATTTGCGGACATTGCCGACGCAGGCGCCCAGACGCGGGTTGCCGCTGACTTCGGGCAGGCTGGCGGGATCGATCGCGGCCAGTTTCGCCAGACCTTTGGGGGTCAGAACGTCATCAGCAATATCGGCGATGTGGCCCGAGAGGTCACGGATCTTGCCGTCCTGATCCAGCAGACCCGGTTTTTCCTGCCCAACAGGGCCATAACGCAAAAGTTTCATAGGTTCCTCCTTAAGATTCGCGGGTAATCTGGCATCATTGCCGCGGTCTGTCGCGCGCAATCGGCCATCAATTCGTTGAAGCTGATTACATCACTGCGCCAATTTGCCAGGGCACGAATTCATAATCCCCCAGGCCTTGCGCCTCGGATTTGGACGGCTCGCCCGAGGCGACCCGCAGCAGCATCTCATAGATCTCGCGACCGATCTGCTCGACTGTTTTGCCTTCGGTCAGGATCGCGCCTGCGTTGACATCCATATCCTCGGTCAGGCGTTGATACATTTCCGAATTGGTCGCGATCTTGATCGACGGCGAGGGCTTGGCACCAAAAGCCGAGCCGCGCCCGGTGGTAAAGGCAATCAGATTGCACCCCGAGGCGATCTGCCCTGTGACACTGGCCGGATCATAGCCGGGGCTGTCCATAAAGGTGAAACCCCGCGCCGTGACCGGCTCTGCATATTTATAGACCCCCGTCAGCGGCGAAGTGCCCCCTTTGGCCGCAGCGCCCAACGACTTTTCAAGGATCGTGGTCAGGCCGCCCTTCTTATTGCCGGGGCTGGGGTTGTTATCCATGCTGCCATTATTGCGCGCGGTATAATCTTCCCACCAGGAAATCAGATCGACCAGCTTGCCACCGACCTTTGCGTCGACGGCGCGGCGGGTCAGCAAATGCTCGGCGCCATAAATTTCAGGCGTTTCGGCCAGAACCGTCGTTCCGCCCTGCTGGACCAGCAGATCCGATGCATAACCAAGCGCCGGGTTTGCCGTAATCCCCGACCAGGCGTCCGAGCCGCCGCATTGCAACCCGACCATCAGTTCCGATGCCGGACATTCGCTACGCTCAAAGGCATTGACCAACGGCAACATCGCCTCGACCTTTTGGATGCCCAAAGCCACGGTTTTGCGCAGACCGCCGACATCTTGAATATTCATGGTCTGGAACAGCGGCCCGGGGGTCAGGCCAAAGGCCTCGATCAGCCAGTCGATCTGGTTGGCCTCGCAGCCCAGACCCGCCATCAGCACGCCGCCGACATTGGGGTTGCGCGCATAGCCCCACATCACCCGTTGCAGCGTCTCGAACCCCTCGCCATTGCTGGCCATACCGCAGCCGGTGCCATGGACAAAGGCGGTGACGCCGTCAACATTGGGAAAAGCTGCCAGACGCTCGGGGGTGAAATGCGCGGCGATCTGACGCGCGGCGGTGGCCGAACAGTTCACCGAGGTCAGAATCGCGATATAGTTGCGCGTGCCGACCTTGCCATTGGCGCGACGATAGCCGCGAAACGTGTCCTGACGGGCGGGCGCGCCGACCGGGCGCAGGTTTGTTCCGAAATCATAATCATGGCTGATGTTGCGGAACTCGAGGTTATGGGTGTGGATATGCGCACCTGCCGGAATATCCTGCGAGGCCCAACCAATGATCTGGGCATATTTCAGCACCGGCTCGCCCTTGGAAATGTCACGCACTGCCAGCTTATGGCCGCGCGGAATCGGCGTACTCGCCCCACCCTCGCCAGCGGCCAGCGCGCGCAGGGCGGTCTCGACATTGTCAGAGGGATCAAGGCGGATGGTGTCGTTCATCTGTTTGGCTCTTTAAAATGGCTTATACGGGTTAACGAGATCAGCTGCGGCCGGCGTCATCATCAGTGGGGGCCCCATTTTCGCTGACCTCGCGGAAATGGTCGCGGATGTTCAGGATCATATCCGCAAGGTGACTGTCGGTTTCCGCCTTCACGCGCTGCGGATCACGGGCCCGCAAAGCGTCCAGAATGGCATCATGCTGGCGGATCACCCGCGACCGTGCCTTTTTGCGCCGTGCCGACAGATAGCGCGCGCGCCAAAGCCGCGCCATATAGGCACCATGGGTTTCCGCCAAAGCGACATTATGCGAGGCGGCGACAATGGCCGCATGAAACTGCATGTCGATCTCAAAGACATCCAGCGTATCTGCCTCGCCATAAATCGTCTCGATGCGCCGCTTGAGCGCCGAGATCTTGTCCAGATCCTCGAGCGTGGCCCGCTCACAGGCCAACTCACCGGCCAAAAGTTCGAGCGTATGCAAGACATGGACTTGATCGACGATTTCCTCAAGCGAGGGGTCGGCGACGACGGGGCTGCGCAAGGGGCGCAACTGAACCAGCCCCTCTTTGGCCAGAATTCGGATTGCCTCGCGCATTGGTGTGCGCGAGACCCCCTGCCGTTCGGCATTGTCACGCTCTTTGATCGGGGCGCCCGGCGGCAAGGTGCCGCGCAGGATCTCGCGCCTGATTTCATAGGCGATGGTTTCGGCAAGGGTTTCCTCGGGCGCCATGGCTTAGATCCGGTTTACCGCCGTCAAGGGCGGCTGCCCGGCCAGCATTGCCGCCAGATTGCGCCGCTGCAGCGCACCCATTTCGGCCCGCGTCTCGACCGTGGCCGAGCCGATATGCGGCAGCAAAAGGGCATTGTCCAAGTCCATGAAGCGCGGATCGACATGCGGTTCATTGCGGAACACATCCAAAGCCGCGCCACGGATCGTGCGATTTTGCAGCGCCGCGATCAGTGCCTCTTCATCGATCACCGACCCGCGCGAGATATTCACGATGACCCCGTCATTGCCCAAAGCCGCGATCACATCGGCCGAGACAAAACCAACCGTATCCGGGCCACCCACGACAGCGACAATGATGTCATCCACCGCCTGCGCAAGGCTGACGGGATCGGCGTGATAGGTCCAGCCGGGCGTCTCTTTGATCGAGCGCGACTGGTAATGGATCTCGCATTTGAAGGCGGCAAGGCGGTCGGCGATCTCGCGGCCAATGCGGCCCATGCCCAGAACACCGACCCGGCGCCCCGACATTTTGCGCGCCAGCGGCAGATCCTTGCCATTCTCCCAGGTGCCGCTGCGCAGCCAGCTTTCCGCGCGTGGCATCTGGCGCGACTGCGCAATCAGCATCGCCACAGCCAGATCTGCAACATCGTCATTCAACACATCGGGCGTATTGGTGACCAAGATCCCGCGCGCCGTCGCATCGGCGACATTGATTGCATCATAGCCCACGCCGAAATTCGCGATGATCTTGAGATTGGGCAAAAGGTCCATCAGCGCAGCTGCAACCGGGTGATGGCCCTTATAGGCCAAAGCCTCGATCGCGGCGCGCTGATCCGTCGAAAGGCTGGCCACGTCATCGGGACCTGCAAGGGCAAGGGCGCTGAAATCCTGCGCCAGCGCTTTGCTGTCATTTTCAGCATATTGCCCGATGGCAAGAACCTTGGTCATGAATGTGGCCTTTCAGTAAATTAGACGGTCGCCGTAATGCCGCCGTCGACATAAATCGTGGTCCCGTTCACAAAAGACGAGGCCGGCGAAGCCAGAAAGACGCAAGCGCCCGCCAGCTCTTCCAGTTCGCCCCAGCGGCCGGCAGGGGTGCGCCGGGTCAGCCAGTCGTTGAACTCGGGGTTTTCGGAAAGATTGCGGTTGAGCGGCGTGCGGAAATATCCGGGCGCAATCGCATTGCATTGCAGCCCCCTGCCCGCCCAATCCGCAGCCATGCCTTTGGTCAGATTGCCAACCGCGCCCTTGGTCGCGGTATAGGGCGCAACCCCTGCACGCGCGAGTTGGGTCATCACGCTGGCAATGCTGATGATCTTGCCCGCACCGCGCGACAACATATGTCGCGCCACCGCTTGGCTGACATGGAAGATGCTGGCGATATTGGTTTGCAGCATCTGCTCGAAGGCTTGCGCGGGAAATTCATCCAGCGGCGCGCGGTGCTGCATTCCGGCATTATTGACCAGAATATCAATGGCCCCGATCTGCGCCTCGAAACCGTCGATGGCGGTGCGGACCGCATCGTGATTGGTCACGTCAAAAGCCAGGACCTCGACCTGATAGCCCTCGGCGCGCAGCTGATCGGCGGCCGTCTGCAGCTTGGCCAGATCGCGACCATTCAGCACGACGCTGGCCCCCGCCCCGGCCAGACCGCGCGCAAGCGCATAGCCGATCCCCTGGGACGAGCCAGTGACCAGCGCGCGCTTGCCCGTCAGATCAAACGAAGGGCCAGCCATCAGCCACGCCCCACGAAGGGCATATTCGTCGCCATGACCGTAACCTGCTGGATATTCGTGCCATCCGGCATATTCGCCATGAACCAGACCGTATCAGCAACCTGCGCGGCATCCATCACCGGCTCGACCTTGATCGAGCCATCCGCCTGCGGCACGCCCTTGGTCATCGCAACCGCCATATCGGTCAGCGCATTGCCGATATCGACCTGACCGCAAGCGATGTTAAAGGGGCGGCCATCCAGCGACAGGGTCTTGGTCAGACCCGTGACCGCATGTTTGGAGACCGTATAAGGCACCGAGCCGGGCCGCGGCGCCGTCGCCGAAACCGAGCCGTTGTTGATGATGCGCCCGCCCATAGGGCTTTGCGTCCGCATCTGACGAAAGGCTGCGCGGGCGCAAAGGAACATGCCGGTGATGTTGACATCTGTGACCCGCTTCCAATCTGCGACGGAAATATCGTCGATCAGCTTGGAAATCAGCACAGCGCCCGCATTGTTGAAAAGCACGTCCAGTCGCCCCCATGCCGCGACCGCCTTGGCGAAGGTCTGATCGACCGCCGCCTCATCGGTGACATCGCAGGGCAAGATCAGCGCATTGGCATGGCCCTGCGCCGTCTCGATCAGCGCATCCTCGCGCCGGCCAATCAGTCCGACGCGCCAGCCATCGGCCAGAAAACGCCGTGCGGTGATGCGGCCAATGCCGCTGCCTCCGCCGGTGATCAGGATTGTCTTGGACATGCTTTCCCCCCTTGTCCCCTATGCAGCCTTAGTGGTTATCGCGTGGCAGCTTATTCGCAACCCTTTGATATTTAGTCGCAAGCTCGATACAGCCACCCTGCGCCAACTGCCCGACGGTCGAGCGATAGATCTCTTCCCACGGGGTTTGGTTTTCCAGAACCGGCGCAACCCAAGCATCCTTGCGCGCCTGCCATTCGGCATCGGGGACAAGTGCGTTCAGCGTGCCCTCGTTCAGATCAAGCCGCACCATATCGCCGGTCTGCAAATAGGCCAGACCGCCACCAACCACCGATTCTGGGCTGGCGTTCAGGATCGAGGGGCTTTCCGAGGTGCCGGACTGACGCCCATCGCCGACCGTCGGCAGATGCTTGATGCCCTGCTTCAGGATCGAATCTGGCGGCTGCATATTGACCACTTCGGCGCTGCCCGGATAGCCGACGCAACCGACGCCGCGAATGAACAGCATGCAGCGCTCATCGATCTGCAATTCGCCGTCATTGATGCGGTTATGGTAATCTTCCGGGCCCTCGAAAACGATGGCGCGGGCAGTGTGGATGCCCTCATGGCCCTTGTCTGACAAGAAACGATCGTGGAAATCCTGAGAAATCACCGAGGTTTTCATCAGCGCGGAATCGAACAGGTTGCCAGACAGCACCAGGAAGCCCGAGTTCGGCCGCAACGGCTTGTCGTAGGTCCGGATCACATCCTCATCGACGCTTTTCCAGCCTTCCAGGTTCTCGCCCATCGGCTTGCCGGTCGCCGTCATCGCGCCTTTGCGGATCTTGCCGGCCTTCATCAGCTCGCCCATGACCGCAGGAACGCCGCCCGCGCGGAAGAAACCTTCGCCCAGATATTCTCCGGCGGGCTGCATGTTCACCAAAAGCGGGATCTCGAAACCGATGTCCTGCCAATCTTTCACGTCCAGCTCGATCCCTGCATGGCGCGCGATTGCCTGCAAATGCGGCGGAGCATTGGTCGAACCACCGATTGCAGCATTCACCACAATCGCGTTTTCAAAGCTCTCGCGGGTCAAAATATCCGAGGGCTTCAGATCCTCATAGACCATTTCCACGATGCGCTTGCCGGTCTCATAAGCCATGGCCATACGCTCGCGGAACGGTGCGGGAATGGCCGAGTTTCCGGTCAGCGACATGCCAAGTGCCTCGGCCATCGCGTTCATCGTCGAGGCCGTGCCCATGGTGTTGCAATGCCCAAGCGAAGGCGCCGAGGCGCAGACGCGCGACATGAACTCATCATAATCGATCTTGCCTTCCGACAGCAGTCGGCGGCTTTCCCAAACGATCGTGCCCGAGCCCGCGCGCTTGCCCTGCCACCAGCCGTCCAGCATCGGGCCACCGTTCAGCGCAATCGCCGGAATATCGACCGTCGCCGCACCCATCAGCATCGCGGGCGTGGTCTTGTCACAGCCCGTCGTCAGAACGACGCCGTCCAGCGGATAGCCGTGCAGCACCTCGACCAGGGACAGATAGGCCAGGTTGCGATCCAGTGCCGCAGTGGGGCGCTTGCCGGTTTCCTGAATGGGATGCACCGGAAATTCCATCGGAATCCCGCCGGCCGCGCGAATGCCTGCCTTGATCCGGTCCATCAGGAAAACGTGGATCTTGTTACAGGGCGAGATGTCGCTGCCTGTCTGTGCCACGCCGATGATCGGCTTTTCAGATTGCAGCTCTTCGCGGGTATATTCCTGATTCTGATAACGCTCGACATAGAGCGCGGTCATGCCCGGATTGTTCGGATTATCGAACCATTCCTGCGATCTGAACCGTTTATTCGCGCGGGTATCGCCCATGTCAGTCACTCCTCCTGGCGGCGCCGATGCGGCTTGGCAAAAACTTGGTATACCAGAAATTCTCTTCCGAAAAGAGAAAGGTTCACGCCGCAGTGCAGCAAAAACGCGGTCGGACTGGCAGCCGAAAAAACCCTGTCTTGACCGCAGTTCCGCCCCTTGTCGGTCGGAAAAAATGGTATACCATCCGCGCCAAATCTTGAAATTTGCAATTTTCTTGGGGGGGAAAGTTTATGGCAAAATACAGCGGAATCTGGCCAGTCGCGCCGGTTGCCTTCCACGAGGACGGTCGCGTCGATGACGACGGTATGTGCCGGATTCTGGATTGCATGATCGATCAGGGCGTCGATGGCATCTGCATTCTTGCCAATTATTCCGAGCAATTCCTGATCTCGGATGCCGAGCGCGAACATCTGACGCGGCTCTCGCTTAAGCATGTTGCGGGTCGTGTGCCGGTCATTGTCACGATCAGCCATTTCGCCACCCCGATCGCGGTCGAACGCGCCCAGCTGGCCAAAGAACTTGGCGCGGCCATGGTGATGATGATGGCACCCTATCATGGTGCAACCTTGCGCGCGACGCCCGAGCAGATCTTCGAGCAATTCGCCCGTGTCGGTGATGCTGGTATTCCCATCATGGTGCAGGATGCGCCGATGGCAGGAACCGATCTTACCGTGCCGCTGCTGGTCAAAATGGCCCGTGAAATCGAGATGGTGAAGCTTTTCAAAATGGAATCGGCGGGCGCCGCGGCCAAGTTGCGCGCCTTGATCGCCGAAGGCGGCGATGCCATCGAAGGCCCCTTTGACGGCGAAGAGGCGATCACGCTTTTGGCGGATCTTGATGCCGGGGCGACGGGGACGATGACCTCGGCAATGATCCCGGACCAGATCAAGCCGGTTCTGACCGCCTGGCAGGCCGGAGACCGCGCGGCGGCGACGGCCGCTTATGCGCGCATCCTGCCTGCGGTTAACCATGAAAATCGCCAATGCGGCTTTCGCGCGACCAAGGCCGTGATGATGGCGGGTGGCGTGATCAAATCCGATTTTTCGCGCCATCCGATTGCGCCTTTATCCGATCCAACCCGCGCCATGCTGCTTGATCTTGTGCGCCCACTTAATCCAGTCGCATTGAACTGGGGGAAATAATGACTGACCTGACACTTCCTGACGACGGCCTGTTTGTGGGTCGCATCTGGCGCCCCGGCATCGGCCCTGCGCTGGTGATTGTGCGCAATGGCGAGCTGTTCGACATCACTTCGGTCGAGGCGCCGACCATGCGCGATCTGCTCGAGATCGACGATCTGGTGGGATATCTGGCCAATCAGACCGGCGAATCCTTGGGGATGGTGTCGGATCTGCCTGCCCCAAGCGATGACCCAGATGCGCTGCGCCTGCTTGCGCCTGCCGATTTTCAGGCGATCAAGGCCGCAGGCGTGACCTTTGCCGCCTCGATGGTCGAGCGCGTGATCGAGGAACAGGCCGCGGGCGATCCTGACCGCGCCGAGGAAATTCGCGCCCGCATTGGCGGCACCATCGGCGCCAGCCTGAAAGGCATTCAGCCCGGCTCGGCTCAGGCTGAAAAGGTCAAGGCCGCGCTTCAGGCCGAGGGGCTATGGTCGCAATATCTGGAAGTCGGGATCGGGCCCGACGCTGAAGTGTTCACCAAATGCCAGCCGATGTCCTCGGTTGGGACCGGGGCGAAAGTCGGCCTTCATCCGATTTCACGCTGGAACAACCCCGAACCCGAGATCGTATTGGCCGTCAGCTCGACCGGGCGCATCCGCGGCGCGACCCTGGGCAATGACGTGAACCTGCGCGATGTCGAGGGGCGCTCGGCGCTGCTTCTTGGAAAGGCCAAGGACAACAATGCCAGCTCGTCGATTGGACCCTTCATCCGGATTTTCGACGACAGCTATAGCCTTGATGATGTGCGCCGGGCCGAGTTGACCCTGCGCGTCGAGGGCAAGGATGGCTTTGTTCTGGACGGGCGTTCGTCCATGTCGCAAATCAGCCGCGACCCCGAGGATCTGGTCGCCCAGATGATCGGCACCCATCACCAATACCCCGATGGCGCGCTGCTGTTTCTGGGCACGCTTTTCGCGCCGACGCAGGATCGCGGTGAGCCGGGACAGGGCTTTACCCATAAGACCGGCGACATTGTCACCATCGCCGAACCCAAGCTGGGCGCGCTGGTCAACGAGGTTGCCCTTTCGACCGAATGCCCGCCCTGGCGCTTTGGCGCCTCGGCACTGATGCGAAATCTGGCCGGCAGAGCGCTGCTCTGATCGCGCGGCCCCGGCTGGGGCGAAGGAACCAAAGATGGGAGAGAGCATGAATATCCTGATTATGGGCGCGGCAGGTATGGTCGGGCGCCGTCTGGCGAATCGGCTGATTGCAGATGGCCAGCTGGGTGGCACCAAGATCGACCGGATCACCACTTTCGACGTGTTCCCCACCGAGCTGCGCAGCGACAAGCTGCGCATCGAAGATATTGCCGGGGACATTTCCGACGCCACCACCATCGACAGCCTGATTGCGGATCGCCCGGATGTGATCTTCCATCTGGCCGCGATCGTATCGGGCGAGGCCGAGGCGGATTTCGATAAGGGCTATCGCATCAACCTAGATGGCACGCGCCTGCTGTTCGAGGCCATTCGCCAGCAAAAAGACTACCGCCCGCGCGTGGTCTTTACCTCGTCCATCGCGGTTTTCGGCGCCCCGTTCGAAGAAAAGATCACCGATACGTTCCTGTCTGCGCCAATGACCAGCTATGGCACGCAAAAGGCGATTGGTGAGCTGCTGTTGAATGACTATTCGCGGCGCGGCTTCTTTGACGGGATCGGCATCCGCCTGCCCACCATCGTCGTGCGTCCGGGCAAGCCCAACAAGGCTGCTTCGGGCTTTTTCTCGGGGATTATCCGCGAGCCGCTGGCCGGGCTAGAGGCGATCTTGCCGGTCGATGACAGCGTGCGCCATTGGATGGCCTCGCCCGATGCGGCGGTCGGCTTTTTGATGCATGCGGCCACGATGGATCTAGCTCAGGTCGGTCCTCGTCGCTGCCTGAACATGCCGGGCATTTGCCTGTCGGTCGGCGAAATGATCGAGGCACTGCGCGAAGTTGCGGGCGACGAAGTTGCCGCGCGGATCAAACGTCAGCCTGACACCACCATCCGCACCATCGTCTCGGGTTGGGCCGAGGATTTTGACCCCGCACGGGCGCGCGAGCTGGGCTTTACGGCAGATGCAGATTTCCCCAGCATCATCCGCGCCCATATCCGCGACATGGAAGCGAGCCAGAAAAAATCATGAACCAGATCGATCTGAAAGGTCGCAGGGCCGTCATCACCGGCGGCGCACAGGGTATCGGACTTGCCATCGCACGCCGCTTTCTGGCCAGCGGCGCCGAGGTGGTGCTGTGGGACGTGAATGCCGATGCCGTGGCCCAG
>NZ_DALZMB010000046.1:0-28035 GCF_032007265.1 Paracoccus sp. (in: a-proteobacteria) | reverse complement strand
CTCCCCCCTCATCCTACGATGGCAGCGTCGTCACGGCAATTTTTCGAGGTGCCCTATAGCTTGCCGTCGTGCCGGGGGGGATTTGACGCAGCGCTTGCCACACTCTTTGCTGAAACGCCGTGCCCTGAATATCCAGCGGCAGATCCAGCGCCTGTGCGGGAGCCTCGACCAGGGTAGCGACTTGCGCAACGCGCGCCTCGAATGTGGCATCGGCGCCGATCAACTCGGCCTTGGGGAAATGATCCTGAAGCGCCTTGAGCAGGGTTTCGGGCTGATCCGCCAGTGCGATTTCGCAAATTCCTTTGTCGCTTTGTGCCACCAGCAGGGCGCCCAAAGAGGTTTGGGCGATGGCAAAGCGGATGCGGGCATGTCGCCCGCCTTGGCGAAAATCGGTCGGGGTCATGCCCAAAGCGCCGCTGGATTGCTCGTAAAAGCGGCTGCTGGCGTTAAATCCGGCGTCATAGATCGCGCTGGTCACGCTGACCGCCCCTGTTTCAAGGGCCTGCCGCATGCGGTGGTTGCGTTGCGCCGCAGCCCAGACCTTGGGCGTGACCCCGGTTGTCGCTATGAACAGGCGATGAAAATGCGCGGGGCTGAGGCCTGCCTCTGATGCAAGCTCGTTCAGGCTTGGCGGCGTTTCGGCGGCGCAGATGCTGCGACAGGCGCGCGTGATGATTTCAGCATGTTTATGCGCCAATCCCGGCCCCAATGGCTCGCAACGCTGGCAGGGGCGAAACCCCGCTGCCTGCGCGGCTTCGGGCCCATCGAAAAAGCGCAAA
Organism: Paracoccus sp. (in: a-proteobacteria); assembly: GCF_032007265.1. Lineage (GTDB taxonomy): Bacteria > Pseudomonadota > Alphaproteobacteria > Rhodobacterales > Rhodobacteraceae > Paracoccus. The sequence continues at coordinate 27,256 of NZ_DALZMB010000046.1, read as the reverse complement.
TTATGGGGCAGAGCGCGGCGAGAGGCGCAAGAGGGGCGACAAAAAATCCCGGTGGTGATGACGGCATAGACAAAGGTGCCATCGGCGCTGCGGTCGCGGTTGACGACATGTCCCCAGCGCGGGTCGGCCTCGATCATGGCAAGGGGAGAAGTTCTTCCCGAAGGTGAGTTCTGGTTCATGGCATGCCCCATCCAATAGCTTAGATGTTGTCAGCTTAGGGCAGGCTGACAAGACCAGCACCCCGATCCTTGCGATCAAATTTCGCGACAACAATCGCGGCCAAGGCACGCGGTTCAGGGACCAAGCTATGCGACGCGATGATGGTCCGAGGTATTCGCGTGGGCCACAAGAGCGCAGGAGAGCAGCCAAACGGGGAAATGCTTGCGCGCGTATGTGCCCGCAAGCCGCTAGATATAGCCAGAAAGCGACTGACCTGCCTGCTGCAGTAAAGTCCCGAATTGCGACGAGAAGGCCTCGGGGTCGTGCTCATCCATCGAGGCCGCCAAATGGATCGCGCCCAATGGGCGGCGCTGACCATCCAGAACGGCGACCCCCATGGCAACCTCGTGGCGCAAAAGCTGGCCCGTCACAATCGCATGGCCGCGCAAGCGCGCTGCATCGACCTGCGCCATCACCTGCTTCAAGGTGGTAAAGGTTTCCGCAGTGAAAGGGCGCTGGTCAGAGGCCGCGAACAGCCGTGCGATCTCGTCGTCACCCAGATGTGCCATGACCGCGATCCCGCCCGCCGTGCAATAAAGCGGTACGGTATTTCCCGTCAGCGTCGCGGTGAATATTTCGTGCTTCGAGGGCATGCGCAGGGCGTAAATCAGCCGTGTCTCATCCCACAGCGACATATCAACCCGCTCGCGGGTGCGACGGCGCAGTTCAAGAAGAATCGGCGTGGCCCGCTGCAAGACCGGGTTCAACCTCAGGGCGGAACAGGCCATCGTCAGCACACGCTTGCCAGGCAAATAGCCCCGATCCTCGTGATCGCGCACGATCATTCCAAGCGCCAAAAGCGTATGGACCATGCGCTGGGTCGCACTGCGATCCACACCGGAAATGTCAGATAATTCGTTCAAGGACAGTGGCTTATGTGCCAGCTCAAAGGCTGACATAATCGCGATTGCCCGAGCCGCAGCCCGGACGAAAAGCGGATCATCGCCGAAAGATTGGGCTTCCTTCGGGTCGAATGTCGAAACTCCAGTCAGTTCGCGAAACACTAGTCTCTTTGTCCTTTCTGCTGACAAATTTCATTGACATGTCGCAGGGCCTTGGAATTCAATTTCGATATTGGTGTATCGATCAGCGATACGCAACAGAACTGCCGAATTTACATAAGGAAGTCACTGCCCATGCGAATCGCTTTTGCCGGATTTCTGCACGAGAGCAACAGTTTTGCCTCGGCTCCTGCTGATCTGGCGGCTTTCGAACAGGGCGGGGGCTATATCCCTTTCACCCGCGGTTCCGCGCTTCGCGAGGCCATTCGCGGTGTCAATCTGGGCATGGCCGGGGCCTTTGACTTTGCCGATGAGGCGGGCTGGAATGTCGCGCCGATCCTGTGGACCGGGGCGATCCCTTCGGCGCCGGTTACCCGCGATGCCTTTGAGACCATCTGCGAAGAAATCCTGACGGGCCTGCGCGAATGTGGGCCGATTGATGCGATCTATCTGGATCTGCATGGGGCGATGGTTGCCGAACATGCCGCCGACGGCGAAGGAGAGCTGCTGGCGCGTATCCGCCACATTCACCCTGACCTGCCGATTGCCTGTTCGCTGGATCTGCATGGCAACATCACGCCTAAGATGTTTGCTCTATCCGATATCATGGTGGGTTTTCGCACCTATCCCCATATCGATATGGCCGATACCGGCTATCGCGCCGCCGCCGCATTGGATGCGATGCTGCGCAGCGGGGGGCGTTGGGCCAAAGCCATGCGCGCCGTCGATTACCTGATCCCGATTGCCTGGCAATATACCGGGATGGAGCCCGCGCGCGGGCTGTACCAGATGACGCGCGATCTGCCCCAAGGGGTGGCGACGGCCTCGTTGTTCATGGGCTTTCCGGCTTCCGATTTCGAAGGATGCGGACCGGCGGCATTTGCCTATGGCTCCGATGCTGCCGCGGTCGAGGCCCATTGCGCAGCGATAGCCACGGCCCTGCTGGCCCATGAGGGTGATTTCGCGGGCCGGGCTTTTGATCCCGAAGCTGCCGTGCGCGAGGCCATGCGCCTGGCGCAGAATGCAGACCTTCCGGTCATCATCGCTGATACGCAGGATAATCCGGGTGCGGGCGGCTCGTCTGACACGACAGGCATGCTGCGCGCCCTTGTGGCGTGTCAGGCCCAAGATGCGGCGCTTGGCAACTTTCACGACCCGCAAGCCGCCCAGCTTGCCCATGCCGCAGGCGTCGGGGCCGAGATCGAACTGGCCTTGGGCGGCCGCTCGGGGGTCGCAGGCGACGCGCCCTTTGTCACCCGTGCCACCGTTCGCGCCCTGTCCAATGGCATGGTCCATGCGACCGGTCCCTATTACGGGGGCACCCATATCGATATGGGGCCGTCGGCTGCCCTGCAGATCGGGGGCACCCAGGTCGTTGTGACCAGCCATATCGCGCAAATGGCAGATCGCAACTTCTTTCGCATGGTCGGGATCGAGCCCGAGGCGCAGAAGATCCTTGTGAACAAAAGCTCGGTCCATTTTCGCGCGGATTTTGAGCTGATTGCCGAAACCATTCTGGTCGCGACCGCCCCCGGTGCAATGCCGCTTTGCCCCTCGGTGCTGCCGTGGACGCGGCTGCGCCCGGGGATCCGGTTGCGCCCGCATGGCCCGGAATTCATCCAATCCAACAAGAGGCCCGACTAAGCAAACGGCCCAGCCAGCCTAAAGACCCAACAACTGAACCAAAGCCCAACCAACAGATGTGAGTGAGAAAAGACGCCAATGAACCATCCCATGACGCTTTCCTTGAAAACCGGACTTTTTGCCTCGGTGTTTGCGCTTGCTGCAGGCGGGGCTTTTGCGGAAACCACGCTGAATGCGGTGATGCATTCTGACCTGCGTGTGTTGGACCCGGTTATCACCACCGCCCATATCACCCGCGATCATGCCTATATGATCTATGACGTTTTGATCGCCGAAGATGAAAATGCCGACATCAAGCCGCAGATGGCCGAGTATACCGTCTCGGATGACGGCTTGGTCTATACGTTCACCCTGCGCGACGGGCTGAAATTCCACGACGGCGCTGATGTGACAAGTGACGATGTGGTCGCCTCGCTTCAGCGTTGGGGCAAACGCGATACCGGTGGTCAGGCCATCATGGATGTCACGACCTCGCTAGAAGCCAAAGACCCCAAGACCGTGGTCTGGACCCTCAGCGCCCCCTTTGGCCCCTTCCTTGAAACCGTTGGCAAGCAATCCGCGCTGCCGCCCTTCATCATGCCAAAGCGCGTCGCCGAAACCCCCGCCGATCAGGCCATTCAGGAACATATCGGCTCTGGCCCGTTCAAATTCGTCGCCGAAGAGTTCCAGCCCGGCGTTGGCGTCACCTATGTGAAAAACCAGGACTATGTGCCGCGCACTGAGCCCGCATCGGGTTATGCCGGGGCAAAGGTCGTCAACGTCGACAAGGTGCGCTGGATCACGATGGCCGATAGCCAGACGGCAGTGAACGCCCTGCAATCGGGCGATATCGACCTGATTGAATCGATGCCGGTGGACCTGATCCCGCTGCTTGAGGGTGACGATACGGTCGTCGTCGAAAAGCGCGCGGCCTTTGGTTTTCAGACCATGGGCCGGATGAACTTCAAACACCCGCCCTTTGACAATCCCAAGATCCGCAAGGCCGCGCTTTTGGCCATGTCGCAAGAGCCGGTGCTGGCCGCGCTGACCGCCAGCCCCGAATTCTATAAGACCTGTGGCGCGATCTTTGGCTGTGGAACGCGCTTTGAAAACACCACCGGCACCGAGACCTTGACCGGCGCAGGCGATCCCGAGGGCGCCAAGAAGCTGCTGGAAGAGGCCGGTTATGACGGCACCCCCGTCGTGCTGATGCAGCCCACCGACAGCCCGACGCTAAAGGCACAGCCCGTTGTTGCCGCCCAGCAATTGCGTGCCGCAGGTTTCAACGTCGATATGCAGCCGATGGACTGGCAGACGCTGGTGACGCGCCGTGCTTCGACCGAGGCCCCTGCGAAAGGCGGCTGGAACATTTTCTTCACCAACTGGCAGATCTCGGAAATCGCGAACCCGGTCATCAACGTCATGCTGAACGGTCGTGGTGATCAGGCATGGTTCGGCTGGCCTGATGATCCTGCAATCGAGGCGCTGAAAAAGGAATTCGTCGCCGCGAAAACCCCGGAAGAGCAAAAGGCCGTTACCGACAAGATCCAGGCGCATGCGATGGAATTCGTCAGCTATGTGCCTTTGGGTGAATACAACTTCCCCCAAGCGCGTCGTGCGGTGGTGACCGATATGGCACCCACCCCGGTTCCGGTCTTCTGGTCGCTGAAGAAAGCCGAGGAATAAGCCCGTCCCCGACCTTAATTCGGCCCGCTGACTGGCGGGCCGATCTTGTCGAGGCTCTGCGCGTCCGCCCCGTTGCAGGCCGATATCCGAAACACAGATCAGCGGAGCTGTGCGGTGTTCTTTTTTCTAATCAAGCGGATTTTATCAGTCATACCGGTGCTGTTTCTGGTTTCGGTCTTTGTGTTTTTGATGCTGCGACTGACGCCGGGTGATCCGGCCGCGATCATCGCTGGCGACAATGCCACCCCCGAAACTTTGGACCGTATCCGCGAGGCGATGGGGCTGAACGAGCCGATCCTGACGCAATATGTCAAATGGATTGGCGGCATCTTGCATGGTGATTTCGGCACCTCGCTGATTTCCAACGTCCCGGTGCTGGATCTGGTTGGCCAAAGGGTTGGACCGTCGATTTCGATCGCCGTTCTGACGATTGTGATTGCGGTCGTGCTGGCCATTCCGATGGGGGTGATCGCGGCATGGAAACATCGCAGCTGGGTCGATTATCTGGTCATGTCCTTTTCGGTTCTGGGATTTTCGGTCCCGGTCTTTTTGGTTGGCTACGTGCTTTTGCTTATCTTTTCGGTCAAGCTGGGCTGGCTGCCGCCGCAAGGCTTTAAGTCGATCACCGCTGGCTTTACCCCCTTTATCGAGCGCGCGATCCTGCCTGCGCTGACGCTGGCCTCGATCTATATCGCGCTGATCGCCCGGATGACGCGCGCGGCAATGCTGGATGTGCTGAACGAGGATTATATCCGCACCGCACGCGCCAAAGGCGTCGGAGAGCGGCGTATCCTGTTTGTCCATGCGCTGAAAAATGCGGCCGTGCCGATTGCAACCATCGTGGGCGCCGGATTTGCCCTGCTGATTTCGGGGGTGGTTGTTACCGAAACGATCTTCAACATCCCGGGGATTGGCCGACTGACCGTCGACGCGGTTCTGGCGCGGGATTATCCGGTCATCCAAGCGCTGATCCTGCTGACCGCATCGGTATATGTTTTCGTCAACCTGTTGATTGACCTGTCATATTCGCTCTTTGACCCGAGGATCCGCTACTGATGAACATTGATCGTTCCCCTGCGGACAAATCGCTGACCCTGCGCCTTTCGTCGCGCCTTTCGCCCTCTCATACCGGGCTTGGCCCCTATATTGCTGCCGTCATGCTGGTGGCGGTCCTTTTGCTGACCCTGTTCTCACCCTGGATCGCGACGCATGATCCTTTGGCAATGGACCCGCTGATGCGGCTTAAACCGCCGTCGGAACAGCATCTTTTGGGAACGGATGGCTTTGGCCGTGATCTGTTCTCGCGGATGATCCTGGGTGGGCGCATTTCGCTGCTGATCGGGATTTGCGCCGCGGCAGTGGCCTTGTTGCTGGGCGTGGTGATCGGGCTGGTTGCGGGCTATTTTCGTCTGGCCGATGCGATCATCATGCGCGCCATGGATGCGTTGATGGCCATGCCTTCGATCTTGATCGCGATTGCGCTGGTCGCGCTGAACGGCCCCTCGATCGGTTCGGTCGTCATGGCGATCACCATCCCCGAGATCCCGCGGGTGGTCCGGCTGGTGCGCTCGGTTGTGCTGATCGCCCGCGAAGAGCCCTATGTCGAGGCGGCAATGGCATTGGGTTCATCCACCCCCAAGATCCTGTTCCAGCATCTTTTGCCCAATACGATGGCACCGATGATCGTGCAGGGGACCTATATCATCGCCTCGGCGATCCTGACCGAGGCCTTGCTGTCATTCCTGGGCGCCGGCATTTCGACCGAGATCCCGACCTGGGGCAATATCATGGCCGAAGGGCGTCAATATTTCCGCATCAATCCCGGCATTATCCTGTGGCCGGGGCTGCTTCTGACGATCTGCGTGCTCTCGATCAACCTGATCGGCGATGCAGCGCGCGATGCGCTTGATCCGCGCATGAAAAAACGCGAGGCCTAAGATGAAGCTGCGTGACAAGGATTTTTCCTCCGAGCCCGTCGTGCTTGAGATCAATGACCTGGTCGTTGAAATCGCGGGAAACCTGAATTTGCCACCCGTGCTTAAGGGCGTCAGCTTTGACATCCGGCATGGCGAAACCGTGTGTCTGGTCGGGGAAAGCGGCTCGGGCAAATCGGTGACTTCATTGGCAACGATGGGTCTTTTGCCCAAGAACGCCTTGCGGGTCAGATCAGGGCGCATTGCCCTGAAGGGGCAGAACCTGCTGGATCTGAACCAAAACCAGATGAAGGATAAGCGCGCCAAGGATCTGGCGATGATCTTTCAAGAGCCTATGACCGCCCTTAACCCGGTCATCAAGGTTGGCGCACAGATCACTGAAGTGCTGGATCTGCATACCAATCTGGGAACCGCGCAAAAGCGTGCCCGCGTCCTGGATATTATGGAGCAGGTGCATCTGCCCGATGTCGAGCGGATCTTCGACAGCTATCCGCACCAGCTGTCGGGGGGCCAACGCCAGCGCATCATGATCGCGATGGCGCTGATCTTGGAACCTGCCTTGCTGATCGCGGATGAGCCGACGACGGCGCTGGATGTGACCACGCAAAAGCAGATCCTGTCGCTGATTGCGGAATTGCAGGAAAAGCACGGCACAGCGGTGTTGTTCATCACCCATGACATGGGCGTGGTCGCCGAGATTGCCGACCGTGTCTGCGTCATGCGCCATGGCGAGATCTTGGAAACCGGCCCGATCCGCCAAGTGCTCGAGGCGCCGCGCCATGAATACACTAAAAAGCTGCTGGCGGCCGTCCCCAGCCTGATCCCGCGCGCGCCCCGCACCGAGGCGGCCTCGACCCCGGTCTTGGTCACCAAGGATCTGGGCAAGACCTATCGCAGCGGCTCTTTCCTGGGCAAAAAGTCAGAAGTTCGCGCCTCATATGGGGTGAATTTCGGTCTTTCGCCGGGGCGCACCTTGGGAATTGTCGGGGAAAGTGGCTCGGGCAAGACGACGGTGGCCCGCGCGATCATGCGCCTGATCGAGCCGACCGAGGGAGAGATCCTGCTGGAGGGTGATGATATTGCCCATCTCTCGACCCGCGCGATGAAGCCCAAGCGCAAGAAATTGCAGGTCGTGTTTCAGGACCCGTTCCGTTCACTTAACCCGCGCTGGACGATCGCGCGGTCCTTGACCGAGGGGCCTTTGAATTACGGCGTGCCCTATGTCGATGCTATTGCCGAGGCCAAAAGGTTGCTGGAAATCGTCTCGTTGCCCGAAGACGCGCTGCGCCGTTATCCGCATCAGTTTTCGGGGGGACAGCGCCAACGCATCGCCATCGCCCGCGCAGTCATGCTGCGCCCGGATGTTCTGGTAGCAGATGAGGCGGTCTCGGCACTGGATGTGTCGGTTCAGGCGCAGGTGCTTGATCTTTTGGACGAACTTCAGCGCCAAACCGGAATTGCAATCATCTTTATCACCCATGACCTGCGCGTCGCCGCCCAGATTTGCGATGATGTTTTGGTGATGAAACGTGGCGCGGTGGTCGAACAGGGCCCGGCGGGCGAAGTTCTGCACAATCCGCAACATGACTATACCCGCGCGCTGATCGATGCAGCGCCCGGTCGTTTTTGGGATTTCGCGGCCCACCAGCCGCTTATGGCCTGATTTGGAGACAACATGGCACTGATCAAATTCATTGAAGAGCAGGCACCAAAAATGCGTGCTGTTTTTGAAGACCTTCACGCAAACCCCGAAATCGGCTTCGAGGAAACGCGGACCGCAAGCATTGTGGCGCAGCATTTGAACGACTGGGGTTTTGACGAGGTTCATACCGGGATCGGCCAGACCGGGGTCGTGGGGATCTTGCGCGGGAAAGGGCAGGGCAACCGCCGCATCGGCTTGCGCGCCGATATGGATGCGCTGCCCATTCAGGAAATCACCGGGCTGGGCTATGCCTCGCAGAACGCGAATAAGATGCATGCTTGTGGCCATGACGGGCATACGACGATGCTGCTGGGCGCGGCGCAATATCTGGCGGAAACCCGTGATTTTGACGGAACGGCCGTTTTCATCTTCCAGCCCGCAGAAGAGGGGCTGGGCGGCGCGCGGCGCATGATCTCGGAAGGGTTGTTCCAGCGTTTCCCCGTGGATGAGATCTATGGTATGCACAACCACCCCTTCTCGCAGGTGGGAAAGGCGCGCATGCGCAAAGGGCCGATGATGGCGGGCGCGTCCTTTTTTGACCTGACCATCAAGGGCAAGGGCAGCCATGCCGCCGCACCCAACCAGTCCAAGGATGCGCTGGTGATTGGTGCGGAACTGGTCGGCCAGCTGCAAACCATCGTCTCGCGCAATGTCGATCCGGTAAAGCCTTGCGTGCTGTCATGTACGCAGTTCCACACCGGATCGGCCTATAATATCGTGCCCGAGACCGCTGTCATCACCGGGACTGTGCGCTATTTCGACCCCGAAGTCATGGAGCTGGTCGAAGCGCGGATGCGCGAATTATGCGCGGGTCTGGCGCTTGGGCATGGCATCGAGATCGATGTCGATATTCGCAATGTCTTTAACGTCCTGATCAACCAGCCCGAGTTGACCGATGCCTATCTGGATGCTGCTGCCGATATCTTGGGCCAGGAGAATGTCAGCGATGACGGGCCGCTGCTGATGGGCTCTGAGGATTTCGCCGATATGTCCGACGTGGTTCCCGGTGCCTATATCAACGTCATGCATGGCGGTCAGGCCGCATTGCACAACCCCGCCTTCGTCCTTGATCCGGCGGTGCTGCCGGTCGGTTCCTCAATCTATGCCCGCATCATCGAGCGCCGTATGCCGATGAACAAGGATGCTGCGTGATGTCATTTCTTGATCTGAATTTCGACAATGAAGATATGATCCGCCGTTTGCAGCCGTGGATCGAAACGGAAAGCCCGACCTTTGACGCGCAGGCGATGGCGCGCATCGTCGATGTGGTTGCCTATGATTGTGCTGCGGCAGGGGCCTCGATCGAGGTGATACCTGGGCGGATGGGCTTGGGCCCCTCGCTGCGGGTCAAGTTTCCCCATGCCGATCAGGGCAAGCCGGGGATCTTGGTTTCCGGCCATCTGGATACGGTTCATCCTGTCGGCACGCTGGCGCAAAACCCCTGGCGGCGCGAAGGGGGCAAAATCTATGGCCCGGGCATTCAGGACATGAAGGGCGGCAATTTCGTCGCGCTTGAGGCCATGCGTCAGATCATGCGCGCCGGAATGAAAACGCCGCTGCCCGTCACCTTCCTGCTGACCCCCGACGAAGAAATCGGCACCCCCGCCACGCGCGATCTGATCGAGCAAGAGGCGCTGCTGAACAAATGCGTCATCGTTCCCGAACCTGCTCATAACGGGCATGATTGCGTGATCGGGCGCTATGCGATCGCACGTTTCAATCTGGAAACCCGCGGGCGACCCTCGCATGCGGGATGGGCGCTGAAGGAAGGGCGCTCGGCGATTGCGATGATGGCGCGCAAGATCCCGGAAATCGAGGCGATGACCACGGATGACTGCACCTTCTCGGTCGGCGTGATCCATGCCGGGCAATGGGTGAACTGCGTGTCCTCCTCGTGCTTTGCCGAGGTTTTGTCGATGGCCAAGACCGATGAGGATCTTGAGGCAGGCGTCAAGGCAATGCTGGGGCTGGCCGACAGCGTCAACGACGTTGAGTTCATCGTCACCCGAGGCGTGACCCGCCCGGTCTGGAAACCCGGTCAACCGCAGGATCTGGCGCTGTTTGACGTCGCCTCTGATGTGGCCAAACGCATCGGTTTCACACTTGGGCATTGCCCCTCGGGCGGTGGCTCGGATGGCAACTTCACCGGCGCGCTTGGAATTGCGACCATCGATTCAACCGGCGTTCGCGGTGCGGGACTTCACACCCTGAATGAGCATATTTTCGAGGATTGCCTGGTCGAGCGTGCCAAGTTTCACGCGGGCCTGTTCCTTGAACTGACCTGATTCAACGGTTTAGCGACCAGCGACCAGCGGTCGCGCCCCGGGGCCATTTGGGCTGCGGGGCGCGATCTTCAATCCCTTTCGGATGCCCGACCAAGATGACCCAGCCCCACCAGCACCATTTGCGCGGCCTTCATGACGAGGTCTCGATCCGGATCGATCCCTGGGGCATTGCCCATATTTCGGCGCAAAACCGCGACGATCTGTTTTTCGCCCAAGGCTGGAACGCGGCGCGTGACAGGTTGTGGCAGATTGATCTGGCGCGCAAACGCGGGCTTGGCCTTTTGGCGGGTGATTTCGGTCCGGGCTATCTGGCACAGGACCGCGCCTCGCGCCTGCTGCTTTATCGCGGAGATATGGCGCAAGAATGGGCATGCTATGCCCCTGACGCCCGCGAGATCTGCACGGCCTTTGTGGCGGGGATCAACGCCTATGTTATGGGAACGCGATCGGGCAAAAACGCGCTGCCGCCCGAGTTTGCTTTGCTGGGCAATCAGCCGGATCTTTGGGCACCCGAGGATGTGGTGCGCATCCGCAGCCACTCTTTGACCCGCAATGCCACATCCGAGATTTTGCGGGCCCGCGTATTGGCGCTGATGGGCCCGGTCGCGGGGACAAAGTTGGATCAGCTGCGCAAGAAGCTAGAGCCAGCCATCGCCCCCACAATCGCACAAGGTCTGGATCTGGACGATCTGCCCGATCAGGTCTTACGAGACTTCTTGCTGGGGGTCAGCCCGGTCAGCTTCTCAGCCAAGCGTCTTGCCGCGCCCTTGCAGGATGCAGATCTTTGGGTGCAGCCGACCGCTTTGGGTGAAATCGACCGCATCGCCAGTTCGGAAGGGTCGAACAATTGGGTGATTGCGGCCCATCGCAGCGAGTCAGGCCGTCCGATCCTATGCCTTGACCCCCATCGCACCCATTGCCTGCCATCGGTGCGCTATATGGTCCATCTGACGATGCCGGGCTTTGATGCGATTGGCGCAGGTGAGGCCATGGTGCCGGGTATTTCCATGGGTCATAACGGCAGCGCGGCCTTTGGATTGACGATCTATGGCGACGATCAAGAGGATCTATATGTCTATGATCTGCACCCGGACGATCAGGGGCTTTATCGTTATGACAACCAGTGGGAAGCGATCACGACTCTGACCGAAACCATTCCCGTGCGGGGGCATCCCGATCAGCAGATCGAACTGCCCTTCACCCGGCATGGGCCGGTTTTATATCGGCACAATGGGCGCGCTTTTGGTTTGCGCACGGTCTGGACCCAGCCGGGAAGTGCCCCCTATATGGCCAGCCTGTCGGTCATGCGCGCGACATCCAAAGAGACCTATCTTGCAGCCCTTCGGGGCTGGGGCTGTCCATCGGTCAATCATATTTACGGTGATTGCGCCGGCGATATCGTCTGGAAGCCTTCGGGCGCATCGCCGATCCGCGACGGCTGGGAGGGGCTTTTGCCTGTTCCCGGCGATGGTCGGTTCGAGTGGAAGGGCATGATGCCCGCCAGCGACACCCCGGTCGAGATCAACCCGGCGCGCGGCTATATCGCCACGGCCAATGCGATGAACCTGCCAGCCGATTGGCAGGGCGCGCGCCCGGGCTATGAATGGCTTGATCCCAGTCGGCACGATTTCCTGAATACGACTTTGGCAGAAAATGCGCGGGTCAGCTTGCAAGATTGTGCCCAGATGCAGCTGAGCCTTCATTCCAATCTTGCCGTCTCGCTGGCCAATTGGCTGCAAAGACCCGAGATGCGATCCGCGGTTTCGCCTGCCATTCTTGAGCTGCTTGCCGATTTCACGGGCGATCTGGCGCCCGGCTCGGCCGCTGGTGCCTTGCTGGAAATTTGGCTGTCACGCCATCTTGGCCCAGCCATCGCCAGACTAGAGGGGGCAAATGCGCAGGTTCTGAGCCTGCTGGCGCCCTATGATGGACCCGCGCTGGTGGATTGGCTTGATCAGCAAAGCGCGGCCCCGCCTGAAATCATCGCCTCACTGGATGCGGCATGGCGCGATTGTGCGCAGATGATGGGGGCGGATGCGCGGGACTGGCAATGGGGGCAGGTGCATCGGCTGGCGCTTCGCCATACCTTGCAGGACCTGACCAGCCAAGATTGGTCATGCCCCAGCATTGCGCGGGGGGGATCGTCATCGACCGCGAATTACGCCGCATATCGCACGCAGGATCTGGCGGTCACGACCGGGCCTTCGGTTCGTATGATGATTGATGTCGGGGCTTGGGATAACAGCTTGTTCATCAACACGCCCGGCCAGTCAGGCCTTCCCACAAGTCCCCATTACCGTGATCTGCAACCCGATTGGGCGGCGGGACATTATCATCCCCTGCTGTACAGCCGCGCGCGCGTTGAGGCTGTCGCGATCAAGCAAATCACCTTGCGGCCACTGGTGTCACAGCAACATTGACCTGATTGCTGCGGCCCCAGCGGATCACGCGCAAGGGGGCCGCAAATACGTGCTTTGGACACCTTAAAAGGTGGTGTCAGGCAGCGATCCGGCTGCGTTTGGCGAAAAGCTTTTGCCAGCCCTGAACCGTTGCCTCTTCGATATAAAGAATGCCTGCGACATCCTCTGGGCTGAGCCCTTCGGCAAGAAGCAGCAGCGAATTGGCCATGCGGACCTGAAGGACCTCGGGCGATTTGCTCTGCAGGGTTTTCATCAACATGTCACGGTCTTGATCGGAGAGGTGCATTTGTCTCATCGGATTGGTGGTGCAAAGAGAGCGCGATTGTCACATACCGCGCGGCTCTGCAATGGGGCAGGGGTGATTGACCTTACGCGCTTGGCGGATTTTTGCAGCTTCGCAGATGATCGGGGCAATCGGCCTGTGCGATTGGGGCAAAACAGGCTATGCAAAGTACAAAGACCCTGCCGCTAGTGCCCGAATAACAAACGGAATTGAGCTGATGAACCCAAGCCGACCCCTGATCGCGGGGCTTACTGCCCTTTGTCTGGCCCTGCCGCTGGATGCAGCCTTGGCGCAAGAAGATGCAGCAAAAGACGCGGCAGAACTGGTCAATGCGGCGGCCGAGGCCGCAGCCGAGGCGGCGACAGAATCGGCCGCAGAGGCCGTAGCGGCCGAGGATGTGGCGGCAGATGAACAGGGCGAGATGCTGGCCTGTGGTGATGAGGTTCAGGCGGACTGGATTGGAAATAGCCGCGAGGCCTTTGACCTGCTCAACAGCCAAGAGCCGTTTCAAGAGCGTCTGACCGGGCAGGAAAGCCGCATGCGCGCTTTTCACCTGAATTCGCCCCAGTCGCTGCGCCTTGAGGCGCGCAGCAATAACAACGGGGATCCTTCGCTGCGTTTGCTGAATGCAGAAGGGGCGGAAATCGAGGCCAACGACGATCTTCCACGTACGCTGAATGCCGGGATCGAGGCCGACCTGCCCGAAGGGGATTACTGCCTTGTGCTGTCTGATCTGTCCGAAAACATGGACGTGACCCTTCAGCTGGGGCGTCAGGATCAACCCGCGCTGATCGAATCAGCCGAGCTGCAATGTGGCCCCCAAACCCCGGCAGAGATGCTGGCCCAAGGGCCGCTAGAGGCCGCTTTGGCCAAGGGGGCGGTGACCTCGCAAGGCAGTGCCGAGCGTAACCGCTATTTGCGCTTTGATCTTGCAACCCCAACCAGCCTGACGCTTTCGGCCAAGGGCGGGGGCCAGATCGATGCTTATCTGGCTCTTTTCGATGAAAACGGGCAACAGATCGCGGCCAATGATGACGCCGACGGTCGCGATCCGCGCATGGATTTCGTACCCGATCTGGCGGCGGGCAGCTATTGCCTTGGGGTTGGCGCGATGTCGCAGGGGCAGGGCATGATTTCGGTATCGGCACAGCATCTGGATGTGGCCGAGCACCTGCGTCGTGCCTATGCACGGGGCGAATTGCCGCCGGCGGATGACAGCTATCCGGTGAAGCCGCTCAGCTTTAAGGACAATTCCAGCGAAGTCATCTTGCAAGGCAGTGCCGCAACATGGTTCAGCTTCGAGCTTCCTGACCGCGCCGTGGTTGACATCCATACGCTGGGATCAGTGACCGGCGCCGATACGCGCTTGGTGCTGTTTGATGGCAAGGGGCAACTGGTCGAAGATAATGATGACGGCGAAAACAGCCGTGACGCCCGCATCGGCCCGACGGTCTTGCGGGGCGGCAAATATCATCTGGCCTTGATGGATGTGAGCGTGCAAGGCCAGCAAGGCGCGCCGCTGCGTCCGGTTGTGATCATGGCCGAAAAGTTCATTCGCGCTGAATAAGCACAGGCCAGAGCCGTGAGGAACGCCCAAGCAAAGGGCGGGGCAGATCGGCAAGAAGCGCTTCGGTCAGTCGCGCTTCGGCCGCAAGCCGATTGACCGAACACAGGGCAAAGCCGCGCCGATCATCGGCGTCCCCGGCTTTGCCTAAGGGGCCCCCCCGCAAGAACCTGTGCGCAAGGGGGGGGCGACATCTTGGCCGTTACTGGGTCATCCAAGCGCTGTTGCCCACAGGGCAGTTGGTTTGCGGCCTACGCCTACGCATCGATCCTTATGTCATGAGCTTTGAGGCCATTAGCCCTAAGGCCGGGCATGCCCCGTGGGCGGCGCGATCAGTGCGCCACCCACGGGGCATGCAGCGCTAAACGCCAAGCGGCACAAGCGCGGGGTAAGCTTTAGCCTGCACTAGGCATTGGGCGTTTTCGCGCTTTCGCTGAGTTCATCGATGACCTGTTGCCACAGCTCGGCGGGTTGGGCGCCTGATACGGCATGGCTGTCGGCGATGATAAAAGTCGGCACCGAGGAAATGCCACGCTCGCGGGCATGATGCTCGCGGCCAACCACTTGTTCGACATCGGCATCCGTTGCCAACAGTCGGCGGATCATTTCGGAATTCATCCCCGCCCCCGCAGCGATTTCGGCCAGAACATCGGGGTTGGCAATATTTTTGCCCTCGCGCCAATAGGCCCGCATCAAGGC
Organism: Paracoccus sp. (in: a-proteobacteria); assembly: GCF_032007265.1. GTDB lineage: Bacteria > Pseudomonadota > Alphaproteobacteria > Rhodobacterales > Rhodobacteraceae > Paracoccus. The sequence goes on along the minus strand of NZ_DALZMB010000046.1, from coordinate 11,840 downwards.
GGACATGACCGGGGTCTGTGCGCCCTCAAGCCCTGCCCAATGCAGCAAGCGATGGGCGTTCAATGTATTGGGCACCCGCTCGATCAGCGAGGGGTTGATCCACAATCCCAATCGCTCTGACGCCTCCATGACCGGCTTCATCGCTGCGATAATGCCCTTTTCGCCCTCGAATTTCATTTTCATGTAGTCGACATAGGGCATGCCGGCGGGGGGCATTTGCGGGTCAAGCCGGAAGGGATGCCAGGTGATGGCAAAGGGATGATTGGGGCGGCTTTCCAATGCCCGGTCCAGCTCTGCCTTGGCAATCAGGCACCAGGGGCAGACGGGATCGGCAAAAATATCAAGCCGGACAGAGGCAGATGCGCCCACGCCAGTCGGCTCGGTTACCGAGGCGGCAGTCTGATCGGTGGCGGATGCGGGTTCAGCAGGCTTCATGGGTGGTCCTTGGAATGGGCCTCGCGCAGGGCGCGGCGGTTGATTTTGCCGGTCGGCGTGCGCGGCAGTTCGTTCAGATGTATGTAGGCGCGGGGTTGTTTGTAACCCGCAAGCTGCTGCGAGGCGATCTGGCGCAGCTCATCCTCGGGCGCGGTCCCGGTCCAGAAAAGCGCGATAATCGACAGATCCGGACGGATCCTAATTTCAGCGGCCGCCACCTCGCCGATTCCGGGCAGCTCGGATAGCGGCGCCTCGATTTCGGCTGGCGATAGGCGATAGCCGCCTGCGTTCATCACATCATCATCGCGCCCCAAAAGGGTAATCGCGCCCTCGGGCGAGGTCCGGGCAAGATCTCCGGTCGTGAACCAAGGGCCGTGCATTCGCGCAAGCGTGTCACCAGGCTGGTCGAGATAGCCCAGAAACAGGCCGGGATCGTCGCGGTGAATGGCAAGGCGGCCGATTTCGCCGGGGGCGACGCTTTCCCCGTTGGCATCCAGAATAGCCAGTTTTCGTCCTGTCTGCGCAAAGCCCGCCGTCCCGGCTGGCGCGGGACGCGAGGGGCTGCCCGAGAGAAAGGTCGAACATTCCGAAAGCCCCATCGCCTCGTGCAGATCGGTGCCGGTGCGCGCCAGCCATTGGCTGCGCAAGCCCGGGTCCAGCCGCTCGCCCGCGCAAAGGCCATGGCGCAGGCTGGGCCAGCTTTTCCAGTCGGCCTTGAGCATCTGGCGAAAAACGCCGGGGGCCGCGGCCAAGATCGTGGCGCCGTGGCGCGCGCCCAGCAAGGGCAGCTGTCGCGGCTCGATCCCTGCGGCGGGGATCAGCGCGGTTGCACCCATCGTCCAAGGATCAAGGAGGCCCGTGCCAAGGGTAAAGGTCCAGTTGAAGGCCCCGGCATGAAGCATCCGGTCCGATGGGGTCAGCCCGTACCAGTCATCAAACATCATGCGGCGCGCCAGAATGGCGCGGTGCGCATGCATGACGGCGCGAGGATGACCCGAGCTGCCCGAGGTGAAAATGATATAGGCCAGACGCTCGGGGTCGCCCATCGCCCAATCGGCGGGGGGCAGTTTCTCAAAGGCCAGAATCTCGGCCTCGGACAGAATCGGCGCGGGGTGATCGGGCAAGGCCACATCCTGACCTGCGATGATTAGCGCAGGATTGGTTTGCTGCGCCAGCCGGGTGATTTCGGGAGCGGTCAGCATGGCCGAAGTCGGAATGGGAACCAGCCCGGCAGCAATGGCGCCAAGAAAAGCCACGGCAAAGACCGGGCGATTGCCAAGGCGCAACAAGATCCGGTCTCCTGGAACCAGCCCCGCTGCCAAAAGCCCGGTCGCTGTGCCGCGCACCGCTGAGGTCAGGCGGGCATAGGACCACCGCTCGGCGCGAGAGGGGCCAAGGATGGCCAAGGCGGCCTTGTCGGGATGGGCAAGGCCCGCCGCAAGAACATGGTGGGCAAGGTTCATCGCGGCAGGCCGATCAAAGGGCCGGGTAGGTGGGGACGGCATGGCAGCATCATTATTCATAATCAGGCGGGGCATCATCGCCACCAGTGTGGGGCATAACCTGAGATGGGCCAAAAGAAAAACGGCCCGCAGGCGGGCCGTTCGGGATGCTGAAAGTATGGACTGCGATCAGAGCAGGGTGATGTCGCTTGCCGACGAGCGACCGTCGCGACCAGCCTGCAGTTCGTAGTTGACCTTCTGGTTGTCATTCAGGCCGGTCAGGCCAGCGCGTTCGACTGCCGAAATATGCACGAACACATCTTTGCCGCCATCGTCAGGTGCGATGAAACCATAACCCTTGGTGGCGTTGAACCATTTTACGGTACCGGTAGCCATTACCGTCTCTCCTCAGAATTTCCCGGGTGCGAGATTGCCCCTAGGCCGTGCAGCCTTTCCGTGTTTCGTCCGGCTGCCCGTGAAGGGAGGCGGTAGAAAGTCGTGCCCACGACGAAAAGTTTGCTCGGTTTATCGGAAAAAACAAGTGCGAATGCGCGGGATTCTAAAATCCCGCGCATTCGAATTCCCGCAAATCGGCGGATCAGCGCTGATCAGGGGCAGTTGCCTCAATCGTGAGTGCGGCAAGCGCATCGACAATGCTCATTGATTCGCTGCCCTGCTTATCAAGGCGGCGGACAGAAACGGTTCGCTCGGCGACCTCTTTCATGCCCACAGCCATGATCACCGGAACCTTACCGACGGAATGTTCGCGGACTTTGTAGTTGATTTTTTCATTGCGGGTATCGGCTTCTGCGCGAATGCCCGCGGCCTTCAGCAGCTCGACCACCTCATGGACATAGTCATCGGCATCCGAAACGATCGAGGCGACCACGACCTGACGCGGGGCCAGCCACAGGGGGAATTTGCCCGCATGGCTTTCGATCAGAATGCCGATGAAACGCTCGAAGCTGCCAAGAACGGCGCGGTGCAGCATATAGGGGCGATGTTTCGCACCATCTTCGGCGATGTAATTGGCATCCAGACGCTCGGGCAGGTTCGGGTCGACCTGAAGCGTTCCGCATTGCCAGTCACGGCCAATGGCATCGCGCAGCACGAATTCCAGTTTCGGGCCATAGAAGGCACCCTCGCCGGGGTTCAGCTCGTAGCTATAGCCCGCTTTGGTGCAGGCATTGGCCAAAGCGGCCTCGACGATATCCCAGCTTTCCTCCGAGCCGATACGGTTCTCGGGGCGGGTCGATAGCTTGATGCGGAAATCCTCAAAGCCAAGATCTTTGTAGACCATCGACAGGAAATCGATGAATTTCTTGGTTTCGGGCTCGATCTGGGCCTCGGTGCAGAAGATATGCGCATCATCTTGCGTGAAGCCACGCACGCGCATGATGCCGTGCAGCGCGCCCGAGGGCTCATAGCGGTTGCAGGCACCGAATTCGGCCATGCGCAACGGCAGGTCGCGATAGGATTTAAGCCCGACGTTGAACACCTGCACATGGCAGGGGCAGTTCATCGGCTTGAGCGCATTGACAGTTTTTTCGCGGGCATGGTCTTCGTCGACTTCGACGATGAACATGTTTTCCTGATAGTTTTCCCAATGGCCCGACGCTTCCCACAGCTTGCGGTTCACGACTTGCGGGGTATTGACCTCGACATAGCCGCCACGGCGCTGCTGGCGACGCATGTAATCTTGCAGCGTCGTATAGATCGTCCAGCCGTTCGGATGCCAAAAGACCTGACCGGGGGCCTCTTCTTGCATATGGAACAGATCCATCTCGCGGCCCAGCTTGCGGTGGTCGCGTTTGGCGGCCTCCTCGAGCATGGTCATATGGGCCTTCAGCTCATCACGGTTGCGGAAGGCCACGCCATAGATGCGCTGCAGCATCGGACGCGAACTGTCGCCCAACCAATAGGCACCGGCAACATGGGTCAATTTAAAGGCATCGGCGGGAACCTGACCCGTCGATTGCAGATGCGGTCCGCGGCACAGATCCTGCCAATCGCCGTGCCAGTACATCCGCAGATCCTCGCCCTCGGGGATGCGGTTGATCAGTTCGACCTTGAAGGGCTCGTTGCGGTCCTCATAGTGTTTCAGCGCACGGGCGCGGTCCCAGACCTCGGTGCGGACGGGATCTTTGGCATTGATGATTTGCTTCATCTTCTGCTCGATCTGGCCCAGATCTTCGGGGGTGAAAGGTTCGGCGCGGTCAAAGTCATAAAACCAGCCGGCATCGCGAACCGGGCCGATCGTCACCTTCACATCGGGCCAGATTTCCTGCACGGCACGGGCCATGATATGGGCCAGATCGTGACGGATCAGCTCCAGCGCGGGTGCCTCGTCCTTGATCGTATTGATGCGCAGTGCTGCCGAGGCCTGGATCGGCCAGGCCAGATCGATGTGCTGGCCATCAAGATTTGCGGAAATGGCCGCCTTGGCAAGGCTGGGCGCAATCGAGGCTGCCACTTCGCCAGCCGTGATCCCTTTGGGATATTCACGGATATTGCCATCGGGAAAAGTAAGAGAGATCAGGTCGGCCATATCTGGCTCCTCGTCGGTTTGGCGCCCACGGAACGCCCGGTTGCGGGTTATGTTTTCGGCGGTTTATGTGGACGCTTTGACCGGCGAAGTCAATGCGGCTATCGCTGGGGGGGGGAACCAGAAAAGGCAGTAGCATGACCGAATATCTTGACACATCCGCAGGCCGCCGTATCGCCTATAACCAAAGCGAGGGCCATGGAACCGGCGTGGTTTTTCTGGGCGGGTTCCGGTCGGATATGCAGGGCACAAAGGCCGTGGCCCTAGAGGAATGGGCGAGATCGCAAGGCCGTCCTTTCCTGCGATTTGACTATTCCGGCCATGGCGAAAGCAGCGGCAATTTTGAAGAGGGCGCGATTGGCGATTGGTTTGCCGATGCAACTGCCGCCATTTCGGCACTGACGCAGGGCCCGCAGGTTTTGGTGGGATCTTCGATGGGGGGATGGATCGCACTGTTGTTGGCGCGGGCCATGCCACAGAAAATTGCGGGCTTGGTGACGGTCGCCGCGGCGCCTGATTTCACCGAGCAAGGATTCTGGGCCGGCTTTACCAAGGTTCAGCGCGCGCGCCTGATCGCCGATGGCAAGATCGAGATCCCCAGCGATTATGACGCCCCCTATGCCATCACCCACCGCCTGATCGAGGATGGCCGCGCGCATCTGGTGATGCAGCAGCCCTTGGATCTGCCTTTCCCGGTGCGGCTGTTGCAAGGCACGATGGATGCAGATGTGCCAATGGAATGGGCGCTGGATCTGTTGGAACATGCAACGGGCACAGATATTCGGCTGACTTTGGTCAAGGGCGCGGATCACCGCTTCTCGACCCCCGATTGTCTGGCGCAAATCACGACCTCGGTCGAAGAGGTCCTGGCGGCCGCGGGCTGACAAGGGCGCACGGGCTGCCTGAGAGCGGCCAAGGGTAGTCACGCAGGGGCTGCGCCCCTTGGGCACCGCTGCGTGATCACTGAATAGACTAAACAATGGTTGAATAGACGAAAAATGGTGAGGCCCCCAAGGCGGGGGCCTTTGCGTGATGGTCGCTGATATGGGTTTTCTGACATGCACAGCCCTAACATCACGTGTTGCACCACCCGGCGGGGCGGAAGCCGACGATCCGGAAACTGAGGGGGCACTGTCGGACTGCGCATTGTCGGATTAGGCACAATCGGACGAAGCACAATCGGGCGGGGTGCAATCGGGCGTGGCGGTCATTTGACGCGCCATCCCCGCAGTCACGCAGAAACAAGGCGCGGCGGACCGCGCCTTTGCTAGATGCCTGAAGATGTCGGCTTAAACGTCCTTTTTGCGGCGCTTGCGGCGGTGCAGATCGTCGGTCAGATGTTCGTCAATGAAATCAAGAACCAAAGGACGGATGTTCAATCGCCAGCTTTTTCCGGCGAAAATGCCGTAATGGCCGGCCCCCGGTTCGAGGTGCTGGACCTTTTTGGCATCTGGCACGCCAGTGCATAGCGCCAAAGCCGCAACGCATTGGCCCGGGGCGGAAATATCGTCATTCGCGCCCTCGACCGTCATCACGGCCACATCCTTGATTTTGCCAAGATCAACTTTGCGACCATCGACGGAAAAGTCGTTACGCGCGATCTCGAGGCCTTTGAAGATACGCTCGACCGTCGACAGGTAGAATTCGGCGGTCATATCCATGACGGCCAGATATTCGTCATAGAACTTGTTGTGACGGTCGTGTTCCGAGCCTTCGCCCCGCGCCTCGGCAAAAATCTTGTCGATAAAGGCCGTGGCATGGGTCTCGGCATTCATGGCGATGAATGAGGAAAGCTGCGCCAGCCCCGGATAGACCATGCGCCCGGCGCCGCGATATTTAAAACCAACCTGCTGGATCATCAGATGCTCCAGCTCGCCCATGGTCATGCGATTGCCGAAATCAGTGACCTCGGTGGCTGCGGCATCGGGATCGATGGGGCCACCGATCAAGGTCAGGGTGCGCGGCTGGGCATCGGGATCTTCTTCGGCCAGAATGGCGGTTGCGGCCAAAGCCAGCGGCGCAGGCTGGCAGATCGCAATGACATTGGTGTCTGGGCCAAGAAAGCGGAAAAATTCGACCAGATATTTGGTGTAATCTTCGATATCAAACTTGCCAGCGCTGACCGGAATGTCGCGCGCATTGTGCCAGTCGGTGACGTAAACGTCGCAATCGGGCAACAGCGAGGCCACGGTCGAGCGCGCCAAGGTTGCGTAATGCCCCGACATCGGGGCGACCACCAAGACCTTGCGCGGCATCGGTGCGCGGCGCGCCACCCGGAAATGGACGAGATCGCCAAAGTCCTTTTTCAGCACCGGCTCGACATAGATAATATGGTCCTGACCGTCTTCGCCGATAATGGCGGGGATCTTCCAATCGGGCTTGATGACCATGCGCGCAAAGCTGCGCTCGGTCACGCGACCCCATGCGGACATCATCTTGAACATCGGATGAGGCGTCAGCGCGAAGGCAGGGTACGAGGCCAAGGCGCGTGCGCTGGCTCCCATCCATTCATTGGTGTTCCGAATTGTCTCCATCGCATCATAGGAGATGATCCCGCGCAGGCCCTTATATTTCATGATTGGTTTACTTTCCTTGATGTACCAACGGCAGGGACAGGAGCGCCTTTACCTGAAAATCATGCTAGGCATAATGTCGTTAATAGTTAGGGAGGATTTAATTTTATGACAAGCGGCGAGGACAAGAAGGACGTGACGCCAGAAGGCCCTGAATCGAGAGGAAACTCCTCGATCAAGGGGCGGAAAGCAGGTGATTCGTCCGTTTTGGCCGAGAAAACGCCGATTTCTTCCGCGCGAATCTCTGACACGGAAAGCGCTGCTGCGGCCGCGCGATTCGCAGCTGAAGGCGATAAGCCATCGCGCCGCCCGGCCAAAGTCAAAGCGAAGGCCACATCCAAGCCCGCTGCAACGGCTGAACCACCCAAGCCTGCAGCCGCAAAAAGGGTGTCCCGGAAGGCAGCTTTGGCAAGTCAGGCTGTCACTGCGGCTGGCTCAGATGCGATCGAAGAGAAATCCCCGGCCCTGGCAACGGCCACTGAACCCCAGCGCAAAAGGGCGGCTGGCGCGAAACCCCGTGCGGGTGCCAGCAGCCGTGCGCGCGCGCCGGGCAGGGCGGCGGATACGCGCAGCGTGACGCATAAAGCGGCGACGCCCAAAGCCGAAAAAACGCGTGCCCCGCAACCCACCAGCCCAATAGGGGACCAGATTGCGCAGGCCGAAACCGATCCGTCGGCTGTGCCCGCACCCACCGTGGCACCCGCAGCCACAGAAAGCGCAACCATCACCGGCACCACCGCCGCCTTCGTCGAGGCGGCCTTTGGTCAAAACAGCAATCTGCCCGGTCAGCTGGTTCAAAACATCGAGCGGATCGAGGCTTTGACCCAGCGTCTGATGAAGGCGATGGCGCAGCGCCGCTCGCGCAATGCCGGGGTCGAGGCGCCTGGCCCCGAGCTTTATACCTCGGCTGCGGCGGCTTGGCTGAAGCTTTTGGCCGAACAGCCCGCCCGCGTGCTGGGTCAGCAGGTGCATTATTGGGGCGAAACCCTGCGACATGTCGCCGAAAGCCAATCGGCGCTGGCGCGCGGGCAGGCACCCGAACCCTCGCTCGAGGAAAAGGCCGATCGCCGCTTTCAAAACCCCTTGTGGACCAGCCATCCGTTTTTCAGCTTCGTGAAGCGCCAGTACCAGATCAATGCCGAGGCAATGGAGGCTGCGGCCGCTGGCCTTGAGATCGAGGACCAGACCGAGCGCAGGCGCATTGACTGGTTCACCCGCCAGATCATCGACATGATGGCGCCTACGAATTTTCTGGCGACCAATCCCGACGCGCTGGAAAAAGCCGTCGCGACCGAGGGGGAGAGCCTGGTCAAAGGCTTGGAAAATCTCGTCCGCGATGTCGAAGAGCATGGCGGTGAAATCATCGTCTCGCTGGCTGATCGCGACGCTTTCCGCGTCGGGGAAAACATCGGCACGACCGAAGGCACCGTCGTTGCGCGCGCCCCCCTATATGAGCTGATCCAGTATAAGCCGACGACCGATCAGGTTCACGCCATCCCCGTCGTGATCTTCCCGCCCTGGATCAATAAATTCTATATCCTTGATCTTAAGCCGCAAAATAGTCTGATCAAATGGATCGTCGATCAGGGTTACAGCCTGTTTGTGGTGGCGTGGAGAAATCCAGACACCAGTTTCGCGCAGACGGGTATGGATGATTACGTCAGCGCCTATCTGGAGGTAATGGACCGCATCCAGGACCTGACCGGCGAGGAAAAGGTCAATGCGGTGGGCTATTGCATCGCCGGGACCACGCTTGCGCTGACATTGGCGCTGCTTAAGTCGCGTGGCATCGACCGGGTGAACTCGGCCACATTCTTTACCACATTGACGGATTTCGCCGAACAAGGAGAGTTCACGACCTATCTGCAAGACGATTTCGTGTCCGGGATCGAGGATGAGGTGCGCGACAAGGGGGTGCTGTCATCGGCGCTGATGACGCGCACCTTTAGCTTTTTGCGTGCCAATGATCTGGTTTGGGCCCCCGCAATCCGCAGCTATATGCTGGGCGAGGCCCCGCCTGCTTTCGATCTGTTGTTCTGGAACGGAGATGGCACCAACCTGCCGGGGCGAATGGCGGTCGAATATTTGCGTGGCCTTTGCCAGAAAAACGCCTTTGCGCAGGATGGTTTTACGGTTTTGGGGCAAAAGGTCCATCTGTCGGATGTCTTGCTGCCGATCTGTGCCATCGCCTGCGAAACCGATCACATTGCCCCCTGGCGCGACAGCTGGCGCGGCATCGCGCAGATGGGATCGACAGACCGGCGTTTCATTTTGTCGCAATCGGGTCATATCGCCGGGATCATCAACCCGCCCAGCAAAAAGAAATACGGCCATTACACCTCGGATGCGGGCTTTGCTCAGGGCAGTGACCACTGGCTTGACCAGGGGCAATTTCACGAAGGAAGCTGGTGGGCGGGCTGGTCGGATTGGCTAAAGGGCCGCTCGGGCGGGCTGATCGACGCGCGTGATCCCGGAAAGGGCTTTGGCCCCGCGCCGGGCAGCTATGTTCACGAGCGCCCCAGATAGGGCGTGTACTCATAATTTCTGCAGTGCAGCAATAAAAAGCTTGAAATGCTGCACTGCAGAATGTATATAGGCTGCATGGACGGAATTGTAACTGGCAGCTCCACCGCTTGAGCCGCCTCTGACGGAGTAGCAGCAATGGCAAAGACCCCCGATTTCACAAAAGCTTACCAAGATATTCTTGCAAAATTCCCGGTCGACACCTCGTCGCTGCAGGATGCATTCAAAAGCCAGACCGCTTTGGGCGAAAAACTGACGCGCATCTCGCTGGCCGCAGCCGAGCGCTCGACCGAGATTTCGGCTCAGTGGGCAAAAGACACCATCAGCCGCTTTGGCGAGCTGGCCGCGTCGAAAGATGAGCCCGCAGATTATGCAAAAGCCATGAACGACTTCGCTTCGGCTGCTGCTGAAGCCGCTGCCGAGCACATGGCGTCTTACGCCGAAGTCGCCAAGCAGGTTCAGATGGACACCGTCGATCTGATGATGACCGCTGGCAAGGATATTGCTTCGGAAACGCAAAAAGCCGCTGAAAAAGCCGCGCGCGAGACCCAGGCTGCTGTTAAAAAAGCAACGACCGCCGCAACCGCGACGACCGCAGCTGCCAACAAAGCCTGATCTCAGGCTGATCAGTTTGTGAAATGGGGCGCGGGTTTTGTGCCCCCTTTTTCATGTCCCTCCGTCGCAAGGCAGGGGCCGCATCGCCACCCGCCCTGGCAACAGATCGGCTTTGCGCTGTTTTTCTTTGCATTTCCGTGGATGATTTTTAATCATGCTGCAAATGCAATACCGGGAGAGGTCGATGACCAAGGCCGACACGTCAACGCCGCTGCTGATCAAACGCTATGCCAGTCGCCGGCTGTATAACACCGAGACCAGCGATTACGTCACCCTTGAGGATATTGCCGGCTTCATTCGGGCAGGGCGGCAGGTCCAGATCGTTGACCTGAAGTCTGGCGATGACCTGACGCGCCAGTATCTTTTGCAAATCATTGCCGAGCATGAAAGCCGGGGCGAGAACATTCTGCCCTTGGACGTTCTGACGGATCTGGTGCGCAGCTATACGACACAAGCGCAATCGGTCGTGCCGCAATTCCTTGCCGCCAGCTTCGAGATGCTGCGTGAGGGGCAGTCAAAGGTCATGGAAAATCTTTCGACTTTTCCTAATCCTATGTCGTCGATGCCGGGATTCGAGGCACTGCGTCGTCAGCAAGAGCTGTTCATGAAGGCCATGACCTCTGGCTGGCCGGGCGCCAGCGGCCCCGAGCAGGAAGACGAGGATGGGGCCGCCAAACCAGCAGGAACAGTCGCGACTGGGGACGATATGTCCGAAATCAGGCGCCAGCTTGCCGAGCTGCAAAAAAGGATTTCAAAGCTTTGATTTAGACCGCTTGCGTCCCGCCCCGGCTCGGGTTAAGTGACGCGAATGGACAGTTGGCCGAGTGGTCGAAGGCGCACGCCTGGAAAGTGTGTAGGCGGGGAACCGTCTCGAGGGTTCGAATCCCTCACTGTCCGCCACCCCTCTTTTAAGTAATTGAATTTACTTAGAAATTAACAGGTTTTCCACCTGTGCCCAAGAATTTTCCAACGTTCTGGCCTTGTTCTGTTCCGCGAACTGCTCGGCGACGGTCTGCCGACTTGGTGTAATGGTCCACTTCTCGAAGCGTTTCGTGGCCGGTCCAGGCGGCAATCTGGTGAGCTGATGCACCACCCTCTGCGAGCTCTGTTGCAAGGCTTTTGCGCAATCCGTGCGCACTTTTCTTGAAGCCGGCAGCTACTGCCGCTTCCCTGATCATCGTTCCCAGCGCCTTCTCGGATCTGGTTCGACCTTTGGCTTGCAGAAATGTCATCTGACCCGAAAGCGTGTCGAGCGATTGCAGCATAAGATCGCGGTCGCGGCTCAGATGAATGGCGAAATCTGGCAACGGGCAACCCCACGGGACATGAGCCATTCCACCCGTCTTTTGCTGTCGATAGCTCAGCACCCCGTCGCGAGCTATCATGCCCTGACCAATCATGACTGCATCGCTGATCCGCGCGCCTGTGAAGCGCAGCAACTCCATCGCAGCACGAGTGGCTGATCCGATCGGCCAGCGGCGACGAAACTCCTCGATCTCGGCCAACGACCACGGTGGATGGCCCTCTGTCTTGGCAAGTTTCGGCATTGCAACATCAAGGGCCTCGTTTCGCTCAAGCAAGCCTGCCGAAACACCATAGCTGCAAAGAAAGCGCCAGGTTCTTAGACGGTGTCCTTGCGCATTTGCTTTGGGCAGATTCGCGCGGATGTGCTTTGCCCTTAGCCCGCCCGCACCGAGTGTGCCAAAC
>NZ_DALZMB010000045.1:0-28255 GCF_032007265.1 Paracoccus sp. (in: a-proteobacteria) | reverse complement strand
ATGCCGCACAAAGCAGCCCGGATGACCTGCAGCCAAGCTGGCAAAGCAAAAGATCCACCACCTGAGCGCGCCCGCAAACAGCCAGAAATGGCTTGGCTCAAACCCTGTTTGGTTCTGGGTTCACAATGAAAAAGCCCGCCTTTCGGCGGGCCTTTCTTATCAGCATCCTCAGAGAGGGATCAGCGCTGATCCTCGTCCTCGTCTTCATCATCCGCATCAGGCAGGTTGAAGAAGCTGTCTGCATCCAGTTCCGGCTCGGGTGCAGGCTTGTCCTCTTTGCCAAGGCCAAAGCCTCCAAGGTCGCCCAGCCCCGAGGGCATACGCGGCTCTTCACCCATGGCCAGCGAGGCCTCGGTGCTGACCAGCTTGCGACGCTCGTCATCGGACATGACGTCACCGCCTGCCGCATGTTTCTTGGCTGCTTTCTGAACCGCGGCATCCAGCTCGGTCTGACGGCAAAGCCCAAGCGCAACCGGATCGATCGGCGTGATGTTCTGGATGTTCCAATGGGTGCGGTCGCGGATCGAGGCAATGGTCGGTTTGGTCGTGCCAACCAGCTTGGCAACCTGCGCATCGGCCAGCTCGGGGTGGAATTTGACCAGCCACAAAATCGCGGCAGGACGGTCCTGACGCTTGGAAAGCGGCGTATAACGAGGGCCGCGGCGCTTTTCCTCGCCCTCGGCAGCAGGGTTATGCTTGAGGCGCAATTTGTAGATCGGGTTTTTCTGCCCTTTCTCAATTTCACTCTCATCAAGCTGGTTCGACGCGACAGGATCAAAACCTTTCACACCGACGGCAACATCGCCATCAGCGATGCCCTGAACTTCAAGCTCGTGCATACCACAAAAATCGGCGATCTGCTTGAAACTCAGCGTCGTGTTGTCGACCAGCCAAACAGCGGTGGCCTTGGCCATCAGCGGCTTGCTCATCTGTGTCTCCTTCGCAATAACTCTTTAGGCCGGGAAAACGGCTCGTGGCGGGCGCCATTCCATTTTCAGTGGGGGAATTGACAGGATATATAGTCAGTTTTGTGCCGTCGATAAAGCCCGAATCTCATGGCCCGAAGCCCATGACCGGAATCTGAACACCAAACCGCATCAGCCAAAAGAGTGCCATGCCATGAAACCCATCCTAACGGCACTTATGATGCTGATGGCCTTGTTGCTGCCACAAAGCCGCCCCGCCAATGCCGCCGATCGGGCCGGAGAGTTTGACTATTATGTGCTGGCGTTAAGCTGGGCACCAAGTTGGTGTAATACCGTAGACAATCCCCGCGATAGCATCTCATGCGATCGGGGTCGCAAAATCGGCTTCACGGTTCACGGACTGTGGCCACAATCCGAACAGGGCTGGCCAAGCGATTGCATAACCCGGCAATCCGACCCCTCGCGTCGTGAAACCCGCGAGATGCAGGATCTGATGGGGTCCTCTGGACTGGCCTGGTATCAATGGCGCAAACACGGAAGATGCTCTGGTCTTGCCGCAAAGGATTACTTCGCGCTGATGCGCAAAGCTGCTGAGCAAATCCAGACCCCGGAGGTTTTTTCCAAACTGTCGCGCGAGGTCTCTTTGCCCGCCAAGGTCGTCGAAGAGGCCTTCATCGAAGCCAATCCAAGCCTGGACCGCAAAAGCGTGACGGTGACCTGTCAAGGCAATCATTTCCAAGAAGTGCGTGTCTGCCTTGCCAAAGACCTAAGCCCACGTGCCTGCGCCCCGGATGCGAGCCGCGACTGCACCCGCAATGTCTTGATGCCTGCGCCCCGCTGACGGAACAGTTCAATGCCTCCGGCGGGGATATTTTTTTACATGAGAGACGACAAAAGCGGCCACAGCTACGATTGATCGGGCCTTTGCTGGCGAAACGATTAGAAACGCACACACCCCGCCCGATCAGGTCGATGGCTGGGGTGTGGCGTCTCCCATGACGGTCATCGGCGTCCCCGCCTGTACCGTAGGAAAACAATAACTCCGATTGTTTAAGCTTTGCCTAATGGCACCAGCCTATCCATTTCTTCCATGCAGAAATATCCCCGCCGGAGGCAGGTATTCTCGAAAGCTTTAACGACACAGCCTTTAGCCGATGGGCGCCACTTCGAGCAGGATTTTTCCGATATTATGGCCTTCCTCCATATAGCGATGCGCCGCAGCCGCATCATTAAGTGAGAAGGTCTGATCGATAATTGGGCGCACCTGCCCTGCAGCGACAAGCGGCCACAGGTCGCGTTGCAACTGCGAGGCAATTCTGGCCTTGGCCAGATCGGTTTGCGGGCGCAGGGTCGAGCCGGTGACGGTCAAACGACGGGTCATGATTGTCGAAAAGTTGACCTCAGCCTTCGCGCCGCCCAAAAAGGCGATCATCACCAATCGCCCTTCATAATCCAGCGCTTTCAGATTGCGCTCGATATAGGTCCCTCCGACCATATCCAGGATGACATTGGCGCCACCGGCTGCACGCAAAATCTTGACGAAATCCTCGCTGCGATAGTTGATGGCTTGCGCCCCAAGTCGCTCGCAGGCCGCGCATTTTTGGGCCGAGCCTGCCGTCGCCCAGACCCTTGCCCCAAGCGCGCGCGCGATTTGGATCGCGGTTGTGCCGATGCCCGAGCTGCCGCCATGGACCAGGAAACGCTCTCCTGCCGTCAGGCCGCCGCGCAGGACCACATTCGACCAGACGGTATAAGATGTCTCGGGCAGGCCCGCCGCGTCTTTCAGATCTAGTCCTGCCGGGATCGGCAGCGCGTGATCTGCCGGGCAAGGGACATATTCGGCATAGCCGCCGCCGGGTAGAAGCGCGCAGACCTCTTGGCCCTCGCGCCAGCGCGTCACCCCGGGCCCGACGGCCGCGACCCAGCCTGAGCATTCAAGCCCGGGCAGCTCTGAGGCCCCCGGTGGGGGGGCATAGCTGCCAGCCCGTTGCAACACGTCAGGTCGGTTGACCCCGGCCCAAGCGACACGGATCAGGATCTGGCCATGCCCGGGCACCGGCACCGGGCGCATGCTCGGGCGCAGAACCTCGGGGCCGCCCGGAGCAGTGATTTCGACAGCACGCATCATTTCCGGGATCACTCATGATCTCCTTTTGGGCCAGTGGTCAGAGTGTCGGGATGGATCTGGCCCGGCAAATTGCGGTTGACCGGTTTGCGGATCCAGCCGGTGGCGAGATCCCCCAGCATACCCATGCCCGGCACCTTGCGCGCAAACGCCTTGAGGCTTTCGAAGCGCATGACGCCATCGATACGGCGATCCAAGAAGGCACGGGTCTGGCTGTGATCAGCGGATTCGTCGCCCAGCCAGTACAAGACTGTCGCGCCATATACCGCCGAAAGCGTGGCGCGTTTTGAATACCAGTTCACATCCTCGGATCGATCGCCCAGCCCGCTCCAGATCGTATCCGCACTTTCCCACAACAGCCGCGCACCAAGAGCCGCATGTTGAGGCAGCGCCAGAATCGCAGCCCCGCCACGCACCAGCTCGCGGTCCGCACCCTCAAGGCGCTGCATGACCGCGGCAGTGATCCGGTCCCGAAAGCGCCCGGTTGGCGGCGTTTCCTTTAGCCAGCGGCGCAGCGCTGCATCACCGCGTCGGTGAAAAGCCGCGGCCAGCCCTGCCCCGCCCTGGGGCAAATAGACCTGCGCCAAGGCAGGGTCCATTCCAAGGTCGCGCGCGGCTGCGGCGATCGCCTTGTCATTCATGCCATCGAAGATCGCATGGCCGAGGGCCGCATCGATCAATCGGTCCCTTTCGCTTTCGATCGTCATCAGATCTCTCCAATTCCCGGAATTTCTGGACAAAGCGGATTTGCCCTGCTATCAGGCCGCGACCTGCAATTCTGCTCAACTCTAACCTAGGAAGGTGGTGACAACCACATGCAGGTAAGTGTTCGTGACAATAACGTCGAACAGGCACTTCGCGCTCTGAAGAAAAAACTTCAGCGTGAGGGGGTTTTTCGTGAAATGAAGCTCAAGCAGCATTTCGAGAAACCGTCGGTCAAGAAAGCCCGTGAAAAGGCCGAGGCCGTGCGCCGTGCCCGTAAGCTGGCACGCAAAAAAGCGCAACGCGAAGGCGCGCTTTAAGTCGTCCGTCTGCCGGATGGCAGCCTTTGGACAAAACCCCCGGCCTATTCGCCGGGGGTTTTTCTTTTTTCATCAAGGCATTGCCAGCGATCAAAACGGCAGCGCCGTCGTAAAGGCCACGCGGCGAAGTGAGAAGGACGAATGCAGCTGGGCCACCCCCGGTAGCTTCGCCAGACGCTGGCGGTGGATACGCGCAAAGTCATCGGTGTCCTGCGCCACGACCTTCAGCAGATAATCCGCCGATCCCGCCATCAGGTGACATTCCAGCACGTCGGGAATGGTGCGCACGGCACGCTCGAAAGCCTCGAGCAATTCATCGGCCTGTCCCGATAATGTGATCTCGACAAAGACCGTGGTTGGGCGCTGCATTTTGCGCGCGTCCAAAAGCGCGACATAGCCGCTGATGATCCCCTCCTCCTCAAGCCGCTGCACCCGGCGGTGGCAGGCGCTTGGCGACAGACTGACCTTGGTGGCCAGGTCCGCATTGGTCATTCGACCTTCCTTTTGAAGTGCAGCCAATATGCGTCGATCGATTGCGTCTATTTCCAAAACTGTCACCATTCCTGCGAAAAACAGGCCCATTAAAAGAATTATCTTCGATTCTAGCGTATAACAGACCAAGGTTTAAGAAGATTCTTCGTTGATTTTGGTGCACACCTCGAATTTAAGCGCGCGTGCAAGCAAGAGGAAATGCCATGAAAATCGGTTGCCCCACAGAAATCAAACCGCAGGAATTCCGGGTCGGCATGACGCCGGACGCCGTTCACGAGGCCAAAATGCATGGCCATGAGGTCTTGGTTCAAAACGGCGCGGGCATTGGCGCAGGCTTTTCTGACGCCGATTATCTGGCGGCGGGGGCAAGGATGATTCCTGATGCCGCGGCCGTTTATGGCGAAGCCGATATGATCGTGAAGGTCAAAGAGCCCCAGCCGGCCGAGCGCGCCATGCTGCGCAAGGGGCAGATCCTGTTTGCCTATCTGCATCTGGCCCCTGACCTGCCTCAGACCCAGGATCTGCTAAAATCCGGCGTCACCGCCATCGCCTATGAAACCGTCAGCGATTCGCGGGGCGGGCTGCCGCTTTTGGCACCGATGTCCGAGGTTGCGGGGCGTCTGGCGCCTCAGGTCGGCTCATGGACGCTGCAAAAGGCCAATGGTGGCTCGGGGATCTTGCTGGGTGGTGTGCCCGGTGTCAGCCCCGGCGAGGTGCTGATCATTGGCGGCGGGGTCGTGGGCGCTGCCGCGGCGCGGGTTGCGGTCGGCATGGGCGCGACGGTGACGGTTCTGGACCGATCGCTGACCCGCCTTTCCTATCTGGATGATCTTTTCATGGGCCGGCTGACCACACGTTATGCCACACGCGCCGCCGTGGCCGAGCAGCTGGTCCGCGCCGATCTGGTCGTGGGCGCAGTGCTGGTCCCGGGTGCGGCCGCGCCCAAACTGGTCAGCCGCGCACAACTTTCAACCATGAAGCCCGGCTCGGCCTTGGTCGATGTCGCGATTGATCAGGGCGGCTGTTTCGAGACATCGCGCGCCACCACCCACCAAGACCCGATTTATGAGGTGGATGGTATTTTGCATTACTGCGTCGCCAATATGCCCGGCGCTGTGGCGCGCACCTCGGCGCGCGCACTTGGCAATGCCACCCTGCCCTTCATGCTGGCTTTGGCCGATAAGGGCTGGCGTCAGGCGATTACTGATGATCCCCATCTGCGTGCAGGGCTGGCGATCCATGACGGCCAGCTGACCTCGCCCCCGGTCGGTGAGGCGCTTGGCCTGGCTGCGATCTCGCCCGATCAGCTGCTGGCGGGCTGAGCAATCAATGAAAAAGCGGCGCCCTTGCGGGGCGCCGCCAATCGCTTTCGCCAAGCGTCAGGCTTTGGGCCAGACCTTAGACGCGATGCGAGCGCAGCTCGTCGCGGATCTGGACCAACAGCTCTTCCTGGGTCGGACCTGCGGGGGTTGCGGCCTCTTCTTCGGCCTTCTTGCGGCTGGTCGCGCTTTGGATCTTGTTCACGCCCTTGACCAGCATGAACACCACCCAAGCGATGATCAGGAAGTTGATGATGGCCGAGATGAACGAACCCCAGGCAAAGATCGACGCGCCGCTTTGACGCGCAACTTCAAGGCTGGCATTGGGCGGCACGTCGCCTTTCAGCACAAAGTAGTGGCTGCTGAAATCGGTGCCGCCGGTGATCAAACCGATAATCGGGTTGATGATGTCAGAGACCAATGAGCTGACGATTGCCGTAAAGGCAGCGCCGATGATGATACCGACGGCAAGGTCAATGACATTGCCTCGGGCGATGAATTCCTTAAACTCTTTGATCATGTGGCTACCCTTTTCATCCTGTTGCGCGCTAAGTTATCTTCGCTTCGGTTAACACAAATGCCTAATTCCTCAAACGGCCAACGGGTTGCAAGCATGACAACAATATTCGACTTTCCGATCACCAAACGCTGGCCTCCGGTACGTCCCGATGTCATCCAGCTCTATACGCTGAACACACCCAACGGGATCAAGACCTCGGTGATGCTCGAGGAATGTGGGCTGGATTACGACGCTCACCGCATCAGTATCGGCAATCCCGAGGATCAATTTACCCCAGAGTTTCTGTCGCTGAACCCCAACAACAAAATCCCCGCGATGATCGATCCGAACGGCCCTGACGGCCAGCCGATCGGCCTTTTCGAAACCGGGGCGATGTTGATCTATCTGGGGGACAAGACCGGCCAGTTTCTGCCAAGTGCGGGGGCTGCGCGCTATCACACGATCCAATGGCTGATGTGGCAAATGGGCGGCCTTGGCCCGATGTTCGGCCAAGTCGGCTTTTTCCACCGCTACAAGGGCAAGGAAATCGAGGACAAACGCCCCCTTAACCGCTATCTGACCGAGGCAAATCGCATTTTGGGCGTTCTTGAGCGCCAGCTTGAAGGGCGCGATTGGGTCACTGGCGAATATTCGATTGCCGATATGGCGATTGGCCCCTGGCTGCGCACGGTTCGCGTCAATTACGAGGCCGAGGCTGAAACCGGCATGGATCAGATGCCCCGCGTTCAGGCCTATCTTGACCGTTTCCTGGCCCGCCCCGCCGTCCAGCGCGGGATCGAGGTCGGGGCCTAAACCCGGGCCTGAGTCGTGAGAGATCGTGCGAGCGCGCCTCTGTCGCGCTTGCATCCCCAAAGCCGCTACCAGCTTGGTGCCGCGCCGTTCCGCCTAAGCCAAAGCCAGCCCCGCAAGCCACTGAAGGCCAAGGCCAGACAGAACAGCGGGACCACCCATTTCACCAGAACGAGCAGATCAAAGGCGCGCGACGGCTCGACGATCTGCAAATGGTGAAAGCTGCTGAAAAGCTCGAGCCCCAGAAAGCTCAGGATGGCGAGGAAGGCCAGCGGAACCCATGAGGCGCGTCCCGCTCGCAGCCGAAAGGCGATGAAGACCAGCACAAGCGCAAGCAGGGCAAAGGCAGGGGCGGCCATCGGCATCACCGCAGAGTTCACCGCGAGGCTCAAGGCGAGCACGGCCGCATTCGCGCCCAAAGCCAGCACCGGCACGCCCGCCATCTGCACGGCATAACGCGCTTTGCTTTCGTCTTGGACCGAGATCCAGAAACCGAAAACCTATTGCCGCGCACTTTTTCCTCACCAGATGAACCCCTTGGCATTATGGGGCCGCGCTTTCGCGAATGTCCACTCACTACGCCGGTCTAATGAGCGGGCCTGAGTGAGCTGGCCTGCGTGATATAAAAAGCCCCGCAATCGCTTGCGGGGCTTTGTTTTGGCAGATGCAAAAACGCTCGCTTAGCTGCGCAAAGTGCCGCCGGTCGCTTTCGTGACCTTTTCGACGATCTTCGCGCCAACCGCCTCAATCTCGGCATCGGTCAGGGTCTTGTCTTTCGGCTGCAGCCGAACCGTGATCGCGATCGACTTTTTGTCGCCCTCGATCCCGGTGAACTGGTCAAAGACCGAGACTTTCTCGATCAGCGCCTTATCGGCTCCGGCAGCGGCATTGACCAAGGTCAGCGCCTCGACCCGTGCATCCACGACAAAGGCAAAGTCACGCTCGACCGCTTGCAGATCCGAGTTTTCCAGCGCCGGCCGGGTCAGTGTCTTCACCTTGAGCAGCGGGATGTTTTGCAGGTTCACCGTAAAGGCCACGGCTGCGCCCTTGATCCCGAATTGCTTCAGGATGCGCGGGTGAACCTCGCCAAAGGTTGCCAGCTTATTGGGGCCAAGCGCCATGACGCCCGAGCGTCCGGGGTGCCACCATGCGTCCAGCTTGCGGTTGATCTGCACCTTTTGCGGCGCACCGACCGTTGCAAGGATCGCCTCGGCATCGGCCTTGGCATCATAAAGATCGACCGCACGGCGCGAACCAAAGGGATCGCGTGGGGCACTTGCGCCAACCAAAAGACCGGTGATCTGCGTGGCCTGCTGGCCCGGTTCGCCGCCCGAAAAGATCGGGCCGCATTCAAAGAGCGCCAGATCGGCAAAGCCACGCGCCTGATTGCGCGCCGCCGCCGCCAGAAGGCCCGGCAGCAGATCGGGCCGCAGGTGGGTCATTTCGCTGCTGATCGGGTTTTCGATCCGGGTGGCATCGGTGCCGCCGCCAAAGGCCTCGGCTGCGGGCTGGTCGATGAAGCTGTAGGTCACGGCCTCATTATAGCCAAGGCTGGCGGCCATCCGGCGCGCGGCCTTTTCGCGGACCTGCTGCGCGGTTAGTACGGGCTTGGGCACACCCGCTTGCGGGCGCGGCAGAGGCTGGCCCTGCAATTTGGTCAGGCTGGCGATGCGGGCGATTTCTTCGACCAGATCGGCCTCGCCCAGCACATCGGGACGCCAGCTTGGCACCTGCGCCATATCGCCTTGCATGACAAAGCCCAGATCTTCCAGCGTCTTGCGCTGGGTGGCCTCGTCGATCTCCATGCCGACCAGGCTGGCCGTGCGCGCAACATCAAGACGGTAAGCGCGCGCCGTATCGGGCAAGGCGCCCGCCGTCACGACATGCGAGGGGGTGCCGCCGCACAGATCCAGGATCATCTGCGTCGCAAGCTCCAGCCCCGGCAGGGTGAAAGCCGGGTCAACCCCGCGCTCAAAGCGGTAGCGCGCATCCGAGGACAGCTTCATCTTGCGGCCAATGGCGGCCACGGTAATTGCATCCCAATAGGCGCTTTCAAGAAAGACGTTCACGGTCTCATCGGTGCAACCCGTCAGCTCACCGCCCATGATGCCGGCAATGCTTTCCGGGCCATTCTCATCGGCAATGACCATGGCGATTTCAGGCAGCTGATAGGTCTTGCCATCCAGTGCCAGAATTTCATCGCCGGGTTGCGCCATGCGCACGGTCAGATCGCCCTTGACCTTGTCGGCATCAAAGACATGCAGCGGCCGGTTCAAGTCGAAGGTGAAATAGTTGGTGATATCGACAAGCGTCGAGATCGGACGCAGCCCGATCGCCTTAAGTCGCTTTTGCAGCCATTCCGGCGAGGGGCCGTTTTTGACGCCACGGATCAGGCGGCCCGTGAAATAGGGCGCACCTTTCTGAGCATCGGCCGTGATCGAAACGGTGATCGGGCTGTCAAAACTGCCCGCGATGCTGACTTCGGGGACCGGCTTCAGCTTGCCCAGACCGCGTGCAGCCAGATCGCGCGCCACCCCATGGATGCCAAGCGCATCGGGACGGTTCGGCGTGATCTTGATCTCGATGACCGGCTCGACCTGATCGGGACGGTTGGCCGCCAGCCAATCGACAAATTTCTCGCCAACCTCACCCGAGGGCAGCTCGATGATGCCATTGTGTTCGTCCGACAGCTCCAGCTCGCGCTCAGAGGCCATCATGCCATGGCTTTCAATGCCACGGATCTTGCCGACGCCAAGCGTGGTATCGATGCCCGGCACATAATCGCCCGGTTTCGCCAGCACGACGGTGATGCCCGTGCGCGCATTGGGCGCGCCGCAGACGATCTGCTTTTCGCCCTCATCGGTCATGACGCGGCAGACCCGCAGACGATCAGCGTCCGGGTGCTGCTGAGCATCCAGGATCTTGGCAAGGGTAAAGGTGCCCAGCTTGGCAGCAGGATTGGCAACCCCTTCGACCTCAAGACCCAGATCGGTCAGCGCCTCGGTGATTTCATCAAGGGTGGCGGTCGTATCAAGATGCTCTTTGAGCCAGGAGAGGGTGAATTTCATAGCGCGGCTCCGTCAGGTTTGGACGGGGTTTTAACGCAGGTTCGGGGGGAATGGTAGGGTTGGCTTTACCCTTGCACCCCAGCCTTTGCACCCTATCTGAAAGGGGCAACATGAACCAAACCCTTTCGGAAAGGATCATCGCCCCATGAGCATCGAGCGCGAACTGCTGATCGAACAGCGCGTCGCCAATGACGCCAAGTCGCCGCTTGTCGCCTATTTGCTTCTGTTCTTTCTTTGGGGCTTTGGCGTGCATCGGATGTATCTGGGGCGCTGGACCTCGGGCATCATCATGCTGATCCTATGGGCGATCGGTTGGCTGCTCACGCCGCTGCTGATCGGCTGGCCATTGGTGGGGCTGATCTCGATCTGGGTGATCATCGACATTTTCCTGATCCCGGGGATGATTCAGGATGACAAGGATCAGATCCGGCGGCGACTGGGTTCGACCTTTTAGGGCCGCCACCCATTAACCAATTGTTAAGACGCGCGGATTAGACGTGGCGATTCTGTCGTACACAATCTTGTGAATGGCGCGTTTTGACAGGTGAAACATGAATTTGGACACGCAACAGCAAATGCTTATCGAGCAGCGCATCAGCAATGACGCCAAGTCGCCGCTGCTGGCCTATCTGCTGTGGATTTTCGTTGGCGGGCTGGGCATCCACCGCTTTTATCTGGGCAAGACCGGAACAGGTATCACGATGCTGGTTCTGGCGATCCTTGGGGCTGTGACCCTGCCGATCGGAATTGGCCTGATCCTTTTGGCCGCACTTGGGATCTGGATGCTGGTGGACCTCTTCCTGATTCCCGGCATGGTCAACGAGCAGCGCAACCAATTGCGTGACAAGCTGACCAGCGATTTCACTGCAGCATCCTCGCGGACTTAATTTGCGCCCTCGCCGGCACCCCATGGGTCCAGGTGACAGGACCCAAGTGACAGGGCACCGGGTGGAGCGGGCCCAGGTTGGACAGGCCAAGCTGGGCCCAAAATGAAACATGCCCAAAGCCAGCGCGGCTTCGGGCATGTTTAAGCGTAGTTAATCTTGCAGGCTTACCGCGACAGACCACCGCTGACGCTTGGCACATCGCCCGCAGCGAAACCATAATGGCGCAACCAGCGCAGGTCGCTTTCAAAGAAAGCGCGCAGATCCGGGATCCCATATTTCAGCATGGCAATACGGTCGATGCCCATGCCGAATGCAAAGCCCTGCCATTTGTCGGGATCGATGCCACCGGCCTTTAGCACTTTGGGATGCATCATCCCCGAGCCGAGGATTTCCAGCCACGAATCCCCCTCGCCAATGGTCAGCTTGCCGCCTTCCCACGAGCAGCGGATATCGACCTCGGCCGAAGGCTCGGTGAAGGGGAAATGGCTGGCGCGGAAGCGCAGCTCGACGTTATCGACCTCGAAGAAGGCGCGGCAGAATTCTTCCAGCGTCCATTTCAGGTTCCCCATCGAGATGTCTTTGCCAATCGCCATGCCCTCGACCTGATGGAACATCGGCGTATGGGTCTGGTCCATATCCATGCGATAAACGCGACCCGGCGCGATCACGCGAATGGGGGCGCCGGTCTTTTCCATCGCGCGGATCTGCACGGGCGAGGTATGGGTGCGCAGAACATGCGGCGGGCGGTCGTCGCCTTCGGCACGAGCCATGAAGAAGGTGTCATGCTCCTGACGCGCGGGATGCTCGGGGGCGATATTGAGCGCGTCGAAGTTATACCAATCGCTTTCGACCTGCGGGCCTTCAGCCACGGCAAAGCCCATATCGGCGAAAATCTCGGTGACTTCTTCGATGACCTGGCTAACCGGATGGATCGAGCCCTGACGGCGCGGACGGCCCGGAAGGGTCACATCCAGCCATTCGGCGGCAAGACGGGCATCCAGTGCCGCGTTCTCCATACCCTCGCGGCGCGCGCGCAGGGCGGTGTCGATTTCGTCACGCAGACGGTTCAGAGCGGCGCCAGTGGTCTGACGCTCTTCCGGGCTCATTTTGCCCAGTTCCTTCATCTTGCCGCTGATCTCGCCCTTCTTGCCAAGCGCGGCAAGACGGACCTCTTCCAGCGCAGGCGCATCGGCGGCGTCCATGATGCGGGTCAGGTAGGTAGAGCGAAGGGCTTCGATATCGGACATGGCGGCTTTCCTGAATTGCCCGCGCGGATTAGCACGCGCAGGCTTTGGGGAAAAGCCTTACAGCACTTCGCTCAGCCGTTCCACCGGGCGACACAACCGAACGCCTTTGGCTGATGCAACAATCGGACGCTCGACCAGCATCGGGTGCTGGGTCATGGCGGCCAGGATCGTCTCGTCATCCGCTCCAATCAGGCCCAACTCTTCTGCGGGGGTGTTTTTGACCCGCAGGGCTTGAACAGGGGTAATATCGGCCGCTGCAAAAAGGCCCAAAAGCTGGCTGCGCGTCCAGCCGTCCTTGAGATAGTCGATCACGACCGGCTCGTGACCCGCGTCACGGATCAGATCCAGAACCTTGCGCGAGGTCGAGCATTTCGGATTGTGGTAAAGGACAAACATCCAAGCCTCCATGTTTGGGGCTTGTGATAGCGTGCGGCGCTGGCAAAGCCTAGCCAAGGCGCAGTTTCATCAGGCCGCCCCCAAACCGCAGCCCAGCTCAGCCACAGTAAGTCAGGGATCGGCAAAGCTTGGTAAAAGGCGGACATGAAAAAAGCCCGCACCAAAGGCGCGGGCTTTAATCTTAGGTACCAAAGGCCTGATTTCAGGCTGCAGCGCGTGCTTTTTCAACGATCGCGTTGAACGCTTCCGGCTCGTGAACGGCCAGATCAGCAAGGACTTTGCGGTCAACTTCGATGCCTGCTTTTGCAAGGGCAGCGATGAAGCGCGAATAGGTCAGCGCCGGATCGATCGCACGGACTGCCGCGTTGATCCGCTGGATCCACAGAGCGCGGAAGGTGCGCTTGCGGTTCTTACGGTCGCGGGTCGCGTATTGGTTGGCTTTGTCGACAGCCTGAGTCGCGGTGCGGAAGTTGCGCGAACGGTTGCCGTAATAGCCTTTCGCCGCGTCAAGAACCTTCTTGTGGCGTGCGTGGGTGACTTTACCCGATTTAACTCGTGCCATGTCTGGTTCTCCTTAGCGGTTGTAAGGCATGTATTTCTTGACGATTTTCGCATCCGCGTCGCACAGGACCATGGTCCCGGTGACATCGCGGATGAACTTCGTCGAGCGTTTGATCATGCCGTGGCGCTTGCCAGCCGGGCCAGCTTTAACTTTGCCCGAGGCAGTGAAAGAGAACCGCTTTTTGGCGGCCGCTTTGGTCTTCATCTTCGGCATTTTACTCTCCTTGCGGTCAGAGTGAACGCGCGACTCGGCAATGCCAATCGGCCGGAAGCGCGGGTGGAGTGCAGCCTTTATGGGGCCGCGCGAAAAAAGGCAAGCGCTTACTGGCTGCTTGTGGCAGCAGCGGGCGCGGATGTGGCAGGCGTGTCTGTGGCAGGCGTATTCGCGGCACCCGAAGCACCGCCGTCAACGGCAGGCGCAACATCGGGTGCCGGGACACTCGGTGCCTCGACGGGAACCGACAGCGAAACCTGACCTGCGAAAAGACGCTTCCACGCCCCCAGCATGTTCTCGGGGTTGACGGCTGCCGGGTCGGATTTCGCGCCCAGCAACAGCAGCAACACCCCCATCATCAGCGCGATTGCCGCGCTGCGCGGGGCTTGGGTGCGCGCCACGGCAATGATCGCCATCACGATCGAGGCCACGCATAGCCCTGAACCTACGATCAGAAGAAGATCGATCATGTCACCCTCGCTGTTATCTTATCCCATATCTGGTCGGATTATTCCGGATCGGTGCGATAGATCAAGCGCTCGTCACAAGGAGCCACGCGCAGAATATTCGTCGTGCCCGGCGTCTTGAAGGGCACGCCCGCGACCACGGCGATATTCTGGGTTTCATTGGCAAAGCCGAATTCACGCGCCGCTTTGGCCGCATTGACCACGGCTTGCTTGAAACGCTCCAACTCGGGGGTTTTGACGCAATGCGCGCCCCAGGTCAGACACAAACGGCGCAGCGTGCTTTCGACCGCGCACATGGCGATGATCGGCACGCGCGGACGCTCACGTGCGGTCAGGCTGACGGTCGTTCCCGATTGGGTAAAGGCACAAATGGCGACGATATCGGTATTTTCCGCAACTTCGCGGGCCGAGGCCACAATCGCATCGGCAATCGTCTGGCGATTGATATTGCGCGAGCTTTCGATGACCTCGCGATAGGTCGGATCGCTTTCGACCGAGCGCGCGACGCTGTCCATGGTTGCCACGGCCTCGACCGGCCAAGCACCCGCAGCACTTTCGGCGGACAACATGACCGCATCCGCACCTTCATAGATGGCGGTTGCCACGTCGCTGACCTCGGCGCGGGTCGGCATCGGGCTTTCGATCATCGATTCCAGCATCTGAGTCGCAACGATCACCGGCTTTGCAGCCGCGCGGCACGCGCGCACCAAACGCTTCTGGATCGGCGGGACCGAGTAAACCGGCAGCTCGACCCCCAAATCGCCGCGCGCCACCATGATCCCGTCCGAGACTTTCAGGATTTCGGCAAAAGCGCGCACTGCGGCGGGTTTTTCGATTTTGGACAGGATGGCCGCGCGACCTTTGGTCAGATTGCGCGCCTCGATCACATCTTCGGGGCGCTGAACGAAGGACAGGGCCAACCAATCAACGCCCAGCTCACAGGCGAATTCCAGATCTTGACGATCCTTGTCCGACAGCGCGGCCAGCGGCAACAGCACGTCCGGGACGTTCACGCCCTTGCGATTCGAGATCGTGCCGCCAACAGTCACCACGCAATTTGCGAAATCCGGGCCGCAGCTTTCCACGCGCAGGCGGATCTTGCCATCGTTGACCAGCAGGGTCGAGCCGGTCTCAAGCGCGGCAAAAATCTCGGGATGGGGCAGCTGAACACGGGTTTCATCGCCCGGCGCATCGCTAAGATCGACGCGAAAGGCCTGACCTTCTTTCAGATCATGCGCGGGCGCATCAAAGACGCCAACGCGCAGTTTGGGGCCTTGCAGATCGGCCAGAACGGCAATCGGGCGCCCGGTTTCTGCCTCGATTTCACGAATAATGTCATAGCGCGCTTTTTGCTCGGCATGGGTGCCGTGGCTCATGTTCAGGCGAAACACATCTGCCCCGGCTTCAAACAGCGCCTTGATGGTGGCGTGGTCGCTGGATGCCGGTCCCAAAGTTGCTACGATCTTGACCTTGCGATGCCGTCTCATCCACGTCTTCCTTCTCATGTTTGCGCTATCGTGCGCGCTATCTATGGCCGATTGCTTTAGCTGCGGCAACTGGCACTTCATCTTTCAGCAGGCTATTGTTGCACGGAAATCAGCGACGAGAACATGACGACACAGCCCTTTGCGACCTATGGCGAGGACCGCAGCTCTCGCTGGTTGGTGACTTGCGACCATGCGACCAATCACGTTCCCGATTGGGTCGGCGGCGGCAGCCTTGGCATTGCCCCCGAAGATATGGCCCGCCACATCGCCTATGATGTCGGGGCAGCTGGCCTGAGCATCGCCCTGGCCGAGCGGCTGGATGCGCCGGCAATCCTGTCGGATTTCTCGCGGCTGGTCATTGACCCAAACCGTGGCGACGATGACCCCACGCTGTTGATGCGCATCTATGACGGAACGGTCATTCCTGCCAATCGCGCGCTGGATGACGAGGGCCGCCAGCAGCGGATCGACCGGCTTTATCGCCCCTATCATCAGGCCTATGCCCGCTTGGCCGCGGCCCATCCCAGGCGGGCGATTTGCGCCATTCACAGCTTTACCCCGCAATTGAAAGGCCGCCCCCCGCGTCCCTGGCAGGTCGGCATCCTTTATTCGCACCGTGACGAGCGGCTTGGCCCGCCCCTGGTCCAGATCTGCCGCGACAATGGCTGGATCACGGGTGATAATGAACCCTATTCGGGCCATCTCGAGGGTGATTCCATCGATCAGCACGCATTGGCCCATGGCCGCCCCAATGTGCTGATCGAAATCCGCAATGACCTGATCCGCGACAGCGCCGGACAGCAGGAATGGGCAGACAGGCTGGCAAATGTCCTGTCAGATCTGCTAGAGACACTACAGCTTTAGGGGGAATGCGCGTCCGTGACCACCCGGTCGGGGACAGCAAGCAAGGGCGGGCATGCGGGTTCAAACCTGCCGCCTTTCTATGACCGACTTGTGCCATAGGCTTTGCTCAATGGCCGCAATCAGCCCCAAGTCCTCGCCGATGTTGCGGGGCAAATGACATGACGATCAAAGGAAAAAGTCGATGAAAACCGAACAAGGCGTCTTGCGGCTCTCGATCGCCGTAACGTTCCTGTTGGCGGCTTTCGGGGTGCTTTATGGGCTGTTCATCGGCTCTGGCTCGATCATCTTCGACGGGATTTATTCGCTGCTGGATGCCAGCATGACGATGGTGGCTTTGCTCGTCTCGAAGCTGATCACATCATCGCTGGCCGAAAGCACAAGGGCCAAGCTGGTCCAGCACTTCACCATGGGCTTTTGGCACCTTGAACCGATGGTGCTGGGGCTAAGTGGGGTGCTGCTGATCGGCACGGCGCTGACCGCGCTGATTGGTGCGGTGGGCAGCTTGTTGGGCAATGGTCATCAGGTCGAATTTGGCCGCGCCATGGTCTTTGCCGTCACCCAATTGCTGGTGGCCAGCGCCATGGCCGTCTATGTGCGCCGCGCCAACCGCAAGATCGGCTCGAATTTCATCGAGCTGGATGCCAAGGCCTGGATGGTCTCGGCGGCGTTGACAGGTGCGCTTTTGCTGGGGTTCATCTTTGGCTGGGCGATTACGGGCACCCAATATGACTGGATGTCGCCCTATGTCGACCCGGCGGTGCTGGCGCTGGTGTGTCTCTTCGTGATCCCGATGCCCATTGGCACGGTGATGCAGGCCTTTTCCGATATTTTGCTGGTCACCCCGGCGGATATGAAAAAGCAAGTCGATGATGTCGCCGAGGGGATTGTCGCGCGCTATGGCTTTCTGACCTATCGCGCCTATGTCGCCCGCGTTGGCCGTGGCCGCCAGATCGAGCTGTATTTCATCGTGCCACAAGGCCTGCCGCCGCGCCGCCTAGAGGAATGGGACCGCATTCGCGACCAGATCGGCACAGAGTTGGGCGAGGCTGGGCCAGACCGCTGGCTGACCATCGCCTTTACCACCGATGTCGATTGGGCCGAATAAGGCGGCCCAATTGGGGAAGGTTCAGCCCAAGGCCTGCGCTGCGGGTGAAACCAGCCACCAGCGCGGGGCAGCCTGCCCCGGCCATCCTCGTGGGATCCCTTTTCCTGGGATCGATCACCCCAAGGACCATGCGCGTGGACCGGCCTGAACTATCGGCCCAAGCCCTGCACCGCCTGCCTTGCACGGTCTGCCCAAGCCCCATCGCTATCGACACGGCCCGACCTTCGGGCGCGACTCGCGCCCTCAGCTCCAAGCAGTTGGCGCGGCGCAGCCTGCCTTAGCGCGGCAATGCCTCTTTGGCGGCTTTGCGCTGCTCTTGCTTAATCGCACCACGCACACCCCACCAAACGCTTGCGCGGATCATCAGCAATTCCAGCACGATCAGGAAGGCGAAAACACCGATGATCAACGTGCCATCCCTGCCGCCCAACTCGCGCGTGAACTGGCTCAGCTGCCCCGCCACGGATGCCACCATCCAGATGAATGCCGCTTGAATGGCAACCGTCACCACCGTCAGGCACAGCGCCAAAACCCATTTGCGCCGTGACGAGGGCTCTACCCGCTCTCGGTTGTACCAAATCTGGCCGGTCGTCATCGTGGCCACTGCGATCAGGATCAAGCCCATGCTGTTGTTTTCGGGGAAAGCGAGGCCCGCGAATTCTTCCATCACGAAGATGATCACATAGAAAAGGACGATCCCGCCGATCAAAAGGCCCAGATAGGTTGCAATTAAAAACGCTAAGCTGGCCGGACGCGGCGAAGTGGCAGGCGACATGGAACCCTCGTGATATGTAAATCCTTCCGCGCAGCAGGTACATATCTGGGCAAAGTTTCCAAGACATATTGCGCATATATAGCGCATTTTTCGCAGCACGCCGCCGGGTTGCCACATCGCTCGAGTGGCCAGCCGGCGCGATGCCAGCTGGCGTGACCCGCCCCTGCGCAAAGGTCTAGAAAAAGCTTTGCGGGTCGATATCGACTGACAGGCGCAGATTGTTTGGCGCCTTGGGAAGACGAGCCAGCCAATCTGAAATTGCCGTCTGAATGGCGGCCTGACGCGGCGCCTTGATCAGCATCCGCACCCGGAACCGCCCCCGCACCCGGGCGATGGGTGCAGGTGCGGGGCCGTATAGTTCGGCCCCTGCCTGACGCAAAGGTTCGGCGCGGCGCGCCATTTCACGGGCATAGCCTTCGACAATATGCTGATCAGGATGGGACAGGATAATCCCCGCCAGCCGACCAAAGGGCGGCATTCCCGCCTGACGGCGCGACGTGGCTTCGGCATCCCAAAAATCCTCATCCTCGCCCGACAGGATGGCGCGGATAACGGGGTGGTCGGGCTGGTGGGTCTGCAAAAGCGCGACGCCCGGCGCATCGCCCCCTTCGCGCCCTGCCCGTCCCGCGACCTGCCGCATCAATTGGAAACTGCGCTCGGCCGCGCGCAGATCGGCACCTTGCAACCCCAGATCGGCATCGATCACCCCGACCAGCGTCAAACGGGGAAAGTTATGGCCCTTGGCCACGATCTGGGTGCCGATGATGATATCCGTGCCACCGCTGGAAATCTCTGCGATGGCGGCCTTCAGCGCGCGGGCCGAGTTGAACAGATCAGAGGACAGGACCGACATGCGCGCCTGCGGAAAGCGCGCCGTCACCTCTTCGGCCAGACGCTCGACCCCGGGGCCGACTGCCGCCAGCTTGCCCTCGACCTGACAATGGGGACAGGCATGGGGAATGGGTTTTGTCTCGCCGCATTGATGGCAGACAAGGCGATTTTGAAAGCGATGTTCGACCATGCGCGCATCGCAATGATCGCAACCGATCTGCTGGCCGCAGGCGCGACAGACCGTCACCGGCGCATAGCCACGCCGGTTCAAAAACAGCAAGGATTGCTCGCCCCGCTCAAGTCGCGCGCGCACCGCCCGCTCCAGTGACGGCGAGATCCACTGCCCCGAGGGCAGATCTTCAGAGCGCAGGTCGATCGCCCCCATCTCGGGCAATTCCGCCCCACCATACCGCGAGCGCAGGTCGATACGGCTGTATTTGCCCGATTGCGCATTGACCCAGCTTTCAATCGAAGGGGTGGCCGAGGCCAGCACGACATGCGCACCGCAGATCGACGCGCGCAGCACCGACATGTCGCGGGCGCTGTAATAGACACCGTCATCTTGCTTGTACGAGCCGTCGTGTTCCTCATCGACGACGATCAGGCCCAGATCGCGATAGGGCAAAAACAACGCCGAGCGCGCGCCGACGACCAATTGCACCTCGCCGCGCCCGGCCATTTGCCACAGGCGCCTGCGCTCGGATCGGGTGATGCCGGAATGCCATTCGCCCGGACGCTGCCCGAATCTGGCCTCGACCCGGTTCAAAAATTCAGATGACAGCGCGATTTCAGGCAAAAGAACCAAGGCCTGCCGCCCCTGCCGCAGACATTCGGCAACCGCCTCAAGATAGACTTCGGTTTTTCCCGATCCGGTGACACCGCGCAAAAGCGTGGTGCCATAGCTCTGGCGCGCAATCTCGGCGCGCAGGCTGTCAGATGCGGCGGCCTGATCGGGTGCCAAGGGCTTGCCGGGCAGATTGGGGTCCAGCCGGGGATAAGGCAAATCCCGCGGCGCAAGGGTTTCAACCAGCGTTCCCGTCTCGACCAGACCTTTGACCACCCCGGCCGAGACCCCGGCCAGCTGTGCCAGCTCAGCAGGGGCAAAGCCCGCGCCAGCGTGATCTGCGATCACGCGCAAGACCGCCTCGCGCGCTTCGGTCATCCGCTCGGGATTGGCTCCGCCCAGATGCAGGATACGCCGCGCCGAGGGCGGCTGATCCAAATCCGGCGCACGGGTCGCGATGCGCAGCATCAACGGCATCGGCGTCAGGGTATATTCCCCCATCCGCGTCAGGAATTCCATCATCTCGGGCGTCAGCGGCTCGGCCTCGATCACGCGCGAGACCGCGCGCAATTTGGCAGCATCAAAGCCGCCCTGCCCCGGCCCCCATACCGCGCCCATCACCCGGCGCGGCCCCAAGGGGACCAAAACCAGCTGTCCCGGCCGGACACCCCCTTCGGGGGCAAGATAGTCCAAAAAGCCGACAGGCTCTTGGGTCAGAACGGAAATCCGCGTCCCGTGGACGAAATAGGTGGGGGCCTCGGCCATCAGTATTGTCGTTCCTAAAAGCCCACGCCCAAGACGCCGAACACAGAAAACAGCGGGGCATAAATCGCCATGATCGGTCCCGCGACAAGCATTTCGACAAAAGAGGGCAAGAGATCCATGGGTGTTGTAACTGCGGGCATCGGAGACCTTCTGAAGATAGGAATTTAGCGATTTGACGTCCATTGCAGGCGGTCAAACGCGCCAGAGCTTGGCACGTCGCAAGCACCCGCCGCAAGCCATGGCGGTCTTGGGGCACCGCTAAGCCGCCCGGTTTGCGGCCTGGGGGCGCAAGGCCCGGATGTCGTCGCGTCGTCGCCCTTTCCGCGCATCAGAATTTACGCTAAACCCGTTGCAATTTCCGAAAATACAGGGGCCACGTGCCATGAAATTCTTTGTCGATACCGCCGATGTTGATGCGATCCGTGAACTGAACGATCTGGGCATGGTCGATGGCGTAACGACCAACCCGTCGCTGATCCTGAAATCGGGGCGCAATATCGAAGAAGTCACCCGCGAGATCTGCGAGATGGTCGCAGGCCCGGTCAGTGCCGAGGTTGTCGCCAATGACGCCGAAGGCATGATCACCGAAGGCCGCCACCTGGCAAAGATCGCGTCGAATATCACGATCAAAGTTCCGCTGACCTGGGACGGCCTCAAGGCGTGCAAGGTGTTGTCGGGCGAAGGCCACAAGCTGAATGTGACGCTGTGCTTTTCTTCGGCTCAGGCAATCTTGGCTGCCAAGGCGGGCGCGACCTTCATCAGCCCCTTCATCGGACGTCTTGATGACATCAATCTGGACGGCATGCAGCTGATCTCGGATATCCGCGAGATCTATGACAACTACGACTACAAGACGCAGATCCTTGCCGCCTCGATCCGCTCGGTCAACCACATCACCGATGCCGCGCGTATCGGCGCTGATGTCATCACCGCACCGCCTGCGGTCATCAAAGCCATGGCCAGCCATGTTCTGACCGACAAGGGCCTGGCACAGTTCAACGCCGATTGGGCCAAAACCGGCCAGAAGATCGTCTGATGGCAGAGCACGAGAGCGCTGCCCCCGAGACCGCCGCCAGCCCGCAGGTGCTTGCCGACGATACCCGGCAGCAGCTGCTCTCGCGGCCTGAACTCATTCTCGGCGATCGAGACCTGATGCGCGCGCTGATTGGCGCGCGCGAGGCCGAAATCGGCGAGAATGTCATCGATATACGTGGCCGCGCAATGGAGGCTCTCGAAGAGCGCCTGTCGCGCCTTGAGGTCACCCACGAGTCGGTGATCTCGAATGCTTACGAGAACCAATCGGGGATGAATATCATCCACCGCGCGGTTCTGGCCCTGCTCGAACCCAGCGATTTCGCAGCATTTCTGGCCGCTCTCGAAACCACGGTCGCCCCCATCCTGCGCCTGGAATCGCTGCGCCTGATCTTTGAAACCGGTGGTCCGGCCCAGCTTCCCCAAGGTATCGCCAGCGCCGTGCAGGTTGTCCCTGCGGGCGCCTTGGCCCAGCTGATCGCGGCAGGTCCGCCCAACAAGCGCGGCGATGCGATCATCTTGCGCAGCGCAACCGCGCTCACCCAGCCGCTACACCCTGCCGGGGTGGCGATCCGATCCGAAGCCCTGCTGCCGATTGATCTTGGCACCGGTCGCTGGCCCGCGCTTTTGCTGATGGGCTCAAGTGACGGCGATCGCTTCTCGCCAAGCCACGGCACCGATCTGCTGCGCTTTTTCACGCAAACCTTTCGTCTGGCCCTGCTGGGCTGGCTGCGCGAATAAACCAGATGGGCGGCCGCTTGCCCGATGGCACCCAAGATTCCATGCCGGGGCTGGCGCTTGCCCCGGCCATGTCGGATGCGCTGTCGCGTTGGCTGCAGGGCGAACGCGCCACGCGCGACCGCTCGGATCACACGATACAAGCCTATCAGGCCGATCTTTTGGCCTTTCTGCATTTCCTGGGCCATTACCGCGCCGAGCCTGCCCTGCCAGGCAATCTGGGCAGTCTCAACCAAACCGACATCCGCGCCTTTGCGGGATCCGAACGGGCGCGGGGTCTGGGCGCACGCTCTTTGGCGCGCAGATTGTCGGCGGTACGCAGCTTTATCCGATGGCTTGCCGACCGCGAGGGCTTTGAGCCCTCAAAGGTGCTGAATACGCGCAGCCCGCGCTTTACGCGAACGCTGCCACGCCCGCTGGCCCCGGCTCAGGCGATGGATGTGCTGGAAATGGCGGCCGAAGGGCACGACACCCCCTGGGTCGCCGCGCGCGATCTGGCGGTTCTGACGCTGCTTTACGGGTGCGGCCTGCGCATCTCCGAGGCCCTCAACCTCGACGGGCGCGACTGGCCCTTTCGCGACAATCTGCTGATCCGGGGAAAGGGCGGGCGCGAAAGGCAGGTCCCGGTGCTGCCCGCGGCCTATCAGGCCGTCGCCGATTATCTGCGCCAATGCCCTTGGACGATCAGCCCCGATCAGCCGCTTTTTCGTGGCGTCAGAGGCGGCCGGTTAAACTCCGGCATCGTGGCACAGGCGATGAAGCTTGCGCGTCATCGGCTTGGCCTGCCTCCAACCGCCACACCACATGCCCTGCGCCACTCCTTCGCGACCCATCTTCTGGCGGCGGGGGGCGATCTGCGGACGATCCAGGAACTTCTGGGCCATGCCAGCCTGTCGACCACGCAGGTCTATACCGGCGTCGATGATGCACATCTGCTGGCGGTCTACCGTGCTGCCCATCCGCGCAGCTGACCCCTTTACTTTGCTCATAGGGCGGCGCAAAGGGCGGCCATGCTGGAACTTTCGCTCGATCTCACCCTGATGCTGATCGCCGCCGCCTTCGCGGCAGGCTTTGTCGATTCCATCGCGGGCGGCGGCGGGCTGATCACCCTGCCCGCGCTGATGCTGGCGGGCGTGCCCCCGGCACAGGCGCTGGCTACCAATAAGGTCCAAGGCGCCTTTGGCGCTGCAACCGCAGCCATCAGCTATGCCCGGCGCGGCCATGTCCAACCCATGCGACAGATCAAGGCCGCTTTGGTGGCCTTTGTCGCGGGCCTTTGCGGGGCGCTCTTGGTCAGCTACATCCCGACCCAGGCCTTGCGTTACCTGCTTCCGGTCCTCTTGATCGCCATCGCCGTCTTTTTCGCGCTGAAACCCGGCCTTGATGATCGTGACCGCGTCCAAAGACTAAAGCCTGCGGTCTTTACCGCGTTGATCGTGCCACTGATCGGCTTTTACGACGGATTACTTGGCCCCGGCGCCGGAGCATTTTACATGCTCAGCTTCGTCATGCTGGCCGGATACGGCATCCTCAAAGCCACCGCGCATACCAAAATGCTGAACTTTGCCTCGAACCTTGGCAGTTTGCTGGCATTTTCCGTGGTGGGACAGCCGTTATGGATCCTCGGCCTGCTGATGGCGGCCGCCCAGGTCGTGGGCGCTGTGCTTGGCGCAAGACTGGCGATGCGCATCGGGGCAAAGGTGATCAAGCCGCTCCTCGTCATCACCTCATCGGCACTGGCCCTGCGCCTGATCTGGCAATTGCTCGGCTAAACCCGACCGCTCCGAAACGATCAAGACGCCAACCGACCTGCTGCCGCCGGCGCCAGCCCCTTCTTCATCACGAAATACCCTGCGGGGGTCTGGGGGCGCAAGGCCCCCAGCTTTTCTTCCACCCTGCCTCGCGGTGCCCCAGAGTGACCGCGCCTAACGCGGAAACCCGCGTGAGGTCCGCAATTCACCCGTATGCATGCCACGGCAATTGGTCAGCGATCCATTCAGATATTTCGCGGCCACCGGATGGTCTTTCTCGATCAATCCCAGATTGATCAAAAGCGCGGTGATCGCGGCCTCGGACCCGCGCGTTCCGCCATCGATGATTTTCAGCGCAATGCCCAGCCCCATCTCGGGGATGATCGCGACAAAGACGGCTTCGGCCCCGGTCTTGACGGCAGCGCGGCCCGCCATGGCGCGCATCAGCTCGGTGCAGGCCCGCCCCTCGCCGGCAACCAGCTCGGGATGGGCGACCATAGCTTCATATAGCCGCCGCTGCGCCTCGCCACGCACGCCTTTGCCGGGATTGGCAAAGCCCGCCATCGACTGCGCCAGACCTTCGATGCTGCAGGCGAAATTCGGCGCCGAGCAACCGTCGATTCCCCAGCCTTTGGCCGTCTCGCCGGTGACATCCTCAAAGGCTTCGCGAACGGCTTTTTGAACCGGATGATCCAGCTCGACATATTCGGTGCCGCCACCAAGGTGCTGATTAAGCGTCAAAAACCCCGCGTGCTTGCCCGAGCAGTTGTTGTGCAGCTGACATGGCGCCTCGTCCGAGCAGGTCAGGCGACGGTTCTCGACCGGATCGCGCGGCATATGCGAGCCGCAGCGCAGATCCCGCTCGCTCAGCCCGATCCCGTCCAGCCATTGTGCCACAGCCTTTGTGTGGATATCCGCGCCCTGGTGGCTGGCACAAGCCAGCGCCAGCTGACGCGACGAAAGTCCCACCCGATCCGCCGCGCCGCTTTCGATCAAGGGCAAGGCTTGCAGCATTTTGCACGAGGAACGGGGAAAGACCGTGGCGGTCGGATCACCCCATGCTTCGACGATGCCATGCGCATCCGCGATGACGACATGGCCCAGGTGCGTGCTCTCTCGCAGGCCTCCACGCCATAGCTCAATCAGTTCCGCTGCTGTTTTTGCCATATTTCCTCTGACAATTGCGCGATTTCCTGCTCGCAGGGCTTTTGCCGGGCGACAGTTTCGCATTATTCTGTGCACAGACGGTTGAAAAGACCACCGTAATCCGAAACAAGTCCGGTAAATCGGATATTGGCAGGAGGCCAGAGCATGAATATCCCCGCGCTGCGGACCGCAGCGGCAGTAACCTTGATCGCGATCGCCGCTCAATCCGCTCCGGTGCTCGCTCAGGATTCGACCAATGTTATTGCCACTGAGGGCGATTGGACTGTTTTTGCAGCCAGCAGCCCCAAGGAGTGCTGGGCGGTTTCCGCACCGAAATCCTCGCAAAACACCAAGGACGGCAAGCCGACACAGGTAAACCGTGGCGACATCCGCCTTTACGTGTCCTATCGCAAAGGATCGTCGGGCGAGGTTTCGTTCTCGGGTGGCTATCCTTTCGCACCGGATTCGACCGTCGAGGTCAATATCGGTGGCAACAAATTCAACCTCTTCACCGAGGGTGAAAATGCTTGGGCCGGCTCGCCTGCCGAAGATGCCAAATTGGTCGCAGCGCTGCGCGGCGGCTCGTCGGCCGTCGTGACCGGGCGTTCGGCACGCGGCACGACCACGGCTGATTCTTTCTCGCTGTCGGGGATTACCGCAGCCACGAATGCAGCGCAGTCGAACTGCAAATAAGCGCCGCCCCGGCCAGGGCGACACAGTGAATTTACAGCCCCGACCGTCAGGCCGGGGCTTTTTCCATTGAAAATTTGCGAAAGACCCCATATTTGGCTGGCTTTCCTCATTCCCCGGTTGATGTCATGCTTAACGCCGCCCCGATCACGCAGGATGTTCTGACCATCCCTCGCAAGCTTCCTGAAGCTGCGCTGAAAAACATCGTGGGCCTCACCCGCGAGGAACTGCTTAGCGCCCTTGTCGAGGCTGGCACCCCAGCCAAGCAAGCCAAGATGCGCGTCGGCCAGATCTGGCAGTGGATCTATCACTGGGGCGTGCGTGATTTCGCGCTGATGACCAATCTGGCCAAGGATTACCGTGCCTTTCTGGCCACGCATTTTGAGATCGCGATCCCGGAAATCGTGACGCGCCAGATCTCGGAAGATGGCACGCGCAAATATCTGCTGCGCATCGCAGGCGGGCATGAGGTCGAGGCCGTCTATATTCCCGAGGAAAATCGCGGCACCCTTTGCATCAGCTCGCAGGTGGGCTGCACGCTGACCTGCTCGTTCTGCCACACGGGCACGCAAAAGCTGGTGCGCAACCTGACGGCGGGCGAGATTGTCGGTCAGGTCATGGTCGCGCGCGATGATCTGAACGAATGGCCGGTGCCGGGTGCGCCGCGGGATGAAACCCGCCTTGTGTCGAACGTCGTGCTGATGGGCATGGGCGAGCCGCTTTACAACTTCGACAATGTTCGCAACGCCATGCAAGTGGTGATGGATGGCGAGGGCATCAGCCTTTCGCGCCGCCGCATCACCCTGTCGACCAGCGGCGTCGTTCCCGAAATCGCCAAAACCGCCGAGGAAATCGGCTGCCTTCTGGCGATCAGCTTTCACGCGACCACCGATGAGGTCCGCGACCGCCTGGTTCCGATCAACAAGAAATGGAACATCGAGGCTTTGCTTGCGACGCTGCGCGACTACCCGCGCCTGTCGAATTCCGAACGGATCACCTTTGAATATGTGATGCTGGACGGGGTCAATGACAGCGATGCCGATGCGCGCCGACTGGTCAAACTGATCCGCGGCATTCCCGCCAAGATCAACCTGATCCCCTTTAACGAATGGCCGGGTGCGCCCTATAAGCGCTCAAGCTGGGACCGGATCGAGGCTTTTGCCGACATCATCTACAAGGCCGGCTATGCCAGCCCGATCCGCACACCGCGCGGCGAGGATATCATGGCGGCCTGCGGCCAGCTGAAATCCGCAACCGAACGCGGCCGCAAATCCGCCGCTCAGATTGCCGCCGAGGCTGCAGGTTAACACCGGTTTGCGTGAAACTGGTCCGATTAAGACCTCTTTAGGCATATTGACCGCAAATCCTTGCTCACGCGGGTTTGCGGGCTTAGAACAATGCCGAAGATTGTCGAGGCCCAGATGAACCATCCTAAACCTGTCGTCCTGTGTATTCTCGACGGCTGGGGCATTTCAGATCGCCTCGAACAAAGTGCGCCGGATCAGGCAGATACGCCGAACTTCGATCGGCTGATGAGGCAGGATCCGCATGCGACGCTGGTGACTTACGGTCCCGATGTCGGCTTGCCGCGCGGCCAGATGGGCAATTCCGAGGTCGGCCATACCAATATCGGCGCAGGCCGGGTTGTGGCGATGGACCTGGGCCAGATCGATCTGGCGATCGAGGATGGCAGCTTTGCCCGCAATGCTGCGATCGATGATTTCGTGGCACAGATGCGCATGAATGGTGGCACTGCTCATGTCATGGGCGTGGTTTCTGACGGTGGGGTGCATGGTCACATCGCCCATCTGCTGGCGACGCTGCGGGTTCTGACCGATCAAGGCGTTCCCGTCGTGGTTCACGCCATCACCGATGGTCGCGATGTTCCGCCGCAATCAGCGCTTGGCTTCATCACCGAGCTTCAGGGCAATCTGCCCATTGGCGCGCGCATCGGCACGGTGATTGGCCGCTATTTCGCGATGGACCGCGACAATCGCTGGGATCGGGTATCGCGCGCCTTTCATGCGATCACCCGCGCCGATGGGTTGCACGCCCCCGAGGCCACACAGGCCGTGATCGATGCCTATGCCCGCAACGAAACCGATGAATTCATTCAGCCCACGATCATCGCAGGCTTTAACGGTGCCAAGGATGGCGATGGCTTTTTCTGCCTGAACTTCCGCGCTGACCGCGCCCGCGAGATTTTGGCGGCGCTGGCCCAGCCAGATTTCGACGCCTTTGACACCGGCCCGCG
>NZ_DALZMB010000044.1:17887-28836 GCF_032007265.1 Paracoccus sp. (in: a-proteobacteria) | reverse complement strand
AGGGTGCCGATGCGGTCCTCGAGGCCCAGGGCCACGGCATTGCCCCGCGTTGCCAGTGGAAGGCGGCGAAAGGATGCAGCTTTTGGCCGCGCAATTGCAGCATTTTATAGCCCTCATTCAGGGTCTGCAGCATCGAGTAGCTGGTGCCGCCGCCAATATCGGTGGCGATACCGCTGACGATACCTGCCTCGCGCAGGCCCTGCGCATCAAACAGGCCCGAGCCCAAAAAGAGGTTTGACGTCGGGCAAAAGACCGCGCGACTGCCGGTTTCTGCC
This sequence comes from Paracoccus sp. (in: a-proteobacteria), assembly GCF_032007265.1. Taxonomy (GTDB): domain Bacteria; phylum Pseudomonadota; class Alphaproteobacteria; order Rhodobacterales; family Rhodobacteraceae; genus Paracoccus. Next base: position 28,561 of record NZ_DALZMB010000044.1, on the reverse strand, counting down.
ATGCGCTGGATCTCTCTTGGTTCCAGATGGATCGCGTGGCCGAGCAGGATTTTCGGTCCGAGCAGGCCATAGGTCTCGTAGATATCGAGATAGTCGCGGGCTTGCGGGTAAAGTTCGAGCGTATAGGCGATTTCTGCCTTGTTTTCCGACAGATGCGTTTGGATGTGACAATCGGGGAATTCGCGCACCAATGCGCCTGCGGCCTCCATCTGATCGGGGGTCGAGGTGATGGCAAAGCGGGGCGAGATCGCATAGCGCTGGCGCCCCTTGCCATGCCAATCGCGGATCAATGCAAGGCTGTCATCATAGCTGGTTTGCGGCGTATCGAGCACGCCCTCTGGGGCGTTGCGATCCATCATGACCTTGCCCGCAATCATTGCCATGTTCCGGCTCTCGGCAGCAGTGAAAAGCGCATCGGCGCTGGATTTGTGACTGGAGCAGAAAGCCACCGCAGAGGTCGTGCCATGGGCAAGCAAAAGGTCAAGGAAGGCACCTGCCATTGCATGGGCATGAGCAGGATCAGCGAAACGGGTTTCCTCGGGGAAGGTATAGGTGTTGAGCCAATCCAAGAGCTGGGCGCCCCAGCTGGCAATGACCTGGACTTGTGGGAAATGCAGATGCGGATCGATGAAGCCGGGCAGGATCAGATGGGGACGGTGATCGGTCACGGGCAGGGCAGGATCGCCCAGATCAGCATAGGTGCCAATGGCCTCAATCTTGCCATTCTCGATCAGGATTGCACCATCTTCGATATAGCGCCAGGCGTCCGAGCTGATCGCAGGATCGGCATGAAAACTAAGCGTCCGGCCGCGGATGAGATGTTTCATGGGTATTTCCGTGATAGAGAAATGGGCGCGGTGACGCGGGCGATCACCTCGGCGGCGGTAAAAGCGGCGATGATTTCCGGGCGTTTGTCGCGGCAGCTGCTGGCACCGATCGGGCAGATCAGCCGCGAGGGATCGGTGTTTTGAGACCGGGCAAATCTTTGAAATTGCGCGCGTTTACTGGCGCTGCCGATCATGCCGATATAGGGGGCGTCGCGACGCTTGAGCGCCTCGACGGCGAGAAGGAAGTCGAGAGCGTGGTCATGGGTGACGATGATGAATGAGGTGCCCAAAGGGGCGTCGCGCAGATCCGCCTCGGGCAGGGCGGTCAGACGGCTGGGCAGATCCGGGGCAAGGGCGATTTCCTCGATCCTTTGGTCGAGCAGAAGCGGAGAGAGTGGCAAAAGAGCGAGTGCGCGTGCCAAAGCGCGACCGACATGGCCCGCTCCGAAGATCATCACCTGGGGCCTTGCTGCCGCTTGGGGCAATGCAGCGACACGGGTCAGTGACAAGACCACCCTGCCGCCGCAACATTGCCCGATTTCGGGACCAAGCGGGATGTCCATCTGGGCCTGTTGCTGACCCGAGGTGAGCATCTGCCTTGCGCGGTCGATCGCCATATATTCGAGTTGCCCCCCCCCAATAGTGCCCTGGCACGAATGGGGAGACACGAACATTTCGGCGCCCACGTCGCGTGGGGTCGAACCTTTGGCCGAGGCGACCGCGACACGGATCATCATCGACGCAGGCGCTCGATCGCCATCAGTACGCGCTCGGGCGTGGCAGGGGCATCCAATCTTGGACATTCCCGGTAATCAGCGACCGAAGCCACGGCCATTCCGAGGGCCTCGAATACGGAAATCCCCAGCATGAAAGGCGGCTCGCCCACAGCCTTTGAGCGCTTGATGGTTCTTTCGCGGTTTACCGACCACTCGGCCAGGGCGACGTTGAAAATCTTGGGGCGATCAGATGCCAGCGGAATTTTATAGGTCGAGGGCGCGTGTGTGCGCAGACGGCCCTTGTCATCCCACCACAGCTCTTCCGAGGTGAGCCAGCCGGTGCCTTGCACGAAGGCGCCCTCGACCTGTCCTTTGTCGATGATCGGGTTCAAGCTGCGGCCGACGTCATGCAAGACATCCGCACGCTCGATCACATATTCGCCGGTCAGCGTATCGACCGAGACTTCGGAAACCGAGGCACCATAGGCGTAATAGTAGAAGGGGCGACCCTGGCCGGTCTGGCGGTTCCAGTGGATTTTCGGGGTCTTGTAAAATCCGGTCGCCGAGAGCTGGATCCGTGCCATATAGGCTGCCGAGATGAACTCGGCAAAGGGCATGGATTTGTCGCCCAGCCGGACGGTTTCACCGATGAAAACTTCTTCTGCGATGACGCCATATGTTTCGACGGCAAAGGAGGTCAGCCGTTCGATCAGCTTTTCGCAGGCGTTCAGCGCCGCCATACCATTCAGATCGGTACCCGAAGATGCCGCGGTGGCCGACGTATTGGGCACTTTTTCCGTTGTGGTCTTGGTGATGCGGATGCGGTCAATCGACACGCCCATCGCCTCGGCCACGACCTGCGCAACCTTGGTGTTCAGCCCCTGACCCATTTCGGTGCCGCCATGGTTCAGATGCAGGGAGCCATCGTTATAAATATGGATCAGCGCACCTGCCTGGTTGAACCAGGTGGCTGTGAAGCTGATCCCGAACTTGACCGGGGTCAGCGCAATCCCTTTGCGGATCACCCCGCCTTTTGCATTCCAGTCAATGATGGCCTGACGGCGCGCCTGATAATCCGAGCTTGCCTCAAGTTCCTCAAAGATGCGCGGAAGGATCTGATCCTCGACCTCCTGATGATAGGGGGTCAATTGGCCGTCGCGGTAAAGGTTGATCTTGCGGATTTCAAGCGGATCGCGGCCCAAAGCATAGCCGATCTCCTCGATCATACGCTCTGCAAGAATGACGCCCTGCGGCCCACCGAAGCCGCGAAAAGCGGTGTTCGAGACGGTGTTTGTCTTCATCGGATGCGAGCGCAGCTCAACGTCGGGATAATAATAGGCATTATCGGCGTGAAACAGCGCCCGATCGGTGACCGGGCCGGAAAGATCGGCCGAAAATCCGCAGCGCGCGTAAAAGTCGCTTTCGACAGCATGGATCTTGCCGCTGTCATCAAAGCCCAGATCGTAATCGATGACAAAATCATGGCGCTTGCCCGTGGCCTCCATGTCCTCATCGCGATCAGGGCGAATTTTGACCGCGCGGCCCAGCTTTTTGGCAGCAATTGCTGCGACGCAGGCAAAAAGGTTCATCTGGGTCTCTTTGCCGCCAAAGCCGCCACCCATGCGCCGAACATTCACGACCACGGCACTTGCGGGGACCTGCAAGGCATGGGCGACCATATGTTGCACCTCAGATGGATGCTGGGTCGAAACATGGATCGTGACCTCATCATCCTCGCCGGGGATTGCCATGGCAATCTGCCCCTCGAGATAAAAGTGATCCTGTCCCCCAACGCTGAAGCGCCCTTTGATCCGGCGCGGCGCACCCTCAAGCGCGGGCCGTGCGGCGCCGCGTTTCAACGTCAGCGGCGTGCAGACATAGCCCATACCGGCATCACGTGCGGCAATCGGGTCCAGGGCATGGGGCAGGGCCTCGTAATCAATCTTGGCCAAAGCTGCGGCCTGACGGGCCTGATGGCGCGTCTGGGCCACGACGGCAAAGACAGGCTGGCCCCAGAACTGCACCAATCCCGGTGCAAAGATCGGATCATCATGCAGCCCATTCGGGCTGACATCGTTTTCGCCGGGAATATCCTCGGCGGTCAGAACGGCCACAACTCCAGGCGCTGAACGGACCGCATCCAGATCCATCGACCGGATCTTGGCATGCGCGATCTGCGAAAGTCCCAGGGCCGCGTGCAGCGTGCCAGTGGGCTCATTCAGGTCATCGGTATATTCCGCACGACCTGTGACATGCTTTTCTGCAGAATCATGCTGGATCGAGCTATGCGCCGCGCCTTTGATTTCAACATCCTGTTTCATCATCAAACCCCTTCCTGCGCGCGCGACAAGCGCTGAGCATCATCCGTCTGCTCCAGCCAGAAGCGGCGGAACAAGTTGCTGGCCACAAGGCTTCGGTAATCGGCACTGGCGCGCCAATCGCTCAGCGGTTGGAAATCCTCCCTCACCGCAAGTGCCGCAGCCTCGAAACTGGCGGCGGTGAAAGGGCGACCATTCAATGCTTGCTCGGCTTTGCCTGCGCGTTTGGGAGTGCCCGCCATACCGCCAAAGGCAATGCGTGCCTCTGAAATCACCCCATCTTTGACGCGAATGCGAAAGGCGCCGGCGGTTGCGGTAATATCAGAATGTTGGCGCTTCGAGACCTTATAGGCGGCCAGGTGATCCTGGCCATCTGCCCCTTGGCTCAGGCGCGGGATACGAATGGCACTGACAAACTCGTCGGCGCGACGATCTTGCTTACCATAGGTGATAAAGTAATCCTCCATCGCCACGCGACGCTCGCCTGCAACGCTGCGCAAGATCACCTCGGCCCCCAGCGCGATCAGCAAAGGTGGCGTCTCTCCGATCGGCGAGCCATTGGCGACATTGCCACCAATCGTTCCCGCATTGCGCACCTGCCAGCCCGCAATGCGCAGCCAGTAATCCAGCGCTGTCGGGAAATGCGCCTCAATCATCGGCTCGAATTCACTATAGGTCACCCCTGCGCCCAAAGTGATGTCATTCTCCGTCACCGAAATACCCTTCAACTCGGGCAGCTGGCCAATGAAAACGGCAGGCGAAATCGGCTTGAGCATCTTGGTCACCCAAAGCCCGACATCCGTGGCCCCGGCGACAATCGTGGCTTTGGGGTGTTGGGCAAGGATCTGTGCCAGATCGTCCAGATCGGCCGGTAAGATCGCGCGATCCGCACCACGGGAGACATCGACACGCCCTTTGGGCAGCTGTGCCAGCCGCGTGGTGATTTCTGCACGTTCAAGCGCCAGCGCATCCATGGCCTGACCGCCAGCAGCTGCAGCGGCACGGGCGGATTTGATGATCGGCTCATATCCGGTGCAGCGGCATAGATTGCCCTGCAGGGCGGTTTCGATCTCGATCACCGAAGGATTGGGATTTTCCATCCATAGCCCATAAAGTGCCATGACAAATCCGGGTGTGCAAAAGCCACATTGCGATCCATGCTGCTCGACCATGGCTTGCTGGACCGGATGCAGCCCGCCGTCCTTGCCGCGCAGATGCTCGATCGTGACGATATGGCAGCCATGACACGACGCCAGAAAGCGAATGCAGGCATTCACCGGCTCATAGCGCAAGACACCCTCATGCAGGCGCCCGACCAGAACCGTACAGGCCCCGCAGTCACCCTCGGCGCACCCTTCCTTGGTGCCCAGCATCCGCTGAGAGATGCGCAGAAAATCAAGCAGCGTATCCGAGCCGCCGACTTCTTGAAGAGCGATCTCGGAATCGTTGAGAAGAAATCTGATCTCGTTTGGCATACGCATCTCGCTCATTTTGCTGGACTGAGAAAGACTATACCGAATTCACGTTTACGAAACTTTAGATTATACGTAAGACTTTCCATGGAATATTGAAAAAGGCGGGGTTACCAGATGCCCTATCTTGAAAGTCTAAGGGTTTTTGTCCGAGTGGTCGAATTGGGTTCGATCACTGCGGGAGGTCGTGACCTGCGTATGTCACCCGCCGTGGCCTCTAACCGGATCAAGGATCTTGAGACGCGCTTTGGCGTGCGTTTGCTTAATCGGACCACGCGCAAGCTGGTCCCGACCGAGATCGGCCGTGCGTTCTACGACTCGGCGCGCAGCGTGATTGAATCTCTCGATGAGGCCGAGGCCGTGGTTTCGGGCTTTTCGGGCACGCCTCACGGTACGATACGGGTCACCGCGCCTTTGGGATTGGGGCGACGAATGATCGCGCCTTTGATCCCGCGATTTTGCGCCGATTATCCGGGGGTCGAGGTGCGATTGCGGCTATCAGACCGCAACGTCGATATCGTTGCCGATGGTATCGATCTGGCTTTCTTTCTAGGAGAGCCCAAGGATTCTGCCCTGAAATGGCGACGCATCGCCGAATGTCCGCGCGCGCTGGTGGCTTCGCCCGAATATATCGCGGCGCATGGCACTCCTGAGGCGCCCGCGGATCTGACCAGCCACAACTGCCTGCTGCTGCGCTATCCGCGCAGCCCGGAATATTTCTGGCTGCTTCAGGGCAAGGAAGGGCCGATCAAGCTGATGGTGAATGGCCGTTTTGATGCAGATGACGGCGATGTTTTGACGGATTGGGCGTTAAGCGGACAGGGCATTGCCAATCGCCCACGCTATGAGGTCGATGAGCATATCGCCGCGGGCAGGCTGGTTGAGCTTTTGCCCGAACATGCGCCTTTGCCCGCGCAATTTGGCATGCTGACGCCCCATCGGCGTTTGCAAGACCCCAAGTTGCGCCTGTTTGCGGATTTTGCCGCGCGCGAGACCCGGGGCATGTTTCACCACTAGGTCTGTCGCCAGTCTTGCGGGATGAACTGCCAGAAAGCTTGCCGACAACTGATTGAAAAGGCCCGCAGATGATCTCTGCGGGCCTTTCGTTTTCTGGGGTATTTTTCTGAAAGATCAGCTGCCGCGATAGGTCGAATAGCTGTATGGGGAAACCAGCAGCGGGACGTGGTAATGATCTTGCGCGGCCATGCCGAAACGCAGCGGGACAACGTTCAGAAAGCGCGGGCTTTCGCCTTTGACACCCTGTGCGTCCAGATAATCCCCAACGTGGAAGATCAGCTCGTATTCACCGGTCTGAAAGCTTTCCTTGGGCAGGATATGCGCATCGGTGCGGCCGTCCGAATTGGTCACGGTCTCGGTGATTTTCGCGCGGGCTTCCCCATCAAGGCGGTACAGCTCGATCCGCATGCCCTGCGCTGGCAGCCCCGAGGCGGTGTCAAGAACATGCGTTGTCAAATATCCGGACATGGATTTTCCTTTCGTAACCAGATCGTCAGTCCGCCAGCCGGATCACGGCAGCGCGGGCTTTTTCATTCAGACGCCTACTGTCGAGGGTCTGCAATTGGAAGTCATCGACGACCGCGCGGCCCTCGACATAAACCGCGCGCGGACGCACCGGCGCGCAAAAAATCAGCGTGGCGACCGGATCCCAGCTGCCGGCGCCCGGCAGTTCCGAGATATCCCACAGGACCAGATCCGCGCGTTTGCCCGCCTCAAGCGAGCCCAGATCGCTGCGTCCCAGCACACGAGCCCCGCCAAGCGTGGCAATTTCAAGCGCCTCGCGCGCATTCATCGCCGATGGGCCGTCTTTCAGCCGCGCGACCAGCATGGCCTGACGTGCCTCAAGTCCCAGATGGCTGCTGTCATTGGACGCCGAGCCGTCCACGCCCAAGCCAACCGGTACACCTGCATCACGCATCGCACGCACCGGCGCAATCCCCGATGCCAAACGTGCATTCGAGCAGGGACAATGGGCGACGCCCGTTCCCGTGCGCGCGAAAAGATCGATTTCGCCGGGGGAAAGTTTGACACAATGGGCATGCCAGACATCATCGCCGGTCCAGCCCAGACTCTCGGCATAATCCCCCGGCAACATGCCGAAGTTCTCCAAGGAATAGGCAATATCTTCGTCGTTTTCAGCCAGATGCGTGTGCAATCTGACGCCCTTTTCACGCGCAAGAAGGGCCGCATCACGCATCAGCTCGCGGCTGACGGAAAAGGGCGAGCAGGGTGCCAGCCCGACCTGGACCATGGCGCCGGGGCCGTTGTCGTGAAAGGCATCAACCAGACGCTCGCTGTCTTTCAAGATCGCAGCCTCGTCCTCGACCAAAGCGTCGGGGGGAAGGCCGCCCTTGCTTTCGCCGATCGACATCGCGCCCCTTGTGGCGTGAAAGCGAATGCCCACCTCGGTCGCCGCCTCGATACTGTCATCCAGACGCGCACCGTTGGGGAAAAGGTAAAGGTGATCGGAGGAGCAGGTACAGCCCGACATCGCCAGCTCGGCCAGCCCCAGCTGGGTCGAGATGCGGATGTCATCCGGGCCCATCCGGCCCCAGATCGGATAAAGTGTGCGTAGCCAACCAAAAAGCGCCGCATCCTGAGCAGCAGGGACGGCGCGGGTCAGCGTCTGGAACATGTGGTGATGGGTATTGATCAGACCGGGCGTGACCACGCAACCTTTTGCGTCCACGACCTGCGCCCCTTCAGCGACAATACCTGAACCGACGGCAGAGATTACTCCGCCGTCGATCAAGACATCACCGCCTGCAATCTCGCGCCTTTGGCCGTCCATGGTTACGACCACTTCGGCCCCGCGAATAAGCAAACGGTGAGACATCAATGCGCCTCCGCTGCAAGTGCCGCGTCACGGGCATCTTCTTGTGAGGCTTTGGGCGCTCCGTTGAAGAACCAGTTCAACAACACCGCCGAAACTGCCGCCAGCAGAATGCCCGAATGGATCAGCGTGTGGATCGAATGGGGCAGCCATTGGTTGAAGTTCGGCGCAACCACCGGGATCATGCCAAGGCCCAAAGAAACCGCGACGATGAACAGGTTATGTTTGTTGCCCTTGAAATCCACGCTCGAAAGAATACGGATGCCCGTGGCTGCAACCATGCCAAACATCACCAGACCGGCACCGCCAAGAACGGTGGTCGGAAGCGATTCAACCAAAGCCGCCATTTTGGGAATAAGCCCAAGAATGACCATGATCACACCGCCCGCCACGCAGACAAAGCGCGAGCGCACCCCGGTCACGCCGACAAGGCCGACGTTCTGGCTGAACGAGGTATAGGGGAAGGTGTTGAACAGACCACCGATCAAGGTGCCCAAGCCGTCAACCCGCAGGCCGGCAGTCAGGTTGTCACGATCGATCTTGCGGCCGCAGATGTCACCCAGCGCCAGGAACATCCCCGTGGATTCGATCATCACCACCAACATGACCAGGAACATGGTCAGGATCATGATCGGGTCAAAGATCGGCATACCGAAATGCAGCGGTGCAATCGGCGCAAACCAAGCCGCTTTATCGATCTGGCCCATATGCATGATGCCAAGGCTTGCAGCCAGCACCCCGCCGATGACGATACCCAAAAGCACGGCAATATTGGACACGAAACCCTTGCCAAAGCGCGCGATCAGCAGGATCGAGGCCAGCACGGTGATGCCGATCAAGATCCGGTCAAGCGAGGCATATTCCGGGTTCATGACCGTCGGTGCCAGCGTCACCCCCTCGGGCACGCCGCCAGCTGCAAGCTGCGCATCCAGCCAGGCCTTGGCGGCCGGATCAATGGTCTTGGGGGCCGTCGGACCGACCGGAAGGCCGAAAATCCAGTTGATCCCCACCGGCAAAAGGCTGACGCCGATCACCAAAATGACGGTTCCGGTCACGACGCTGGGGAAAAAGCGCAACAGGCGCCCAATCACCGGCGAAAAGAGCATGGCCAGCACGCCGGCCGCCATGATCGAGCCAAACAGCATTCGCGCGCCATCGGCGCCGGGGTTCGAGCTGGCGATGGCAACCATCGGCCCAACTGCGGCAAAGGTCACGCCCATCATCACGGGCAGGCGGATGCCAAACCAGCGCGTCGCGCCAAAGCTTTGGATGATGGTGACAATTCCGCAGACGAAAAGGTCTGCCGAAATCAAAAAGGCCACGTCCTTCGGTTCAAGCTGAAGGGCGCGGCCAACGATCAAAGGCACCGCAATGGCGCCGGCATACATAACAAGAACGTGTTGGAATCCCAACGCAATCAGGCGTGGGGTTGGCAATCGTTCTTCGACGGGGTCGAAGCCGGGCGAGTGCACTACACTACTCTGCATCCTATCCTCCCTGAATCGGATGTGTTGCGGTTTGGTCTTGGGGTCGGGGCAGGCCGTCAGATGACGACCTGTTGGGCAATCCCCTTTGCTTTCGCGAGTTCTACGACTTTTGCAGCGACAGCAAGATCCTGAAGGCCGACGCCGGTGCCATCGAAGATGGTGACTTCGGCGCCATTGCGACCAGGAATTGCGCCAGTAACCACCGCGCCAAGTTCATTGATGTCCTCGGGGGTGATCAATTTCAGGCCGATCGCATGCTGGGTCTCGCCGATGGTGATCGACTGGGCGATCTCATCGGTGAAGACGCGGGCACGTGCAACCAGTGCTGGGTCCAGCTCTTGTTTGCCTTTGGTGTCGGTTCCCATGGCCGCGATATGGGTCTCGCCTTTGACATGCGCATCCATCAGCAGCGGCGAGAAGGCCGAGGTGATCGAGATGATGACATCGGCTTCGGCACCCAGACGGTCCAGCTCGACAGCTTCAAAAGGCAGGCCGAGCTCGGCGGCGGTATCTGCCAGACGGCCCAGCATATCGGGATGGGGGTTCCAGCCGATGACCTTATCAAACTGATGGACAGCCGCGGCTGCCTTCATCTGAAACGCCGACTGATGACCGGCACCGATCATGCCCAGCACCTTTGCACCTTTGGGCGCAAGGTATTTGATCGAAACAGCCGAAGCAGCGGCGGTGCGCAATGCTGTCAACAGGTTGCCACCGACTGCCGCGCTGACGCGACCGGTATCGGGATCAAACAGAAACACCGTGGACTGGTGGTTGATCAGATTGTGCTTTTGGTTGTTGGGCCAGTAACCACCGGCCTTCAGGCCAAGGGTCAGTGCTGCCCCATCAAAACCGCCTTTGAACCCATAGAGCGCATCTTCGTGGCCAATGGCCTCGCGCACGACAGGAAAGTTATAGGCTTTGCGTTCAGCCATCGAAGCGAAAACCGCTTCGATGGCTTCAAACGCCGCCGCTGGGGTCATCAGACCCGCAATGTCTTTTT
>NZ_DALZMB010000044.1:0-17877 GCF_032007265.1 Paracoccus sp. (in: a-proteobacteria) | reverse complement strand
TTTTTCGGCGACGACATACATCAGTAGGCCTTTCCGCGTGCCGAAACCGGCCAGACCGACTCGACTTTGCCATTGCGCACGCCGACGTACCAATCATGCACGTTGCAGGTCGGGTCGCAGTGGCCCGGCACCAGCTTCAGCTTTTCATTGACCTTCAGAACGCCGTTCGGATCATCGACCACGCCATGCTCGTCCGAGCATTTGATGTATTTCACATCCGTGCGGCCATAGATGAAGGGCAGGCCTGAATCGACCGACTGCGCTTTCAGACCGGCATCGACAACAGCCAGGTTCGGCTTGGCATGGCTCATGACCGAGGTCAGGATGAACAATGCGTTTTCCCATTCGCCTGCGTCGATACGCTTGCCTTCTTTGTCGTGGATACGACCGTAATCGGCATCCATGAACGCATAAGAGCCGCACTGCAGTTCGTTATAAACGTTCGAGTTCGATTCGAAGTAATACGAGCCGGTGCCGCCGCCCGAGACGAATTCCGGCTTCAGGCCGACCGCTTCCAGCGCGTCAACCGATTCCTGAACCTGAGCAATAGCCGCATCGAGTTTCGCCTTGCGATCCTCGTAGCTGTCCATGTGCTGCATCGCGCCCTGATAGGCCTGAATGCCTTTGAAGGTCAGGCCCGGAGCCGCTGCAGCTGCTTGGGCAATCTCGACGACCGCATCGGCGGTTTTCACGCCGCAGCGACCTGCGCCACAATCGATCTCGACAAAAATGCCAAGCTCGGTGCCGTGCTTCTGGGCGGCTGCCGACAGATCCGCGATATTGGTGACGTCATCAACGCAGACCGTGACGGTCGAGCCCAGTTTCGGCATACGTGCCAGACGGTCGATCTTGGCAAGATCGCGGACTTCGTTGGTGACCAGAATGTCCTTGATGCCGCCGCGTGCGAAAACCTCGGCTTCCGAGACCTTCTGACAGCAAACGCCGACCGAGCCGCCAAGCTCTTCTTGCAGTTTCTGAACATCGACCGATTTGTGCATCTTGCCGTGGCTGCGGTGACGCATGCCATGCGCTTTGGCGTAATCGCCCATTTTCTTGATGTTGCGCTCAAGCGCGTCAAGATCAAGGATCAGGCAAGGGGTCTGAATGTCTTTCTCATCCATGCCCGGCAGGGCGGGGATGTCATAACCGACCTCGTAACCCGCGAAGTTTGCTTTAGCGTTCATGGTGTTCTCCTTAGTTCCAGGGCAGCTTGTCGAGGTCGACATTGCCGCCAGTGATGATCAGACCGACACGTTTGCCTGCGAACAGCTCACGGTTCTTGATGATGGTCGCAAGCGGCACGGCGCTCGACGGCTCCATCACGATTTTCATGCGCTTCCAGATCAATTTCATCGCATCGACGATTTCGTCTTCGGTCGCGGTCAGGATGTCGGTGACGTGATTGCGCACGAAATGCCAGGTCAGTTCCTTAAGCGGCACTTTCAGACCGTCTGCGACCGTATTGGGCGCGTCATCGGCGATAATGCGGCCTGCGCGGAAGCTGCGGGCGGCGTCGTCGGCGTTCAGCGGCTCGGCGGCATAGATCTGTACGTGGGGTGCAAGATTGGACAGGGTCAGGCAGGTGCCCGATACCATGCCACCGCCGCCAATCGGCGCGACGACAGCATCCAGACCTTCGACTTGCTCGATCAGTTCGGCCGAGCAGGTTGCCTGACCTGCGATCACGCGCCAGTCGTTATAGGGATGCACGAATTCTGCACCGGTTTCGGCAACGACTTCGGCAAAGACCGCCTCACGCGACGAGGTCGAGGGCTCGCATTCGACAACCCGGCCACCATAGCCGATCACGGCATCCTTTTTCGCCTGCGGGGCCGTGCGCGGCATGACGACCGTGCAAGGGATGCCGCGACGACCGGCTGCATAGGACAGGCAGGTGCCGTGGTTGCCGCTGGAATGGGTGGCCACGCCACGTGCTGCCTGTTCATCGCTCAGCGAAAAAACCGCGTTGGATGCGCCGCGGGCCTTGAAGGCCCCGGCTTTTTGCAGGTTTTCGCATTTGAAGAACAGCTCTGCACCCGTCAGCTCATTCAGCATGCGCGAGGTCAAAACCGGCGTGCGGTGCACGTAAGGAGAAATCCGCTCACGTGCCGCAAACATGTCGCCAAGATTTGGGATGTAGAAAGGTTCGATGTCTTTCATCTTAGGCAGCCTTCAGCATCGGTGCGCCAGCGGTCAGGCGGTAATGTTCCTGCGCAGCAGCCACACCCGAACCCAGCTGAACCGGCAGGTTCATATCGGCCAGGCACATTTCAGCCACCGAGATCGCCAAAAGCGCCATGGCATCGGTCAGGCTGCCCAGGTGGCCAATGCGGAATACTTTGCCCGCAACTTCGCCAAGGCCCGTGCCGAATGCGACCTGATACTGGTCCATGGCATGGCTGACAAAACGGTTGCCATCAAAACCCTGTGGGAATTTGATCGCGCTGACGCTGTCGGAATACAGTTCCGGACGAACCGCACACAGCTCCATGCCCCAGGCGTGAACTGCGGCGCGCACACCGGTTGCAATACGGTTGTGGCGGGCAAAGACATTGTCGATCCCCTCGGCCAGCAACAGTTTGCAGCTTTCGTTCAGACCATTGATCAGGCCAACCGGGGGCGTATAGGGATAGCCGTTGCGGGCATAGCCCGAGGCCATGTCGCGGATGTCAAAGAAGGTGCGCGGCAGACGCGCGGTCTCGACCGCAGCCATTGCTTTGGGCGAGAATGCGGTGATTGCCAGACCCGGAGGCAGCATAAAGCCCTTTTGCGAGCCGGTCACGGCGATATCCACGCCCCATTCGTCCATGCGGAAGTCCATCGAACCGATCGAGGACACACCATCAACAAACAGCAGCGCCGGGTGCTTGGCGGCATTCAGCGCACGACGGATCGCGGCAATATCGGATTTCACGCCGGTTGCGGTTTCGTTATGCGTTGCCAGAACGACGCGGATCTCGTGACCTTTATCTGCGGTCAGGATCTCTTCGAAGCGGTCGGCCGGGATGCCTTCACCCCAGGGGGTTTCGACGATGGTGACGTCCAGATTGTGACGCTGGCACATGTCGATCCAGCGATGGCTGAACATGCCGTTACGCGCAGCAAGGATCTTGTCGCCTGCCGAAAGCGTGTTGGTGATTGCGGTTTCCCATCCGCCGGTGCCGGTCGAGGGGAACACAAAAACGCTGGCGTCTTTGGATTTCAGGACTTTTTTCACGCTCTCAAGCGCCGGGTGCAAAATCCGACCGAATTCCGCCGAGCGGTGGTCGATGGTCGGAATGTCCACTGCCCGGCGCAGGGCTTCGGGCATATTGGTCGGGCCGGGAATGAAGACGGGGTTCTGGCTGATCATGGCATATCCTCTCTCACTTCAGAACACCTTAGGCACCATCCCTAATTTTCGCAATTTTTCTGAAAAACATTTCGCAGGAGCGGAAAAATATGATATTAAAATGTGAAATCATCATCTTGCGCTTTTCCATGCAGGAAAAATAATTATCAACGATTTCGGGAAACATATTCAATGAATGATAAATCTGAGCAGATTCCCCGAAAAAGAGGCCGTCCACGTGGTTCGGGGCGCATGCTGACCGAGGATAAGGGCGGTGTTCGCGCGCTGGATCGCGCACTCGACTTGCTGGATTTGCTTGCCGAGGGGCAGGGGCTGACGCTGAGTGAGATCGCGACACGCATGTCGCTTGCGCCCTCGACGGTCCACCGCGTGCTGACGACCTTGGCCGCACGCCATGTCGTGGCCAGCGATCCGGTGACGCAGGCCTGGCATGTCGGGCCGACCGCGTTTCGCCATGGCATGGCCTTTATGCGCCGCTCGGGCCTGATCGATCGCTCGCGGCCTTTGCTGCGCGGTCTGATGGAGTTCACCGGAGAGACGGCAAATCTGGGTATTCGAAATGGCGATGCGGTTCTGTTTTTGGGGCAGGTCGAAACCCACCAGACCATTCGCGCCTTTTTTCCGCCGGGGACGCGTTCGCCCCTTCACAGCTCGGGGATCGGCAAAGCACTGTTGGCCTATGCGCGACCGGATGCCCTGCGCAGCTTTCTGCGAGAGGTCGAGCTGACACCTTTCACCGAACATACCCTGACCGGTGCGCAAGAGCTGATGGACGATCTCGCTGAAATCCGAAAACGGGGCTATTCCATCGACAATGAGGAACGCACGCTGGGAATGCGCTGCATCGGCGCGCCGGTCTTTGACATGATGGGCGAGGCGGTTGCGGGGATTTCCGTCTCGGGGCCGGTCAACCGCATGAGCGAGGACCGGATCGCTGTGATCGGGGCCGAGCTGGCGCGGGCCGCGCGCGAGCTGTCCCTGTCCGACCCTCCGAGCTAGCCCAGAACTGTTGGCAGAGCGAGTTCGCAGATTTTTCAATTCACCGCGCGGAGTGAAACAATATCTTAACAATTGACTGCTAATCTTGGGATGTTGCCAAAGCGATTTAATTAAGCACGGGCGGTGGGACAAATCCCGCCGCTCGCATTTCTTTGCCGTTGGGGCTCATGTGACCCGCTATCGGGGAGCGGATGAAGCAGCATCAGTGGTCTGTGATGGCTTGAAGCTGCCGTAATAAGGCTTTCCCTCGAGGCCGAGTTATGAGAACCATCGGAAAAACACATCCGTTCCGACCACGAGGGGGGACATGGCAACAGTCAACCGCTCTGAGGCGTCGCAGGGGCTTACCCTGATCTCGCCTCCGTTGCTTTATTCGGTGCTGGTTCTGGCCGCGCCCCTGATCACCATTCTTGCCTATTCCTTTCTCAAGGATGGCTATCTGACGGTCATCCGCGAATTCACGCTAGAGAACTATGCCGCCGTATGGGCCGATCCGATCTTTCACAAGATCATGGCACGCTCGCTGATGGTGGCGGGTCTGGTGACCTTTGTCACCGTGGCCTTGGCCTTTCCGGTGGCCTATTTTCTGTCCTTCGTGGTGCCATCGGACAAAAAGTCATTATGGCTATTCCTGATCACCATTCCCTTCTGGACCAGCTATCTGATCCGGGTTTTCCTGTGGAAGGTGATCCTTGGCTATAATGGCGTGATCAATTCGGGCCTGAAATCGCTTGGGATCATCGAGCAGCCGCTGACCTTTATTCTATATAACGTCAATTCGATGGTGATCACGCTGGCCCATGCCTATGCGCCTTTCGCGATCCTGCCGATCTTTGTGGCGTTGGAAAAAATCGACCGCTCGTTGCTAGAGGCGGGACGTGACCTTGGGGAAAATCGGCTGATGACCTTTTGGCGCGTGACCTTGCCCTTGGCGATGCCGGGTGTGGTTGCGGCCTCGCTGATCGTCTTTATCCCCACCATCGGCGATTACGTTACGCCCGCACTGATCGGGGGCGGCAAAATTCCGATGATTGCAAACCTTATTCAGGCGCAGATGCTGGATCTGGATAACCGTCCGCTGGGATCGGCCTTGGCGGTTTCGGCGATGATCATCGTGGCAATTGTCAGCGTGATCTTCTTGTTCCTCAACCGCAGATTTTTGAAGGTGAAGCGATGAAGGGCGGCGGACTTAAGATCTATGCGATCCTCTATCTGGTCTTTCTTTACGCCCCGATCATCTTGCTACCGCTGTTTGCCTTCAACTCGGGCACGATCATTACCTTTCCGCTGAAGGGGTTTACCAGCAACTGGTTTGCCCAGATGTGGGCAAATGCCACATTGCGGCAGGCCTTGATGAATTCGCTTTTGATCGCGGTCTGCTCGTCGGTGCTGGCGACCTGCCTTGGCGTCTTTGCCGCCCGCGCCTCGACCCGGTTCGAATTTCCCGCCAAAGGGCCGATCATGGGGCTGATCATGCTGCCACTGGTCCTGCCCGAAATCATCGTCTCGATGTCGCTTCTGGTGGTGCTGCTGGCCATGGGGGTCAAGCTGTCGCTGCTGACGGTGATCATCGGCCACACGCTGATCTGCATGCCCTATGCCACTGTGATCTTGTCGACGGCCTTCAACTCGCTTGACCGCTCGCTTGAAGAGGCGGCCTATGATCTGGGCGAGACGCGGATCAGCGCCTTTCGCCTTGTGATCCTGCCTCTGGTGATGCCCGGTTTGATTTCCTCTTTGCTGATGTCATTCACCATCAGCCTGGATGAATTCATCATTGCCTTCTTCCTTGCCGGGAAAGAGCCGACGCTGCCGACCTATATCTTTTCGCAGCTTCGCTTTCCCAAACAGATCCCGATGATCATGGCGCTTGGCACCGTTTTGGTGGTGATGTCGATCATCTTGCTGACCATTGCCGAATACTTCCGTCGCCGGGGCGTCGCCCGGACTGGCGGCACCGACACCGGAGGCTTTCTATGAGTGTGACGACATCCGAACCGCGAAAGCCGATGATCGAATGCCGCGATGTGCATAAATATTATGCCGATTATCACGCATTGCGCGGGATCGATCTGGATATCCGGGCGGGCGAGTTCTTTTCACTGCTGGGGCCATCGGGCTGCGGCAAGACGACATTGCTGCGCACGATTGCCGGCTTCGAGGATATTTCCTCGGGCGTGGTTTTGATCGATGGGCAGGATATGGAACATGTCCCCGCCAACCGTCGCCCCACCAATATGGTGTTTCAATCCTATGCGATTTTTCCCCATCTGACCGTTGCCGAAAACGTAGGCTTCGGCCTGCGCCGCGACCCTCGTTCCTCGGCAGAAAAGGCCAAAGCCGTGGAAGAGGCGCTCGAAATGGTCGGGCTGAAAGGCTATGGCAAACGTGCGGCACATGCGCTTTCGGGTGGGCAACGCCAGCGGGTGGCTTTGGCGCGCGCCTTGATCTTGAAGCCCAAGGTTTTGCTGCTGGACGAGCCCTTGTCGGCGCTGGATCGCAAGATGCGCGAACAGATGCAGGTCGAGCTGATCAAGCTGCAGCGCCAGGTCGGCATTACCTTCGTGCTGGTTACTCACGATCAGGAAGAGGCTTTGGTGATGTCTGACCGCATCGCCGTGATGTTCGAAGGCGAGATCGCCCAGCTTGACGGCCCCGAGGCGCTTTATGCGCGCCCCGCCAGCCGCCGCGTCGCCGATTTCATCGGTGTGATGAACTTCCTGCCCGCCCATGTCTTGGGCGAGACCGCCGACAGCGTGCAGGTCGAAGCACCGGGCTTTGGTGTGGTCGAGATCCCCATTCGCAATGTCAGCAAATCGAACCCGGGCGATCCTGGGCCCATGATCGGCTTTCGACCCGAGGCGGTGACGCTGCTCTCTGCCAATGCAACGGCCCCGGCCCGCGTCACGTCAGGTGTGATCGATGAGGTCGTCTATTACGGCGACATGACCTATTACGATGTGCGCCTGGACGGATCTGCCCGTTTCGACGGGATCGGTCGTCCGGTTCGGATCTCGATGCGCAACGTCTTTGGCCGTGATGTCCAAGATGTCGGAACCCGCACGCGGGTAGGCTGGTCACCGGGGTCATTGGTGCTTTTCCGCTGATATGTCTATCATGTCGGCGATTTTCTGCCGGCGGGGAGTTGCGCGTGTTTTGCGCGCGTGCAACCTTCACGGCAGTGTAAACACGGAGATCAAAATGATCCGAGCTTTTGTTGTTCTGCCTGTTCTGGCCCTCAGCGCAGGTGTTGCCATGGCGCAAACCGCCACCACCGAAGCGCCTGCCACGACCGAAGCGCCGGCCGCCACTGCACCGATGCAGATGGATGCTGGCATGGCTTATGAAAGCGCCCGCAATCAGCTTGGCGTGCTCGAGTATTGCCAAGAGCAGGGCCATATCGATGGCAAAGCCGTCGAGATTCAGACCAAGCTGCTGACTTTGATCCCCGAAGGCGACAAGACCAAGGGCGATGCGGCGCAGGAAAAAGGCAAGACCGGCACGGTTTCGGCCATGGGCGTCGAGCAGTCGCTGGACACCGCTGCAAAGGCTCAAAACAGCACCACCGAGGCTCTGTGCAAGCAGATGGATTCGATGATCCAGCAGCTGGCGGCACAGCTGCCCAGCTAATACGGATCTCGCATAGCGCGAGGGCGGTCGGAAACTGCCCTTTGCGCATCCGGTGACGGATTTAGCCGCCCTTGCTTGCAAGGGCGGCTTGCGTTTTGCGTGGCAGTTTGGCGCGCACCAGCGCGTAAGAGCTTTGAATGCGGTGGCTCATCTCATCAGGGGCGCAATCAAGGGGCAGGGCAACCCAGCTGCGGTGAAGATATCTGGCCCTTTCGGCCACCCCGGTATCAATCAGCATTTCCGCAGTTTCCACACTGGCAGTTTTCACCGAGATGGTGCTGCCGCTTGTGCCGATCAATGCGAAGATCTTGCCGCCAACCTTCCAGCAATCATGGCCGCCGCCCCAGGGGTCCGAATGTTCGGCCCCCTCAAGCACACGACAAATTCCATTGGCCAAATCACGGTTCATTCGCCAAGTGTCGCGCTGTGTCTTGGCAGAGGCAAGAAGTTCCGCTATGCGATCATCATGAATGCGCGTATCGCCACCATCTGCTGCACAATTATCGGCTGAAATTTCAGGCGGGCGGCTCAGCGTGACCAGTAGACGCCCGCAACAGGGGAAGTCATGGTCCAGATCCGTCTGACGAATAGCAAAACCCGCAAGAAAGAAGACTTTCATCCGATAGATGCGGACAATATCCGCATGTATCTGTGCGGACCCACAGTTTATGACCGCGCCCATCTGGGTAATGCCCGCCCGGTGGTGGTGATGGATATACTTGACCGCCTTCTGCGCCATCTTTTTGGCAGCACGGCCGTGACCTATGTCCGAAACTTCACTGATGTTGACGACAAGATCAATGCCACTGCGCTTGCGCGAAAAGAGGCGGGGGCGGAAGGCACGCTAGAGGATCTGATCCGGGCGCGCACGCAAGAGACCATTGGCTGGTATCACGACGATATGGATGCTCTTGGTGCGGCACGTCCCAGCTTGCGCGGTCAGACTTCGCCCAAGGCCGAGCCGCGCGCGACGGATTACATTCCGCAAATGATCGCGATGATCGAAAAGCTGATTGAGCGTGGCCATGCTTATGCCGCTCAGGGTCATGTGCTGTTCGAGGTGCGCTCTTACCAAGCCTATGGCGCACTGTCGGGCCGTTCGGTGGACGATATGATCGCGGGTGCAAGGGTCGAGGTTGCCCCGTTCAAACGCGATCCCATGGATTTTGTGCTGTGGAAGCCGTCCAGCGACAATCTGCCGGGCTGGGACAGCCCCTGGGGACGCGGTCGACCCGGCTGGCATATCGAATGCTCGGCCATGTCGGACGAGCTGTTGGGCGAGAGCTTTGACATTCACGCGGGTGGAATTGATCTTCAGTTTCCCCACCACGAGAATGAAATCGCGCAAAGCTGCTGCGCCTATCCGCACGGCGAATTTGCCCGCGTCTGGCTGCATAATGAAATGCTGCAGGTTGAGGGCAAGAAAATGTCAAAAAGTCTTGGCAATTTCTTTACCGTTCGCGACCTTTTGGACGAAGGCATCCCCGGCGAGATCATCCGCTTTGTGCTGATGTCGACCCATTACCGCAAACCGATGGACTGGACCGCGGAAAAGGCTCAGGCCGCGCGGGATACGCTGTGGGAATGGCGCCAGCTGACCGCCAATGTCAGCCCGTCGCAGCCCGATCCACGCGTGGTCGAGGCTTTGGCCGATGACCTGAACGTCGCTGGTGCGCTTGCGATCTTGCATAGCCTAAAGGCAGATCCGGCCGCGCTTTTGGCCTCTGCGCGACTGATGGGTCTTTTGGTCGAGGGCTTGGGCGATTGGTACGAGGCCGCCCAGAAAACGAGCGGTGCTGATGTGGCAAATTTGTTGGACACGATGTCAACTCGTTTGTCAGATATTCGCGACAAGGCCATGGAAATAAAAGATTTCTCTCAGGTTGATGCTTTGAAATCAGCCCTGACAGATGCAGGCGTCGAGATCAGAATGAGTAAATCCTCGGTCGAGCTGATCGCCGGGCCTCGCCTTGATCTGGCCAAATTGGAGGCGCTGCTTTGAACGATCGTCTGTTCATCTACGACACCACCCTGCGAGATGGTCAGCAGACGCAAGGGGTCCAGTTCTCGGCTGCAGAAAAGGTCGAGATCGCGCGGATGCTGGATGATCTGGGCGTTGATTACATCGAGGGTGGTTGGCCGGGTGCCAACCCCACCGACAGTGATTTTTTCGCCGAAGCCCCTCAGGTCAAGGCCCAGATGACGGCCTTTGGCATGACCAAGCGCGCCGGACGCTCGGCCGAGAATGATGATGTCCTGGCGGCGGTGATGAATGCCGGCACCAAGGCAGTCTGCCTTGTTGGCAAGACACATCCGTTTCATGTCCATGAGGCTTTGGGCATTTCTCTGGATGAAAACATCGAAAATATCCGCGCCTCGATCGCCCATCTGGTCGCGAACGGGCGCGAGGCTTTGTTCGATGCCGAGCATTTTTTTGACGGCTATCTTGATAACCCGGAATACGCGATTTCCTGCTTGAAAGCTGCGCTCGATGCAGGCGCGCGCTGGGTTGTTTTATGTGACACCAATGGCGGCACGCTTCCGGCCGAGATCCACCGCATCACCGCTCAGGTCATTGCGGCGGGCATTCCGGGTGCGCATCTTGGCATTCATACCCATGATGATACCGGCAATGCTGTCGCCTGCAGCCTTGCCGCAATTGACGCAGGCGCACGCCAGATTCAGGGCACATTGAACGGATTGGGCGAACGTTGTGGCAATGCCAGCCTGACCAGCCTGATCCCGACGCTTTTGCTGAAAGAGCCCTATGCCTCGCAGCTGAAGGTTGGGATTAATCCCGATGCTTTGGTGCGCATGGTGCGGATTTCGCGGCGTCTGGACGAGATTTTGAACCGACCTTCGGCGCGGGATTTGCCCTATGTCGGGGCCTCGGCCTTTGCGCATAAGGCAGGGCTGCACGCCAGCGCCATTATCAAAAACCCAGCGACTTACGAGCATATCGACCCCGCGTTGATCGGAAACGAGCGCATCATTCCGATGTCCAATCAGGCCGGACAATCCAACCTGCGCGCGCGCCTGTCGGATGCGGGTCTGGATGTTGCGCGTGACAATCCGGCTTTGGCGCGCATTCTTGAGCTGGTCAAACAACGCGAAGATCAGGGCTATGCCTATGATGCCGCTCAAGCCAGTTTCGAGCTTTTGGCGCGTAACGAATTGAATCTTATGCCGCATTTCTTTGATGTCGAGCGTTACCGCGTCACGATCGAGCGGCGTATGAATGCGCTGGGGCGTCGGATTTCCGTTTCCGAGGCCGTCGTCGTGGCCCGTGTCGCGGGCAAGCGGGTCATCTCTGCCAGCGAAAGTATGGATGAAAACGGCGGAGATCGCGGCCCGGTCTCTGCACTTTGGCACGCCTTGGGCAAGGATCTTGGCCCCTATCAGGCCGCGGTTGACGATATGCGCCTGACTGATTTCCGCGTGCGCATCACGGGCGCGGGTGTTGATGCCGTGACCCGTGTCACCATCGATAGCGCGGATTCCGCCGGACGGTCCTGGTCGACGGTGGGGGTCTCTCCCAACCTGGTCGATGCCAGCTTCGAGGCTTTGATCGATGCCGTGAACTGGCGCTTGCTGCAAGATGGGCTCTCTCAGTCATGAATTTGACCGAAATTGCACAGCATTTGCGCCAAAATGATCCTGACCGTTTCGGGGCCAGTCTGATTGCACCAGCCTCGGCGCGCCCCAAGCTGTGGACCCTTTATGCGCTGAACCTTGAATTGGCTCGTGCGCCATTGCAATCGAATGAGCCATTGATCGCCGAGATGCGCCTGCAATGGTGGATCGATCAGCTGCAACGCGCCTCGTTTGGCTTGGTCGGCTCGCATGATCTGTTGCCCGAGATCGCCGCCGCTTGGGGCCCCCAAACCGGAGAGTTGGCCGCATTGGCCGAGCCGCGCCGACGCGACTGCGAGCGTCAACCTTTCGCGACGACAGAAGATGTCATCGCCTATGTGGAGGCAACCTCTAAGCCGTTGATGTCATTTGCAAGTCAGGCAATAGAACCGGCACCACTCTCAGAAATGGTTTTGAGCAATCAGGCGATTGGTGTGGGAATTTCCAGCTGGCTTTCGGCGTTGCCTGCCTTGAACGAGCTGGGGATGGGGTTGGCCTTGGGCGGCGCAGAGCAGGTTTCAGAGCTTGCCCGCTATGGGCTTGCGGCATTGGACCGGGCAAAATCAGCGCGCCGCGATGTGCCCTCGATCCTTGGCCCCGCAATTTTTGCGCCAGCCGGAACCAGATCCAACCTGGCGGCTTTGGCTGCCGACGGCGCGGCACTGGCAAGGCAACCTTCTGAATTTCAACGCCGCTTTGCCCTTGGTCGCTTGGCCTTGACCGGACGTTGGTGGGCCTAGCTCGGCCTTAAACTTTTCTTCAAACCTTCGCGCCATTCTATCGAGAGGAATCAACAGCGAGGGTTTGGATGTCCTGTTCCGATGTCGTATCGGCCCCGATCTGGGGGGATAACGCATGAAGCCGGTGCGCGTTTTGATCGTGGATGACTCACTGACCATGCGTCGTCTTATCCGTCTGGCGCTTTCGGCTGATCCCAGAATTGATGTCGTGGGCGAGGCACGCGATGTCATGCAAGCCAAGGAAAGAATGAAAGAGCTAAGCCCCGACGTTCTGACATTGGACGTTGAAATGCCGGGTGTTTCGGGCTTGGATTTCTTGGCCGAATTGATGACGACCAACCCATTGCCCGTGATCATGGTATCGACCGAGACCCATCGGGGCAGCGCCGCCGCCATCGAGGCGCTGGCAATTGGCGCAATCGATTGCCTGGGAAAACCCACGGATCCTTCGCGTATCGATGCATTTCGCGCGCTTGGTGATCTCGTGATTGTTGCTTCCCAGGCCAAAGTCGTCAAGAAAAGCGCGGCCGCGCTTCCCGCCAGAAAGGCCGGGAACACCAGCTTTTTGTGGAATGGACGCTATGTGCTGATCGGCTCATCGACCGGAGGGGTCGAGGCGTTGGAGCGGATCTTGAATGACTTTCCCAAAAACTGTCCGCCAACGGTGGTGGTACAGCATATGCCAGAGTCATTTCTTGCGAATTTTGCACAGCGCCTTAATGGCCGGCTTTTGCCCAGTGTTCAGTTGGCGACCACAGGTGCACCGCTTCTGCCGGGGCATGTCTACCTTGCACCGGGCGGCGACACCCATTTGACCATCAGCGGTCAGCGCAACAGTCCGGTCTGCACCCTGATCGAGGGGCCGAAACGCTCGGGACATCGGCCATCAATTGATAACCTGTTCGATTCAGCGGTGTTTTTAGGTGATTACGCGGTCTCGGTGATCCTGACGGGCATGGGCCGCGATGGTGCTGATGGTATGCTTAGAATGCGTAAGGCCGGGACGACTTGTTTTGCGCAAGACGAGAAAAGCTCGATCGTCTGGGGAATGCCGCGGGCGGCGCATGAAAACGGGGGGGCACAGCGTCTGATCGCCCTAAACGAAATGAGCGATGCGATCTTGCAGGCCTGTGGCCGCGGGGCCGGACGTAAATCCCAGGCCTGATCAGAAGCCATATCCGCAACCCAATGGCTGCGGATATGATCGTGTTGGGGCTAACTCACGCCCGCAGGATCGAGCGCCCTGCATATTCGGCGGTTTCGCCCAGCATCTCTTCGATACGGATCAGCTGGTTGTATTTCGCCAACCGGTCCGAGCGCGCAAGGCTACCCGTCTTGATCTGGCCGCAATTCGTGGCAACAGCCAGATCTGCGATCGTCGCATCTTCGGTCTCGCCCGAACGGTGCGACATGACGCTGGTAAAGCCCGCGCGATCAGCCATGCGTACCGCATCAAGGGTTTCCGACAATGTGCCGATCTGGTTGACCTTGACCAACAGGCTGTTGCCGCAACCGCGCGCGATGCCCTCTTGCAAACGCAAGGGGTTGGTCACGAACAGATCATCGCCGACCAGCTGAACTTTGCTGCCCAGACGATCGGTCAAAAGCTTCCAACCTTCCCAATCGTCCTCGGCGCAGCCATCCTCGATCGACAGGATCGGGTAATCTGCGCAAAGCGCGGCAAGGTAGTCGACGTTTTCTTCCGCGCTCAGCGATTTCCCTTCGCCCGAAAGGACGTAACGACCATTTTTGAAATATTCGGTCGAGGCGCAATCCAGCGCAAGCATCATGTCCTCTTCGGGGCGATAGCCTGCTTTTTCGATCGCACGCAGAATGAAATCCAGCGCATCGCGTGTCGAGCTCAGGTTCGGGGCAAAGCCGCCCTCATCGCCAACACCGGTGGCCAGCCCTGCCGCTGACAGCTCTTTTTTAAGCGTATGGAAGACTTCCGACCCCATGCGGACTGCCTCACGGATATTCTCCGCAGCGACCGGCATGATCATGAATTCCTGAATATCAATCGGGTTATCGGCATGTTCGCCACCGTTGATGATATTCATCATCGGAACCGGAAGAATCCGGGCGCCTGTGCCGCCAATATAGCGGTAAAGCGGCTGAGAGCAGGCGTCGGCTGCGGCTTTGGCGACCGCCAGCGACACGCCCAGAATGGCGTTTGCACCTAGGCGGCTTTTGTTCGGGGTGCCGTCAAGATCACACATCAGGCGGTCGATCGCCAACTGCTCGGTAGCATCTTCGCCAATCAGATTTTCGGCGATTTCACCATTGACCGAGGCGACAGCTTCCAAAACGCCCTTGCCAAGATAGCGCGTCTTGTCGCCATCGCGACGCTCGACGGCCTCATGCGCGCCCGTCGATGCACCCGAGGGCACTGCGGCACGGCCCATGGTGCCGTCTTCCAGCGTGACATCGACCTCGACGGTCGGGTTGCCGCGGCTGTCCAGTATCTCGCGCGCATAGATGTCGATAATGGCAGTCATTTCCGGCTTCCTCTGATAAAACGGATCTGTGGGCTGTTTAGCCGCGTTCCGCCATTTGGGAAAGCATGATCTGCGCAAAGATGCCGCGGCGCAGAGAAACTAGTGCAGCCGCAAATCCGCCCAGATCGGCAAGTGGTCAGAAGCAATTCGGGCCATCGGCGAGGAAAAAACCCCACTTTTCTCAAGGCGGATACCTTGTGAGATCGCCAGCCGGTCATAACGCAGGCGCGGGAAAGGGGCAGGCCAGCTGGGGCCGGGGGCAACAATATGCAAAGGCTCCAGCGCTTCCAGCCCGCGCCGGTCGCGCCATTCGTTGAAATCCCCAGTCAAGATCAGCTCGGATTCACCAATCCGCGCAGCCTGCGCCACGATGCGCGCAAGCTGCGCGCGCCGTGATGAACGCATAAGCCCAAGATGCACCGCCACGACCGTCACCCCGGGCAGGCGCAGGGCCAAGGCGCCTCTGGGCTCCAACCCCGGCAAAGGAAGACGTCGAATGCTTGCCTTTTCCGCTAGCTCTGGCTTGAGCAAGATCGTCTGGCCGTGCCAACCCAGCGAATGCTCACCCGTGCCCAGAAAAGGCGCGGGAACAAGGCCCGTTTCCTTTTCGATCAGGGCGCGCGGCAAAGCCTCGCGACGAGCACCAAAGCGAAAGTCGACCTCTTGCAAGGCGATCACATCGGGGTTCATTTCCGCAATCACCTCGAGGTTGCGCTCGGGGGCATGCGGGCCGGTCACACCGCGGCATTTATGCAGGTTATAGCTGGCAAGGCGCAGCCGATTTTGCAAATGGGCCATTTTCCTACCGAATCAAGTGCCGCAAAAGGTCCGCCGCACGACTTGCTCGGGCGTCGGGGCGAGGGCCAGTTCATCCCAATCAGGTCGCTCTGTGAAGGGGGCACGCAGGGCCTGATCCAATTTGTGAAAACGGGTGAAATCCCCTTCACGGGCTGACTGAATTGCTGCTTCGATTTGGTGGTTGCGCGGAATTCGTCGCGGATTTGCCTGGGCCATGATCTGGGCAGGCGCGGCGCTGGCTTCGGATTGCAAACGACGACGCCAGTCGTCCTGCCATTGGGCAAAGCCATTATGATCGCCGAATTCGGCGGCGGCGTCCCCGGTCGCAAGACCAGCAAAGACGCGCGTGAAATCGGCACGATCTGCAGCCATCAGATCAAGAAGGCGCTCGATCAGGGCGCGGTCTTGGGGTTGGGGGTTCGACAGGCCAATTTTGGCGCCAAATCGACGCAGCCATTCCTGCTGATAAAGCGCTGGAAAGCTATGCACGATCCGCGTCGCATCCGCCACCGCCCGGTCCACATCCTCGCCCATCAAGGGAACAAGACAGCTGGCCAGCTGCGCAAGGTTCCAGACGGCTATCTGCGGTTGCTGCGACCACGCGTATCGGCCTTGAGAATCTATCGAGGAAAACACTTTATCCGGATGAAATTCATCCATAAAAGCGCAAGGACCATAGTCAATCGTCTCACCCGAGACGGACATGTTATCAGTGTTCATCACCCCGTGAATAAAGCCAAGCGCCATCCATTGGGCAATGGTTGCGGCTTGCGCGTGAACCACGGCTTCTAGCAGTTCCGCAGCCGTTTTGACCTGCGGATAGTGACGCGCGATGACGTGATCGCACAGCAATTGCAGGCGCGCCTGATCGCCGCGCGCAGCGTAATATTCGAATGTGCCAATGCGGATATGGCTTGCGGCAACGCGCGTCAGGATGGCGCCGGGATAGGGCATCTCGCGCATCACGATTTCGCCAGTGGCCACCGCCGCCAAAGCGCGCGTTGTGGGCACGCCGACGGCAGCCATGAATTCGCTGACCAGATATTCGCGCAGAACCGGCCCCATCCAGGCGCGGCCGTCACCCCGGCGCGAAAACGGCGTTGGCCCCGCACCTTTCAGTTGCAGGTCAAATCTTTGCCCCTGAGGCGAGACGATTTCGCCCAGCAAAATCGCGCGCCCATCACCCAATTGCGGAGAGAAGCCGCCAAACTGGTGCCCGGCATAGGCCTGAGCGATCGGTGTTGCACCTTCGGGCAGGGCATTGCCCGAAAGCATCGCCACCCCATCGGGTCCTTCAAGCCATTCCGGGTCAAGGCCCAGTTCACAAGCCAGTTCCTTGTTCAAAGCAATCAAGCTGGGGCCACGCACAGGTGTCGGCGCAGTCCGGGCAAAAAAGCCGGATGGCAGGCGGGCGTAACTATTGTCGAAGCGGATCATCCTGTCTCCTTCCACCTCATTATCTAGGAGGCCTTGAGCAAAAGGAAAGGCCGCCCCGTGCAGCGGTGGATTTAATGGCTGGCCGAATTCGACAACAGGTTAATCACCAATACGCCAGCAATAATCAATCCCAGCCCACAAATCGCAGCAAGATCAAGCTTTTGGCCAAAGGCCAGATATCCGACGGTTGCAACCAGGACCATGCCCAACCCGCTCCAGATCGCATAGGCCAGCCCCAGGGGCATCGAGCGCAAGACCAGCGACAGCACGTAAAATGAGCAGGCATAGCACACCAGCGTGATCGCCGTGGGCACCAGCTTGGTAAATTGCTCAGAGCGCTGCAGAAAGGATGTGCCGATGACCTCTAGGATGATCGCCGTCATCAGCGTCAGAAATGTGGAAAGGGTCATGCGCGCCTCCGCGAGTTTACCTGCCCGCTTGACCCTGCCGCCGCAGCCGAGTCAAGGGCATTTGCCATGTCTGGGCTTGATCGTCAGCGGGTGAGCGCGTATCGCAGGGAAAAGGGCTTTGGGCATTGACCCGGCAAAATTGGACGGGAACGCTATGAAATTCCTTGACCTCACGAAGGTTTATATTCGCTCGGGCGGCGGCGGCTCGGGTTCGGTCTCGTTTCGGCGAGAGAAATTTATTGAATATGGTGGCCCCGATGGGGGTGACGGCGGCCGGGGCGGTGACGTCTGGGCGGTGGCTGTGGACGGGCTGAATACGCTGATCGATTTTCGCTATCAGCAGCATTTCTTTGCCAAATCCGGTCAGCACGGCATGGGCG
>NZ_DALZMB010000043.1:0-30634 GCF_032007265.1 Paracoccus sp. (in: a-proteobacteria) | reverse complement strand
ACCGATCTTATCCAATTGGCGCCGCGCCGCAGCACGCATCGCCTTCCAATTCATCAGGCCAAAGCGCAGAAACTGGGCCTCTTGACCAAGATAGATGTTCTCGGCCACCGACAGGTTCAAAAGCAAGGATTGCTCTTGAAAGACCATGCCGATGCCGTGGCGCGCAGCCGCGGCTGAATTGCGCAGCTTAAGCGGCTGCCCATCCAGCAAAAGCGTGCCCCCGTCGGGCTGATGCGTACCCGACAAAATACGCATCAATGTCGATTTCCCTGCCCCGTTTTCGCCGATCAAACCGACGACCTCATTTGGACGAATTTCGAGCGAGACCTGCTTGAGAGCAGGCACGCCCGCGAAGGATTTGGAGATTTCATGGGCTGACAGCATGGCTCTCACTTCACGATCTGAAGACGAAGACGGTCAAGCGACATGGCGACGGCCGCGATGATCAAAAGCCCCTGCACGGCCTGCTGCACATAGGGCGAAACCCCCAGCAAAATCATGCCGTTACTTAGGACTGTCACGATCAGCACACCGATCAGCGTGTTGATCACCCCACCTTCGCCACCGGTTAAGGCGGTGCCGCCGACAACGACCGCGGTCACGGCTGCAAACAGCCTGCCATCAGCGATGACCGCATCCGAGCGCCCCAGCTGCGCCGCCGCCAAAATTCCCGCGATGCCAAAGAAAAACCCCGCCAGGGAAAAGGCCATGATGCGAACACGGCGCAGGTTCACGCCTGAAAGCTCGGCCACCTCTTCGCCGCCACCGATTGCAAGGATATATCGGCCGAGCCGGGTGTAGTACTGAACCCCGCAAGCCAACGCAAAGGCCCCAAGCGCCACCCAGACCGAAAGCGGAAAGCCAAGAAAGCGCGTCAACGCGATCTCGCGGATCGAGGGATCCATCAGCCTGACGGCAGAACCACCCAGCATATAGACCGAGACGCCAAGGCCGATGAACCAGACACCAAGCGTTGCCATAAAGGACGGGATGCGCAGATAGGTCTGAATGACACCGGTCAAAAAGCCCATCGACGTGCTGGCAAGGATCGCTGCCAGAACCGCAAGCCAGCCGTAACTATTGGCATTGGCATCATTGGTGGCCAGCAAGACGGTCACCATTGCCGCGATCGACATCGACCCTTCGACCGAAAGATCGATGCTGCCCATCAAGATGATAAAGGTCAGCCCCATTGCCAGGGTCAGTGGAACTGCGGCGGAATTCGCGACCCGGATCAGATTTCGGGGCTCGATGAACAGCGGATTCGCAATCGTGATCAGAATGCAAAGTGCAACAAGCACCAGCGCAGGGGCCAAATTGCGCAAGCGCTTGGCGGTCAGCCAGCGGCCCATGATTTGCCCCCCTGAAGCCTGTTTGAATGGGTGAATGGATTTAATGTCTTCGACATTGCCGGACAAAGAAACGCCCCCTGATCTTGCGCCTTGCGGCCAGACTGCGGGTCAAGCGTGGCCCGCGACGAAAGGGGCAGCCGCAGGTGACTGCGGCTGCTGGCTTAGGGGGCGTCCTTAGCCGCTGGTGCGGGTCGGACCGACAACGCGGCCCCACAAATCGGACCAATCGATCGTGGGTTGGGATTCGATATTGTTCTTGTAATACTCTTCGACACTGTCCTTCGAAATCAGCGTCGCTTTCCCATAGAACTCTCGGTGGTCCGGGGGCTCTTTCGCGGGGTCGAATTTCTTCTGATGTGCGGCCAGCGCGATTGCCAGACCCATGCCACCTTGCCAGAACGGGTCCGAGGTCACAGTGCAGGCAAATTCACCCGCACGAACGGCATCAATCGCCGCCTTGATGCCATCCACCCCGACGACCGGAACCTGCCCCGCCAGACCTTCGGCGCGCAACGCCTCGAGCGCACCTGTGCCCATGTCATCATTGGCGGCCCAGATCCCCTTAATATCCCCACCAAAACGCGTCAGAAGGTTGCTGGTCAGATCATACGCCTCGGAGGACTTCCAGTTGGCCACCTGAAAGTCCAACAATTTGATATCGGGATTGGCGGCCAAGGCCTGCTCAAGACCGGTTTTGCGATCAATCGCCGCGGTATTCGAAATCTGTCCACCAAGCGCGACAATCCCGCCAGAGCCGCCGATGGTCTTGAACAGGATCTCGGCAATCTCCTTGCCGCTGGAGATGCCATCGAATTCAATATGCGAGACATAGTAGGGGTTGAAGTCGCGCGGGTGCAGATCGTTGGGCTTGTTCCATTGCGTCACGACACTGGCGCCAGCTGCAACGCAGGCCTCGACAATCGGGCGGGCGTCGGGGGTGTCGTTGGGGTCGGCGTTCAGCACCATATTCCCGCCGGTCTTGGCCAGCATCGCCTTGATATCGGCAATCCCTTTTTCGCTGTTCCCTTCAGAGACCAGGGTGACATGGCTTAGCCCGACCGACGCGGCAAAAGCCTCGGCCCCTGTCTTCCAAACCGCGTGATAGGGGTTTGACAGCGAGCGGATCGAGGTGACCAGCGTGGGCTGATCAGCCGCCAGAAGGCGCTTGGGCAAGGCTGCGACCGTTACCCCTGCGGCCACGGTCGCAAGGAACGTACGGCGTGCGATAAGTCCGGCATGTGGAAATCTTTGGTCCGTCATTGATATCCTCCCATTGGATCTCGATGGCCGGGTATCGCTTTTGGTTTTCATTTGTACGACAACCCTGCAACACCATAACCGTACTCAAACAATTCTGACCGAGCAAGAAAATTCAGTGAGACGGTAAATTATGCTGTTAGACCCATTGTTTGCTGGGATTTTGGCCTGTTTTCGCTCATGCTCGATCTGCCCGACCGGCCATAACCGATCAATTGGGCATAACGAAAAAGGTCGCGAATCTGTCTTGGCCGCCTAGATCATGGGGGGCTATCTGGGCTTCCTGACGGGGTTCATTTTGTCACAATAGACGTGCGCGTTCCAACACCTGGGCCAGGACCGAGGCCGCAAGCATACGCGCGTCACGCGCCGAGGGCACAAGCCCAAAGGGTGAAGCCAACTCTGCGACCAGATCCGGCGCCAGCCCGAGGTCAAGAAGCGCATCAACACGAGCGTGATGCGCGCGTAAGCTGCCCTGCGCCCCGACATATAGCGCGGGCGAGGTCAACGCAGCCGCAAGCAATGGGGGTTCCCAATCATGTTCGTGAAAAAACAGCGTCACGGCGGTTCGATGATCCAACGCCAGATCCTCTGGCCAGCGGCGACTGTGCAAATGGTGAAAAGGCGCCCCGTTCTGCGCAAGCTCTGGATCGGGTGATGCCACCTCGACCGGATAACCCGCAGCGAGGGCAAGAGCAGAAAAGGCCAGCATTTCCGGGCCTTTACCCAAGACGACAAAGCGCAGCTCGGGCTCGATCTGCAGGCGCAGCGGACCAAGTTCAAGAACAGCCGCCTGGCGCGCGCGCAAGCGGTCGGCCGCAATCTGCAGCGAGGCGCGAGGGGGATTGGGCAGGATCAAAACATCAAGCCCACCGCCGCAAGGCAGCACAAGATCCTGAAAGGGCGAGCCTTGCCCATAGCGCAGGCGACGCCCTTGACCATCGCTCAGTGCCTGCTGAGCGTGGACGATGACGTCACGATCAATGCAGCCCGAGGATAGGCTGCCCCAATATTGACCGCTTGTCGCGATCGCCATTGTGGCGCCGATCGGACGATAGGATGGGCCTTGGGTTCCAACAATCACCGCAAGGGCAACTGGATTGGGCCCAAGGGCCTGCGTCAGCTCAAGATCACTTTCGCAAATTCTGACAAGCGAAAGAGCACCATCCATCACATCTGTCAGCCCAGGCGCCACATGGGTCATGGGTTAACCCGGACAGGCAGCGCCAGTGTCGATCCAGGCGCGGGTCAACTGGGCAAATGCCTCTTGGCTGCCAGGGGCCGAAGCCCTGCCCGTTCCCGGCTCCCAGCCCCAGCCCACCAGACCGTCATGGGCATTATGCTCGTACAAAGCTTCAAGATCCTTGCCACCGTTCTGTTGGGGATCCTTGATCTGCGCGCAAATCTGGGAAAGGGATTTTCCGGCCCAACCCATCGAAACAGGAGCTAATAGCCAAGTTTCATGCCCGGGAATGCTACCTGCTTCGGTCGTGAAGTCGACGTTCTTGGGGCCATGGCATGTGGTGCAATTCATGCCCGCAGCACCAAAGTCCGCATCGCCGCGTACCACCGGCGGGTTATGGGGATGCATATCGTCACCTTGGGTCGGGCCGCCAGTGACCGGGTGGCAATTAAGACAGCGCGGATGGGTCAGAACCTTGCCCATTTCTGTGAATATCGCCGCAGATCTTTGGGACTGATCGGCGATATCTTTGAACGCATCGGGCGATTTCAGCCCATCTTCGGCGGCAAAAGCGGGCAAGGCACCCCATAAAGCGGCAATCAGCGTCAGGCCAAGATATTTCATGCCAAAGCTCCTGCCGAGAAGGGCAATTGATGCTGCTTTTGGCCGGTCAGGCCACGCCAGGCATTGGCCAAAGCGGGGCCAAGCGGCGGCACGCCCGGTTCTCCGACCCCGGTCGGATCGGCGTCGCTTTGAATGATTGCAACCTCGACCGCAGGCATTTCCCCAATCCGCAGCATCGGATAATCGTGAAAATTCGACTGTTCGACCTCGCCACCCGGACCAAGCGTGATGCGGCTGTGCAAAACCGCGCTTAGCGCATAGCCAATGCCACCCTCCATCTGGGCGCGGATGATGTTTGGGTTGACCGCAATGCCACAATCGACCGCGCACCAGACGCGGGTGACATGGGGGCGGCCATCGCGATCTTCGACCTCGACCACCTCGGCCACATAGGTGTTAAAGCTTTTGGCAAAAGCGATACCATAGCCCTTGCCGTCACGAGTGCGGCCCGCCCAGCCCGAGATTTCTGCGACCTTTTCGATCACCCCTCGCTCGCGCGTAGCCTCGGGCGGCAGCAAATCCAGACGCCCTTGAACCGGGTCCTTGCCGGCCGCCTCGAGGACTTCGTCAAGGAAGGTTTCGACCGCATAGGCCGTGTGAGTATGGCCGACCGAGCGCCACCACAAAACACTGACCGGACCCGACATCTGTGCCCAACCAATGCGCTTTGCCCCCAGACGATAGGCCAAACCGCTGGAGCCTTCGAATGAGGTCGTATCGGGGCCGCCTTTCATCATCGCCTCAAGGGGGGTGCCCGCCATAATCGATTGATTGGCAACGTTATTGTGCCACGCAACAATCTGGCCCGAGGCGTCCAGCCCGGCACGGAAGCTATGGACGGTCATCGGGCGGTAATAGCCGCCCTTGATGTCATCTTCGCGGGTCCAGACCAATTTGAACGCCCCGTCCCGGCCCGCAGCCTTGGCAATGGCGGCGGCTTCAGCGGCGATATGCGCAGACCCTTGCGCGCGGCGGCCAAAGGAACCACCCGCAAAAAGTACGTTGATCGTCACGTTTTCCGGCGGCAGACCCAACACATTGGCAGCCGTCGCCAGATCAAAACTGGGGAACTGGCATCCATACCACATCTCGGCCTTGTCGCCTTTGACCTCGATCACGGCGTCAAGGGGCTCAAGCGGGGCATGGGCAAGATAGGGAAAGCGAAACTCGGCCTCGATCACACGATCAGCGGCAGCCATGGCCCCATCATCGCCGTCTTGTTCAACGATCTTGCTGTCTTCGGCGGCCGCTTTGACATAGGCGCTGAAGAGCTCGTCCGAGCTGCGCGTTTCAGCGCCACTTTCGTCCCATTGAACGACAAGCGCCGCGCGCCCTTTGATCGCGGCGAAAGTGTTGGTGGCATAGACGGCAACGCCGCTTGGGATCTGGCGCACCATCTCGACGCCTTTGACCGCAAGCGCGGCCTTATCGTCAAAGCTTGCGACCTTTGCCCCAAATTTGGGCGGGTGAGCCACCAGCACGGTCAGCATCCCGTCGCGATACATATCCAAAGTGAACTGGGCCGTGCCATTACTTTTGGCATGTGTGTCCAGCCGCGGCCGGTCCGTACCGATCAGAACAAAATCCTTGGCCGCCTTTACGGGCGGATCAGCTGGCACGGCCTCTTGTGCTGCTGCCTGAGCAAGGGCCCCAAACCCCGAGGTTTTCCCTGAAGCCGCATGAGAGATCTTTCCGGATTTGACGGTAATCTCGGCCGCATCGACGCCCCATTGCTTTGCTGCAGCAGCAACCAGCATGGCGCGCGCCGCTGCGCCGGCCTTACGCATCTGCATATAGCTATTGGCCATGGCGGTCGAACCGCCGGTACCCTGTATCCCCATGAACAGGTTGGCATAAAGCTCTTGGTTTGCAGGGGCACCTTCGGCGCGCATCTGCGCCCAATCTGCGTCCAATTCCTCGGCGACCAAGGTTGCAAGGCCGGTGTATGGCCCCTGCCCCATCTCAAGATGCTTGATCATGACTGTGACAAGATCATCGGTGCCAATGCGCACAAAGGCATTGGGCGCAAACGGGGCGACCGGATCGGAAGCGCCGTTCATCGTCTGCGCCATTCCCCGCCCCAAAGGCAGGTTCATGGCCAAAATCAGCCCACCACCTGCGGCAAGCACAGCCCTGCGGCTTAACATGACGGTCATGGACTAGCCCTCCAGCATTTTGGCAGCGTCATGAATAGCCTGCCGAATGCGAACATAGGTCGCACAACGGCAGATATTCCCGGCCATGGCGTTGTTAATGTCATCATCAGAGGGCTGAGGCACTTGCTGCAACAAAGCAGTTGCAGACATGACCTGGCCCGACTGACACCAGCCGCATTGCGGCACGTCAATAGCCGCCCAAGCCGCCTGGACCGCGGCCACTTCTGGCCCCTGCATCCCCTCGATCGTGGTGATTTCACTGCCCTCAACCATGCTGATCGGGGTCACGCAAGACCGTCGCGGCATGCCGTCCAGCATAACGGTGCAGGCGCCACATTGAGCAACGCCACAGCCGAATTTCGTGCCGGTCAGCCGCAGCTCGTCGCGCAAAACCCAGAGCAGAGGTGTGTCGGGATCGATGTCAAGATCAAAGTCCCGACCATTCACGGTGAAACGCGTCATACCTGGCCTCGTTCGCTGGGTGACTGTTCAGAGCAAAGCTTAACAACAATGATCCGCCCGAGGCAATCGCGGATTTCGCGCCCTGAGATTCCGAGGCAAGCGGCTTGGCAGGTGTCCGCCGGTCCACGCCAGTGCGGCGCGGCAGCCCTGTTTTCGGTTGAAACAGCCTAAGCGGGGGATCAATAAAGAGGAAAACGAGCAGAAAAACATGGCAGTGTCACAGATGAAAAACCGCAGCAGCTTTTGGCTGGTCGCCGCGCTTGGCGTGACCTCGTTGAGCTTAGCAGGGTGTTCGGGCGATTCCTCGGCGTTTCGCCGTGGTCCGCATTCGGCGCAGGCCTGTATGGAGCGCGCAATCTATTTCGAATCCAACCGTTCGAGCCGCGAAGGTATGATCGCCGTTGGCACCGTTGTGATGAACCGGGTGGAATCGAATAAGTTTCCAAATAGCGTTTGTAAAGTCGTCGGCCAAAAGGGCCAATTCGCGCCCGGCGTGATGACGCGAAGAATGCCGTCGAAATCCTTGCCCGAGGTCCAAGAGGCCGCCCGCGCCGTTTTGCGTGGGGAACGCCACCCTCAAGTGCGCAATGCCTTGTTTTTCCACACCTACGGCCATCGGTTCAATTACGACAATATGCATTACGTCTTGGTCGCCGGGGGAAATGCCTTTTATGAGAAGCGCAAAAGCCATTTGGTCACCCAACCCAATCCCCCTGCCCCATCAGAGAGCGGCTACCTTCGCTAAATAATTCGCCAAATGAAACCAGGCGAGCAGGGTTTAAAAGTCAAAGGTTATTAAGGGGATACTTCCTTGATAACTTGATACCATTCGTATTCTGGCTGGTATTTAATGTATTGTACGAAATCAGATTTTTAGAAATTAACAAAGTTAATATCAACCAAAAGGTGAGCTTGTTTTAATACAGCACTGTGATTCTATATCGACCAACCATAAGAATAATATTGATTTTTATCGTTAATATCACTGGAAGAAACAGGATTTTGCTATACCGTTCTGTCCACCAAACAGTGGGTTGCTTTCAGCCGAATAGGCGCCCTCACATTCATTTGATCCGTGCTTGTTACCTTTTAAAAAATCCGTGAACAGGGTTCATGCAACGTCAGCTTTGGGAACCTGCGCCAACATTGTGGGTTAATCCGGTACAACTTGTATACGGAGGTCCGGATAATGGGTGAACTTACCGACAAGATTAAAGGCGCAGGCAATAAGGTTGCCGGTAGCGTGAAAGAAACCATCGGCAGAGCGACCGATAACCCCAAGCTTGAAGCAGAGGGCGAGATGCAAAAGGCCAAGGGCGCTGCACAAGAAGCGCTTGGCACCGTAAAGGGCAAGCTGGGCGACAAAATCTGATCGCTCTTCTGCCCTAGCAAAAGACATTTCCAAGGCCCTGCTTCGAAAGCGGGGCCTTATGCGTCAACGCCGTGCAGTCGCGCCGTTCTTGTTTGGCTCGAACCCCGATCTTGCGCATAGCGGTCACTTCATCGGTAAGTTGACCAAGCCCATACAAAATTGCATGCACTTTTCTGATCAGCTAAGCCGCCCTTTCTGCTAGCGCCTTATACCATTGCAAATAATGAAAAATCGGATTTGCTTTGGCGCAAGATGCAAGGATGACCACTGTGTTTCTCAGAAGCTATGAAACCAGCCGATGGAGTGCTGAATGAGGACTTTTGGGGTGCTTCTTGCAGCTGGGGCGTCTCGTCGCTTTGGCGCAGATGACAAATTGCTGGCGAATTGGCACGGAACGGCTTTGGTCCAGGCAGCCGCTCAGACGCTAGCAAGGTCAGGTTGCGAGGAACTGGTGGCGGTCGTCTCGTCGCGTAAGGTTGCGTCGTTACTGGCGCCAGAATTTGACCTAGTTTTTGTGCCGCCGAACCAGCCAATGTCTGCTTCTTTTCAAGCGGCATGCCGCTTTGCCGATCTGCGTGGCGTTGATGAAATCCTGATCACCTTGGGGGATATGCCCGCCGTGCGCGTTCAGACGCTGAAACAATTGCTGAGGATGGGCCCGCAAAGCCGCGCCTGCAAATCGAACGGCACCCCGATGCCGCCTGCGGTCATACGGCGCCTTGATTGGCAGGGCATGCTTCAGCACGACGGCGATCAAGGGGCCCGCGCAATCCTTGCCGCGCTGCCCCCAAATGCATTTGTCACCCTCGGCCCCGATGAGGCGCGTGACATTGATACGCTAGCCGATTTGCGCGGTGCTTAATCAGTCCCGACATTGCAGCTGGGACTGATTATCGGCAGATCAACCTTGCGCGCTCAATGCCCGCCGGCCCCTGCCCCACCTGCCGATGAGGGACGCTGAACAAAGGCAAGCAGCACCGCCAACAGGCCGAAAAGCCCGGTCAGCAGCACAAAAATATCAGTCAGAGACATGACCATCGCCTGACCCTTTGCAAGATTGCTTAAGGTCGCAAGGGCCGCACTTTCCGCAGCGGGACCGAGCTCGGCATAGCTTTGTCGTAGCAGATCAAGCGTAGCAGTTGCGGTGTCGTTGCTGGCGCTGACGCTTTCCGCGATACGGGCGTAATGCACGTCCTGACGGTTGCTCAAAATCGTGTTGATCAGCGCAAGTCCGACCGCACCACCTAGATTGCGGGTGAGGTTGAACAGACCCGAGGCGTTTTTCACCTTGTCAGGGGGCAGCATTCCCAGCGCAATATTGGACACCGGAACCATGCAAAGCATAAGAGAAATCCCGCGCAAAATCTGCGGCAGGAAGATTTCCCAATAGTCCCAGTCGTCGGTGAGGCTAGCCATCATCCAGCTGCTCAGCCCGAACAGGGCAAAGCCAACCCCCATCATCAGTCGCAGATCAATGCTTTGCGAAAGTCGACCGGCGATGGGTGCCGTCAAGAACATCGCAACCCCCGTCACCATCATCGCCTCGCCGATTTGCAGCGAGTTATGGCCGCGGACTCCCGACAAATAGACCGGAAAAATATAGATCATGCCGTAAAGACCGATGCCCAGGCCGAAAGAAAAAATCGAACCCATGACGAAATTTCGGTCTGTGAAGGCGTCCAGACGGACGATCGGCTCGGGCGCGGTAAAGGCGCGCCAGAAAAACAGAAAGCCGCCCAAGGTCATCAGAGCCGTCATCAAGACGATGCGATGATCGGCGAACCAATCATCCCCTGCCCCCTCTTCAAGGACATATTCCATCGCGCCCAGAAAAACCGCGAGGCCAAGGAAACCCCACCAGTCAAATCGGCCGAGCAGGCGCAGGTCCGGCTTATCGAAATCGATCAGGAAAAAGGCCGACAGCGTCACAATGATGCCGGGGATGACATTGATGAAAAACAGCCAATGCCAGCTCAGAAACTCGGTCAGATAACCGCCAAGCGTTGGGCCAATTGTGGGTGCCAAGGTCGCCACAAGGCCGATCATTGGCGACACGATATGCATCTTTGACCGTGGGAAGATGGTATAGGCGCTGGCAAAAACCATCGGGATCATCGCACCGCCCAAAAACCCCTGCAGCGTGCGCCATACGATCATCTCGCCCATCGAGTTCGAAAGGCCGCATAGAACGCTCATAAGGGTGAAGCCACCCGCCGATATGGTAAACAGCCAGCGTGTCGACAGCATGCGTGACAGATAACCTGAAAGCGGGATCATGATGACCTCGGCAATCAGATAAGAGGTCTGGATCCAGGGGATTTCATCGCTGGAGGCACCCAGGCCCGCCTGAATTTCGGGCAGCGAAGCCGAGACGATCTGGATGTCCAAGATCGCCATGAACATGCCCAGAACCATCAGCAAGAAGGTGATCAGACGACGCGGGTCAAGCCGATCGTCAGGGGGCAACGCTGCCACCGCGCCAGCTGGGGCAAGCGCATCCGCAGTTGCGCCGCTCACCCCTTAAGACCCTTATCCGTGGTGGGCTGAGTGTCCGACACTTTGCCCTCTGGGGCAGTTTCTTTGGCGGGATGATCACCTGCGGCGGTCGGTTGTTGCCCGATACCAACGGGCATCAATGGCTGGTCCTGACCAGTACGAGCATCCACCTCGACGACAACCGACATGCCGGGGCGCAGCGGCAATTTCGTGCGGTCCTCTGGTTGAATGCGAATACGCACGGGCACACGTTGCACGACTTTGGTGAAGTTCCCGGTCGCATTCGTCGAGGGCAGCAGGCTAAAGACCTGCCCGGTGCCCGCCGTCAGGCTTTCGACTTCGCCCCTCAGGACCACGTCGGGCCAAGCGTCCACACGGATATTCACCGACGCGCCCGGTCGGATATCCGAGATCTGAGTCTCTTTGAAGTTCGCCCCGATATAAAGATCCTGGATCGGAACCAAGGTACCGACCCGGCTGCCCGGCGCGACGTAAGAGCCGACTTGGATCAGCCTTTCAGTCAGAATGCCGTCAAAAGGCGCGCGGATTTCGGTGAAATCAAGGTCTAGCTGCGCGCGATCCAAGCGATTGCGCGCCGAGCGCACCTCTAGTCCAGCACTTTCGCGTTGCGATTGCAGCACGATCAGCTCGGCTTGGGATTTGCTCAAGGCTGCGGTTGAACTGGCAACGGCGGCAGCAGCCGATTTGGCATTTGCCTCGGCAGCATCCAAAGCCGCTTGGGTGCCTGCAGAATTGCTTTTCAGTTCGCGAGCACGCTGAAAAGCCTTTTGCGCGCCATCGTTCTGGGCCTCAGCAGCAACCAAGCCCGCCTCGGCCTGCTGTATCTGGGCCTTACCTGCGACGATCTGCGCCTCAAGCTGGCGGCCCATGCTTTCAGCCACGGCCAATCCATTCTGCGCCGCAGCAAGTGCCAATTCATAATCTCGGGGATCAATGCGGGCGATGACTTGCCCCTTGGCAACGGGCGCATTCGGCTCGATCGAGATTTCGGTGATGTAGCCACTTTCGCGCGCCTGCAGCACCACAAGATCGGCCTGAAGATAGGCATCATCGGTGCTTTCGTGAAAACGGCCATAGCTAAACCATTGCCATCCTTCATAGGCGACAACGGCCAAAATCAGCAGCGCGATGACTGCCATGACCTTCTTGGCCTTACCATTGCCGGATGCGCCGGCCCCAGAGTTTGGCGGGTCTTGGCCGTCGTTATTGGTGTTTGCCATGTCTGCGTTACTCCCGCGGTTGGCTGTCCGCCACAGAGGCGCCTGGCGCGGCGCCAAACGTGATTGGGGTAGCGAGCAGATTCGAATGCGCGGAGCATATTATTGACCGAACCGTTCGGTCAATATAGGATTGATAGCTACGGCGCCCTTTATGAACGCGGCCCCACTGGCCAAAGCCCTATCTCAGGAGCACGCTTGATCACCCCTTTGCCTGACTTGACCGATACTGCCGCGGATGAAGCGCAAGATAGCCCGAAGCGCTGTCAAATCCTTGATGGCGCAAGGAAAATGTTTTTGTCGCAAGGCTTCGAAGGCACATCGATGCAAGATGTTGCCCGGGCCGCAAAAGTGTCCAAGGGCACGCTATACGTCTATTTCGACAGCAAAGAAGCTATGTTTAAAGCATTGGTGCTGACCGAATGTGACCGGATGCAGCAAGTCATCCGCGAATTCGGAAAAGGGACAGGTGATGTGCGTGACGAGCTACATCGCATCGCCCGGCACATGATTGCGACCCTTGTTCGCGGCGATGTACTGGCCGCCATGCGCATGATGATCGGCGCAGGAGAGAAATTTCCTGATCTTGCACGCCACCTTTATGCCTCTGGCCCCATGCGCTCGGCCCAGACAATGGCGAATTACCTGTCGCAGCGCAACAGCCAGGGCGATTTGGCAATCGCGGACAGCCAAGAGGCAGCAGCCGAGTTTTTGGATCTGATGCTATCAGGCCTTCAGCGTCGCGCCCTGTTGATGATGCCCGCACTAAGCGAGCTGGAAATCGATACCTTTATTGCCCATCGATTGGACCGGTTCCTTATGGCCTATCGGCCCTGATCCAAGGGGCGGAACTGGAAATTGCCAATTGGCAATTTCCTAATTTCCAGAAATCTGGGCGCGCACAAAATCATCGAATGCTGTCCGCAGCAGATCTTCGGGGATGTCACTGCGGAACTCCAGCCGGATCTTGTCGCCACGCCGCTGCATTGTGACCATGGCCTTCTTGTCCGTGCCAAAGACCGAACGCTCGGGTGCAGGGCCGGCTCCGTAAGCCGCGATTTTCAGCCGCGCAAGAACTGCTGGGACGGGAAGAAACGCCCCCTGCCCTGCTCGTGCCTTATCTTGATCCTGCGCGATCTTCTTTGCTTCAGCCAAGACCTGATCTTTGTTGTCTTGCAACAGCGGCCGCAAGCTGCGCGCATGCAGCTCTTTCAACTCTGTGATTTGGGGCCAAGCAGCGACGACGATTTCGGGCAAGCGGGCAAGATAAAGATAGCGCGAAAGCCAAGCTTCCGAGACCTCAAGCCGTGCAGCCATCGCCTTTTGTTTGCCGCCATAATAGAGATCAAGAGCCTTTTGATAGTCACGGGCCCGCTCGTAATCCGACAAGTCGGCACGATCGCGGTTCTCGATATCGGCAAGGCGAAAGGCCTCTTCGTCGCTCAGATCACGGACTTCGATCAGATAGCGAAACTGCGGATAGTTATTTGCCCTTAGCCAAGAAATCGCGAAATGCCGCCGCGCGCCGCAAATCACCTCGTATTCAGCGCCCTCGCCGCTTGGCAGTTTGCGCACAATCGCAGGAAATTCCTGCTGGCCTTGCGATTTGATGCTATCAATCAAGTCACGACAGTTTTCGGCGTTCAGCAGCTCATAGGCGCGGTTGTGCCGCGCCCACATGGCGCAGCGATCAGGATCGACCCAGCGCAGCAACTTTTCTTCTCGCTCGCCACTATCCGCCAAGGCATTTGTACGCTTCAGAAAACGAGCGCCAGACTTTTCAGACCGACTTTCCTCGCCGATGTCCTTAAGCACATCATCGAAAATCGCATTATGGCGCTTGCTCACAGCAGGCCCTCCTTGCGCAGATTGTGATGGTGACTTGGCCAGGTTTTGCGGGCCAACAACTCGACCTCGCGCCCGACGGCATCAAGATAGGCACGGCAACGCTTGTGCGTTTCAGTACGCGTTGCAGCCCCGGTCATCTCGTAAACGGTCATCAGATTGGCCGTGGCATTGTCGATCTCAGCAGAATCCTTCAAGACGGCATTCAGCATATCCTGGGGGAATACCGCGTCCATCATGCGTTTGATCGCCTGATGAGCCGATTTCTGATCGTTCATTTTGCTCGTCAGAATACGAATAAAGCTGTATTCGCGCTCGCCGCCGTGACGCGACAGCTCAGCCAAAGTCGCCTCCATCATCTTCAGGAAATGCGCGGTAGAGGCAAAGTCGATATTGTTTGGCGGCGCCGGTATCAGCAAAGCGCTTGCTGCGCGCAAAACCGAAAGCGACAACATGCCAAGCGCGGGTGGCGGGTCCAGCAAAATGATATCAAACTGATCGGCGATCGTTGCCACACCATCGCGCAAGCGATCCAGGATGAAGGCGGGCTCGCGCGCCATGCGCGCCGCAAACTCATATTCAGCATCGTAAAGGCCAAGATTGGCCGGAATAAGCGCAATCCCTGGCCAATACGTGGCGCGCAATGCGTAGTGCAGTGATTTTGGCCCGCCGTGCTGCAGGAACGGGTAAAGCGTATCCTCTTCCTCATCGATATCGACATCGGGATTCAGCCCGAAAACTGCCGTCGTCGAAGCCTGGGAATCGCAGTCGATGACACAAACCCTGTAGCCTTTAAGCGCGAAATACTGGGCTAAATGAACGACTACAGTGGATTTTCCGACGCCACCTTTGAAGTTTTGAACGGCCAGCACCAAAGGTGGATCGTCGGCTTTGCGATGGGGCAATGTGCCAAAAACTTCACGCATATGGTTAATTTCGGCAAGCGAGTAACCATTGCGCCGACCCGTCGTCTCGTCCTTCTCAGGCGCGGGTAGACGGCCATCCGCCTCGGCGTCTCGGATCGCTTTTTCAGATCTGCTGACCATCTCGGCAGCGGTTCTGACGTTATAGATCAGATCAAGCCGTTTTTGACTGCCGGGCGCAAACACACGCTCACGCAAACGCTCGATTACGGTAGACGCCCGGCGGCTGATAACGCCAAGCTCATCCAGTGTGACTGGTGGAAGAACGGGTGACATATTTGCCTGTGCT
The DNA here is from genome assembly GCF_032007265.1 of Paracoccus sp. (in: a-proteobacteria). GTDB lineage: Bacteria > Pseudomonadota > Alphaproteobacteria > Rhodobacterales > Rhodobacteraceae > Paracoccus. The sequence goes on along the minus strand of NZ_DALZMB010000043.1, from coordinate 15,437 downwards.
CTGCTGGTTTGGGTCACTATGTCCGAAACTGCCGTTTTGGTAAAGTTCGGATTATGGCCTAGTTCGCCTCAAAAACCGAAAGTTGGCGAGCAAAGCTTCGAGATGCGGAATTTTAGCATCGAGGAACCTGTGTGTCCTCGCAATCTGCCCAATTTGTAAGGTTTCTAAGACCCGGATCCACACAAGGTTTTACCCTGTGGATAAAAAAGACAACCCTTTTGGTTCTGATTCATTAGATTCAGTATTCGTCCGCTATAACTATCTGAAATCATATTACCATTTTCAACATGCGATACTTATTGGGACGGCTTACGTTACTTTATGGGAAGCCTGAACTTACGAATCGGGTGAGCTACTCTTACGTTTTGGATCGCTGTTAACTCTTACCTTTTGGGAGAGGAGAAAGTGGGACCGCGTTGGCGTGAAAAGATAGAATGAATACAGTATGTTGAGAACGACGATTATGGCTTGTGGGTGGCTATAAATTACTTTTTGGGTGGCTGAGGGCCAACTCCAAGCATGATGCTTGAAAACTTACGCTTATTTCGTTACAAAAGTAAGGGATGAGGGGTAGGAGAAAATGGCGGAAGCTTCGATTCGAACAATAGCGGCTAGGCCGAATGCAGAGAGTCTGATTAAACCGGGCGAGCTGGTTGATCTGATCGAGGTTACTCCGCTGACGCTGAACGACCGCCGGATCTACAACCAGCTGTTAGAGAATGCTTGGGATGCAATCGACAAGCCTGTAACCCATCTGATCGCGAAATCAGCTTTGCGCGGTAGCCACAACTCCAACGATCGGGTCGGAGAAAGTCTGGAACGGCTGATGTCGGCGATCGTCAAGGTCGCCGTTACCTGGGACGGTGAAGCGGCGATTGAGCGTGTTCAGCTTTTGGGTGGCAACCTTGAAAGCGGCCGTGCGGATGGCCTGTTGGAATATGAAATTCCGGCACGGTTGCGTAAGATCATCGGCAATAGCCAGGTTTTTGCGCGGCTCCAGCGCGAGGTAATGTTTGCTCTATCCTCGAAATATGCGTTGACGCTTTATGAAATGGTTCAAAAGCGCGGAAATCTGCGCTGGAAGGCCTCGGAAAGGTTCTCGCTCGAGTCCTTGCGCGGCATTATGGGGGTGCCGAAGGGGAAATTAACCAGCTGGTCGAACCTGAAACTGCGCGCAATTGACCCAGCTGTTGGTGAGGTGAATGCGCTTTCTGATTTCATGGTTGAAATTTCCCCGATCAAGACGGGCAGGGCGGTCACTCATGTCGAACTGCGTTGGTGGCGCAAAGACGGGGATGCCTCGGGGGCGGCGGATCGGGCACTGCAGTTTTCAAAAGTTGGACGCCGGGTCATTGCTGAGGGGCGCGCTGAAAAAGTATCTGTTCCCATGCCAGGTCTGCGGCCCCGTCCAGAGTGGCTGGAAAACCGCTCTGCCGCATTGCAAACGGCGACTTACGAAACTGCGCGCCTTCGCCACCCCGGCTATGACATTTACTTTGTCGAGGGCGAGTGGCGGAATTGGGCCGCAGGAAAAGAGCCTGCAAAGGATCCGGACCGCGCGTTTCTTGCTTTTTTCCGAGGATTTGCTGAGAAAAATCCGCTTTGATAAAAAATTGCCAATTGGCAATTTTTGCATTCCCACTTTTTTCCGGCTGTTGTCGGCTTCGGAATATCCTTGATGCAGCAGATCAAGGACATAGGGCAGGTCAACCCAAGTATAGCGCAAGGCTTGGAAAATTTGATAAGATTATCAAATGAGTGCAGGATCTCGCACCCGCCGTAACCTGTTGAAGCGGGCATATATTCGTAGCCAAGCAAAGGAAAACACATGAAAATCGCTTATGCAATTGCAGCCACTGCGGCCGCCACCTCTGCAATGGCAGGGGATGAGATGGCATCGTTTAACTATCAATGTGATCGGGGCGTGAATGTGGCCGCGACCTATATCAACGTTGGCGAATTTTCGGGCGCAGTTCTTCAGGCGGATGGTCGTCAGATTGCCGCGGTGATTGCTCAATCCGCTTCGGGTGCGCGCTATGTCAGTGCGGGCGAAGGGCCGAAGTATGTCTGGTGGACCAAAGGTCCAGAGGCCACGCTTTATTGGCAAGAGGGAACGGAGGAAGAGACACCGCTTCTTACTTGCGTTGAGGGAAAGTGACGATCAGCAGTTCTCTTAGACCCATGCGTGATAAACGCGGATGCTAATCGTTAAAAGGCCTCGGCAAGACCGTTTTCTGTCTTGTCGAGGCCTTTTCAATTGTCACGCCGGGGCAGGGGACCGGCTAGGGCAGGCCTGGGACTTATCAGAGCTGCGGGTGTCAGACCGTGAACTCTAGGCGCTTGCCAGATTCATCGTCGAAAACGTGCAGGTTTTTACGATCAAAGCGCAGATGGATCGTCTTAGGCAGATCTCTGGCCTCTTCGGCGCTTAGCCTGACGGTGATCTCGCGTTTGCCTAGCAGGCAGATCGCGACTGTGTCCGATCCCAATTCTTCCAGTACGTCGACTTCGACTGACAAATCGGCGTCTTGCGGCGCGCAAAGCAATAGCTGCTCGGGGCGCAGTCCGATGCCGACCTTGGTGCCTTGCGGCGCGGTGATGTGGTTCAACCCGATTGCGCCGCCTTCGAAAGAAAGGGCAGGCTTGCTGTCGCTGTTAATGACTTCGCCGGGCAAGATGTTCATTTGGGGCGAGCCGATGAATTCGGCGACGAAGCGCGAATTGGGGCGCTCGTACAGCTCTAGGGGTTTCCCATGCTGCACGATTTCACCCTTGCGCAATACGACGACCCGATCCGCCAGAGTCATCGCCTCGACCTGATCATGGGTCACATAGATCGTCGTGGTGCGCAGCAATCGGTGCAGGCGCTTGATCTGCGTGCGCATTTCGACGCGCAGTTTGGCATCAAGGTTCGATAAAGGCTCATCGAACAAAAAGACCTTGGGTTTACGTACAATCGCGCGACCCATGGCCACCCGCTGGCGTTGACCACCCGACAGCTGACCCGGGCGCCGGTCCAGCAACTCCGTCAGCTGCAAGACATCTGCGGCCTCGGCTACCTTTTCGCGGATCAGATCCGGCTTCTCGCCCCGCATCTTCAGGCCAAAGCCGATGTTCTGGCCAACTGTCATATGCGGATAAAGCGCGTAATCCTGAAACACCATCGCAACATCGCGGCCGCGTGGTTCAACGTCATTCACCACGTTGTCACCGATGCGCAGCCGACCCGCGGTGATGTCCTCAAGGCCAGCAATCATGCGCAACATTGTTGATTTTCCGCAGCCCGATGGCCCGACGAAAGCCACGAACTCACCGTCTTCGATCTGCAAATCAACACCGTGAATGGTCTCGACCGAGCCATAGCGTTTCACGATCTTTTCGAGGCGTATCTGCGCCATGTTGCCAGTCCTCCCAGACTCTGAAGTGCGGCCTTTGTGGCGGTGTCACTTCCTAGTATCAATAATCTTGACATTATCGATAACAACATGATTATCGATAAGGCAAGCGTGGAATGAAGCAACACGAAGGAACTTTGCATCGTGACGGTCAGGTTGGCGTCAAAAGCATCCCTGCAAAAGGGACCCGGCGAGATCGTCGAAAGCGCCCTGCGGCGTGGCATTGTGCTGGGTACGCTCGAGCCCGGCGCTGTCTTGCGAGAGATGGACCTTGCGCATCAATTCAACTGCTCGCAGGGAACTGTTCGTGAGGCGTTGATGCGTCTTTCCGAAGAAGGCTTGGTGACTAGGCGCGCCCGACGCGACACACATGTTGCCCCCGCTCAGCCCGAAGATGCCGGTGAATTGCTGCGTATCCGCCACGATATCGAGTGTCGCTCGGCCAAGCGGGTGATTGCGGCACAAGATCCGGCACTGATCGATGACTTGAGCGACCTGCTGCAGGCGATGCGTTTGGCCGCGCTGCAAGAGGACGAATATGCACTGCTGCAAAGTGACTGTCAGTTCCACCTTCGTCTTTTCGAATCGGCGGGAATGCCGGTGGTCGAGCCGGTCTTGCAGCGCTGCCTTGTTCATTCTCAGCGCTTCAAGATCCTGAACACCGCCCCTGAAACGCGCATGTTGCTTGAGACCGCCAATCGGCATGTCTCGATCATCGAGGCGCTGCAGACCAGCAATGCCGTCGCCCTTGAGGCTGCATTGTCCCACCACATTTCCACGATCGTGGACTTCGGTCCCGATGTTCTGCCCTCCCATCGCAAGGCCTGACATGAGCACATCCGCTGCCGCACTGCTTGCACCTGAAATGCGTGCTGTCCTTGAACGACTGGCAGCCGAGGGGCCGCAGCCTGACCCGACCACCCTTCCGCCCGCCCAGGGGCGCGCTTTGTCCGAACGTGCCAATGAGCGCTGGAATAATGGCACGCCTGCCATGGCTGATATTCGCAAGATCCCGACTTCAACCGGGATCGACGCCCATGTCTACCTTCCGCAGAACGATAGAGGAGGGGAGGCGATCCTTTATGTTCATGGCGGCGGCTTTGCCTTTTGCTCGGCCGCGACCCATGACGGTGCGGCACGGCAATTGGCGCGCGATTGCGGTGCGGCGGTTGTGACTTTTGATTATCGTCTTGCGCCCGAACACCCTTATCCGGCGGGATTGGAAGATTGCTTGGCGATCTGGAAAGCGCGCCACGAAATCTTGCAAAACCGCCGCTGGTCTGTCTCGGGCGACAGCGCGGGTGCCAATCTGGCGGTTGCAATGATGCTGCGTATGAATGGGCAAGATCTGCCCGCGACGGGGCTGTTGTTTTATGGGGTTTACGACGCCGATTTCACCAGCCCCAGCTATCGTGCGGTCGCTGATGGTCCGGGTCTGACGCGCGATAAGATGCGCCGCTATTGGGATTTCTACACCCCTCAGGCAGGGCGCGGCCAAGATCCGTTTCTGACGCCGGCAAATGCGCCTGACGAAATGTTGGCGCAGCTGCCCCCGCTTTATCTGAATGCGGCGCAAATCGACCCGCTGTGTTCCGACAGCGCCCGATTTGCCGCGCGGCTGCATGCGTTGGGGCGTCAGGACGAGTTCGAAATCATTGCCGGGGTTGTGCATGGCTTCATGCAAATGAGCCTGGAATTGCCGCAATCGGTTCAGGCGTTCCGCCGTGCGGGCGAGGTCTTTCAGCACATGCTTGATCAAGCCGACGGCACATAACAAACCAAAAAATCAGGGAGGAATATCATGAAAACCAAAACAGCCATGCTGGCGCTGGTCGCCGGACTGGGTCTTGCGCCGCTGTCGGCTTATGCGGATAGCACGGTCAAATTCTGGTACCATTTCGACAATCCTGACAACCCGATGTCTGATCTGGTTGCCAAGTTCGAGGCCGAAAATCCCGGCATCAAAATCGATGCGCAAAACGTGCCTTGGAACAGCTATTACGACAATCTTTACACGGCAATCGTCGGCGGCAATGCGCCCGATGCTGCCATGCTTAAGATGCATGCCCTGCCACGCCTGACCGAGATGGAGGCGCTTGAGCCTTTGGACGAACAGATTGCCGCCTGGGAAGGTCGCGAAGATCTTCTCGACAACCTGTTTGAGCTGACCAAAGCCGAGGATGGCAAGCAATATTACCTGCCGATCCAATATGTCGCGCTATATCTTTATTACCGCGCCGACATGCTGCAAGAGGCGGGGATCGAGCCGCCTCAGACCTGTGAAGCATTGCGCGACGCGGCGATCAAACTGACCCGCGATACCAATGGCGACGGCAAGATTGATACCTATGGGTTTGGTTTCCGCGGTGCGAAATCGGGTCACGAACATTGGGGCCCATTCACCCTGTCGCGGACGGGCGTGGCGCTGGATGACAGCCTGAATTCCGAGGCGGGCGTTGCTGGCACCCAATTCGTTGTGGATCTGTTCCGCACCGACAAGGTCTTTCCGCCTTCGGCCCCCAATGACGGCTTTCAGGAAATCATCGGCGCGTTCAAATCTGGCGTGACTGCCATGACGATCCACCATATCGGCTCGTCAAACGATCTGGTCGAGGCGCTTGGCGACAAGGTGTCGGCAACCATCGTGCCGGAATGCGGCGGCGGTCGTTGGACCACATTCGGCGATGAATCCACAGCCGTTCTGGCCAATGCCTCTGATAAAGAAGCTGCCTGGAAATGGATCTCGTTCTTGTCGACAGCTGGCAATAACGCCCTTTTCAATACGGCGACTGGCCAGCTTCCGGTGACAAAATCCGACACTGCCGCGTGGGATCGCCACCAGAAGCGCTTTATCGATGCGACACAGGCCTCGTTGCCCTTCGCGAAATTGCTGCCCGCGTCCTCGGCAACGCCCGAATTCGTCAATACCGTCTGGCCGACGAATATGCAGCGTGCCCTGAACGGCGAGATTACCGCCGCGCAGATGAACGCTGCCATCGCAAAGCTCTTCGCCGACAACTGATCCAATTCCCCGCCCGGCATTCGTCCGGGTGGACCCCTATCCAGCCTTGCCTGCCGACCTTTGTCTGGTGGGGCCAAGAGAGGTTTGCCTTATGACCACCCAATCTGACCTCGCGCTCGAGCCCCATCGACACGGCAGGCTATGGCGACAGATCCTGCCCTTGGCGCTGTTGTCGCCAGCCGTTCTGGTGACTTTGGCGATCGTCTTTTTTCCGATGATCCAGACCGCGTGGATGAGCTTGCACGACTATGTCCTGTTTCGTCCCAAGAAATTCGATTTCGTCGGCCTGAAACATTACTTTGCGATCTTTCACGACGAGGTTTTCTGGATCTCGCTGCGCCATACTGCGCTGTGGATTTTGATTACGGTGCCTGCGCAGGCAGCACTGGGGCTGGCGACGGCACTGTTGCTGAATCAGGAATTCCCCTGGCGCCCGATTGCGCGTGCCTTGGTCATTATTCCATGGGCGCTGCCATCGGTTGTGATCGCGCTGATGTGGACCTGGATTTACGATTCCAACTACGGGGTTCTGAACGATCTTCTGCTGCGCATCGGCTTGCTGGAAACCTCGATCCCTTGGCTCGCCAATCCTGATACCGCGCTTTACGCAATCATCCTGACGCTGACCTGGCAGGGTTTCCCCTTCTTCGCGATCATGATCCTTGCTGGCCTGCAATCCATTCCGCGCAGCTATTACGAGGCGGCGTCGCTGGACGGGGCAAGCAGCGTGCGCCAATTCTGGCACATCACCTTGCCGGGAATTTCGGGGGTGCTGTTCACGGCAATCCTCTTGCGCACGATCTGGGTCGCGAATTCGATGGATGTGATCTTTGTCATGACCGGCGGCGGCCCCGGCTATGCCACCTATACCCTGCCGCTTTACGCTTTCCTTGAAGCGCGCACCAACCTGAACTTTGGCTATGGCTCGGCTTTGGCCATGACCTTCACGATCCTGCTGCTGGGTGTCGTGATCCTTTACCTCAAGCGCTCGGCAAAGGCGGTGCAATAATGGCTATGGGTCGTAAATCCTTGCCCAAACGTCTGCTGACGGTGGATCTGCCAATGGCGCTGATCTTGATGTTCACGCTGGGGCCATATCTGTGGATGCTTCTGACATCGCTGACCAGCGAACAGCAGATCTTTACCCAAGGCCCTTCGCTTTTCACCATCGTCTGGGACAATTATCAGCGCTTGTTCACCAATGTTGGCTTTGCGCGCAACATGCTGGACAGTTTCATCATCGCGGCGGGGACTGTCGTCGTCGGTTTGGCGCTGTCGGTGACGGCCGCCTACAGCTTCTCGCGGTTCGAGTTCCGCGGCAAAAAGATCCTGCTGCTGCAATTCCTGCTGATCAACATGTTCCCCTTGGTGCTGCTGATCCTGCCTTTGTTCGTCCTCATGCGCCAGCTGGGTCTTCTGGACACGCATTTCGCGCTGATCGTCGCCAACTCGACCATCGCCATTCCTTTCTCGGTCTGGATGATGACAAGCTATATCAATGGCATCCCGAAATCTCTGGACGAGGCGGCGATGACCGATGGCTGTTCGCGGCTGCAGGCGATGGTGCGGGTGATCTTGCCACTTTGCACCCCCGGCATCATCGCAACCGGCATTTATATCTTCATCACCGCTTGGAACGAATATCTTTATGCGTTGACGCTTGGTGGCCAGAACGTGCGCCCGATCACCGTCGCGGTGCAGACGATGATCGGTGAATATCAGGTGCAATGGGGCTTGCTGACAGCAGGCGGCATTGTCGGCGCCATGCCTGCAACCGTGCTTTTCCTGATTATTCAGCGCCGTCTGGTCGGCGGATTGACCCAAGGCGCGGTCAAAGGCTGAGCCTATCCTCTTGGTGCGCCCCGCCCGAATGTGGGACGCGCCGAAGTTTCTGAAATCTGACCCAAATACCCCCCACGAGGCCCATTGTGAAAAACCCCGTCGGCATCATTTCGATGCAATATATCCGCCCCTTCAATAACGGCGCGCTGCACTATTTGAAGAAAACCCGCGAACTTGGTTTCGATTTCATCGAGCTGCTGGTCCCCGAACCCGAGGATGACCTTGATCCCGCCGAGGTCCGCCGCATCTGCGAGGGCGAGGGGCTGGACATCGTTCTGGCCGCACGGGTGAACCTGCAGCGCTCGATCGCAAGCGAGGATGCGGCCAATCGTCAGGGCGGGATCGACTATCTGAAATACTGCATCGAGGCCGCCGACCGCGTTGGCGCCAAGATCACCGGCGGGCCCCTTTATGGCGAACCTTTGGTTTTCGCCGGGCGCGCGCCCTATCCGTGGACGGCCGCGCAGATCGCCGAGCGCGCGAAACGCACCATCGACGGTCTGGCCCAAGTCGCCCCCTTGGCGGAAGCCGCTGGTCAGGTCTTTGGTCTTGAGGCGCTGAACCGCTTCGAGACCGATATCGTCAACACCACCAGCCAGGCGATCGAGATTTGCGACGCGGTCGGATCGAAAGGTCTGGGCGTCATGCTGGATACGTTCCACATGAATATGGAAGAGCGTTCGATCCCCGATTGCATCCGCGCGACCGGCGATCGTCTGGTCCATTTCCAGGCCAATGAAAACCACCGCGGCTTCCCCGGCACCGGCAATATGGACTGGACGGCGATTGCCCGCGCGCTCCATCAGGTCGGCTATCAGGGGCCCGTCTCGCTGGAACCCTTCCGCCGCGAAGACGACCGCGTCGGCCTGCCCATCGCCCATTGGCGCGCCCCCCACGAGAATGAGGATGACAAGCTGCGCGCGGGCCTTGCCCTGATCCGCTCGGCGCTGCACTTTGCCGAGGTGAACCACTGATGACGATCAAAATTGGCTGGATCGGCTGCGGCCGCCACGCAACCTGGATGCTGATGCCGCAGCTTGCGCGCAGCGGCTTTGAAATCGCCGCCGTCTGCGACCGCGACCAAGAGGCGGCTCAAAACGCCGCGCGCCAGTTCGGCGCGAAAGCGGTCTATTCCGACTTCGAGGACATGATCGCCAATGCCGAGATCGACGCGGTCGGCATGGCGGTCGGCCCCGAGGTCCATTTCCGCGCCACCATGGCCGCGATCAAGCGCGGCCTACCGGTCTTTATGGAAAAGCCGCCCGCCGCAACGGCCGCGCAGGCCGAAGAGCTGATGCGCGCCTCCGAGGCCGCCAAGGTGCCCGTCACCGTGGGCTTCATGAAGCGCTATTCGACCGGCAACAAGATCGCCAAGAACATCCTTGATGGCGGCGATTTCGGCGCGGTTCTGGGCATTCACGGCAGCTATATGACGGCGCCCACCTATTTCTCGGGCGAGGTCGATTATACCGGTTTCTACCTGCACCACTGCGTCCATTACATGGACCTGATCCCGTGGTTTGCAGGTTCGGAATTCGCCGATGTGAAACTGCGCAAGAATGTGCCCGATGCGGGCAAGATGCTGATCCACATGAACTTCGAATGCGAAAATGGTGTGATCGGCAATATCGTCATGGGTACGGTCCAGTCACGCGGCACGCCGATGGAATTCGTGCAGGTGATGGGCGATCATAACCGTGTCGAGGTCGAGAACGTGATCAACGTCGCCTGGCACCGCAACCCGCCCTTCAAGGCGGATGATCCCAAGGCCGTGCTGGATCCCGCCTGCGACAGCATGGTCTGGACCCCGAACTTCACTGCCGCCGCGAATGAAGACCACAAGGGCTATCACGCGCTGCTTCTGGATGTTGCTGCAACCATGCGCGGCGAAAGCGACAGTGCGCCGGTGATTCGTGACGGCTGGCTTGCCATGCGCCGGCTTGAGCGCATGATCGGCCTGATCGAGGGCTGACCAGCCCCATTCCGTGCTGCGCCCCCGACCTTGGGGGCGCGGCAAGCAAGATTGAAAGGACATCCGTTGCGCACCCCGATCATTCAGTTCGGCACCAGCCGCTTTCTGCAGGCCCATGCCCTTAGCTTTTTGCAGTCCGGCACGCCCTTGGGCGAAGCGCCTGTTGTGACGGTGGTGCAGTCAACCGATGATCCCACGCGCCGGGCCCGCTTAGATGCACTTGCCGCCCCGCAAGGCTACCCGGTCGAGATCAAAGGCCTTTCCGCTGGCCAAAGCATCAACGAGGTGGAACAGATCCATTGTGTCAAACGCACATTGGCCTTTTCTGCCGATTATGCGGAACTTGAGCGCATCTTTTCGACCGAGGCGCGCTGGATCATTTCGAATACCGCGGATCGGGGCTTTGATCCTCAGCCGGCAGACACGCTGCCTCGACCTGATGCTGCGCAAAGCTATCCCGCGAAACTTTTCCACTTACTGCGCGCCCGCCATCTTGCGGGTGGTGGTGCGTTGACCATTCTGCCCACCGAACTGGTGGCGCGCAACGGCACGGTGCTGCATGCCCGCGTGACAGAAATTGCCCGTGAACAGGGCGCTGATTCAGGGCTGATGGAGGCGCTGAACCGGCATTTGTGGGTGAATTCGCTGGTCGATCGCATCGTCTCGCAAGAAATCTTGCCAGTGGGTGCTGTGGCCGAACCCTATGCGCTTTGGGCCATCGAGGATCAGCCGGGGCTTTCGATGCCGGTCAGCCATCCCGCGATCCAGATCATGCCCGATCTGGAGCCGATCCAACGGCTCAAGCTGCATGTCCTGAACCTTGGCCATACGGCGCTGGTCGATCTGTGGCAGCAAGCTGGCAAGAAAGAGACCTATGTCAGACAGGCGATGACCGGTCCCTTGGCGGCCGAGCTTGCTTCAATCTATCACGATGAGGTGTTGCCCGGTTTTGCCGCGCGCGGCATGGGCGATCAGGCTCAGGCCTATCTGGCGGTCACGCTTGATCGATTTGCCAATCCGTTCCTTGACCACCGCCTTAGCGATATCGAGGGCAATCACGGCGCGAAAATCAGCCACCGCATCACGGCCTTTCTGGAATGGAGCGGGTTGAGCATAGATCAGGCCCCCCGCCTGCACGCAATCAGCGCCAAGGGGGCGTAGGGGCGCCAGTCATTCCTGATCGTCAGCAGCGTATATCCTGCCGGGCATGGCCGGGCAGGACCGCAGAATGCGAGCAAACCGGGTCGGCTTAACCCTTGCTGATTTCGTCAGCCAGTTCGGCATAATGATCGCGGCGCATCTGGGGGTCGGGTAGGGCGTCCTGCACCATGATTTCATCGGTGCCGACCGCCTCGGCCATGCGCAAAAGCAGCCCACGGATGTCGCGGAAAGCCGCAATCACATACATAGGCCAAGGGTCGGTTTCGGCGGGCCAAACACCGCCCGCCAGCTTGATCGATTGGGCAATCGAGGGCAGGGCCATCGGCATTTTACCCAAGCGACGACGCTGATCGAATGCCCACCGAAACGGCATGGCCCTTGCTTCGGCCTCGGCTTGCGTTGCGGCGCAGCAAAGACGGATGGCCAAGAACAATTTGGGTGACTGCGGCAATCCCGGCCGCATTGATGGCCGAAAGGCGCGCCGGTATGCTTGTGCCGTGGCAATGGCCTCTTGCGGGCGATGAAAGGCCGATAGGGCCAAGGGCAATCCGGCTGCTCCGGCACGCGCGGCTGATGCGGCGCTGACTGCCATCACCCAAGGCATGGGCGGGGCCGCGTCGGGGATGATTTTGAGCTGGTGAAAGCGGTGATCGGCGGGCAGATCAGCAAAGAGATGGCCCAGCAGCTCATCGGTCTTGTCTGCCTGATCATGCTGGGGCTTATGCAGTCGATCTGTTTGCAGCGCCAGATCCTGCAGCTCGCCCGAATTGGATTGGCCAATGCCAATATCAATGCGCCCCGGCGCCAATAGGGAAAGTGTCTTGGCGGTTTCAGCCACTTTATAGGGGCTGTAGTTATTTAATAATATGCCCCCGACACCAATCCTTATTGTCTGGGTGGATTGCGCCAGCGCCAGTGCCATCAGCATGGGATCGGCGCAAATCTCGTAAGGGACGCCGTGATGTTCGACGATCCAATGACGCGCAAAGCCAAGGGTTTCCAGATGGCGCGACAGGGTGATCGTATCGGCAAGTGCCTGCTGGCTGCTTTGTCCGGGCGAGATATGCAGCTGATCAAGAAGCGAAAGTTTCATGAGTTGGTCTTTCTTGGACGGGATCGGTCGCCCGATCCCGCCAAAGGTTTCTTACTTGATCTCAAAGGCCGTGGGTTGAACCAGATCGGCTTTGATGTCGATCTTGCGGTCCGCCTCAAGCATAGCCGCGTCGACCATAAAGTCCTGATCTGCTGTCAGATTGGCAATATCGCTTTCGGTCATCACCGGTGAGAAGTCGTAAAGCGCGAACTGCTTGCGTGCCTCGTCAAGCGAGATGCCCTGATCCTCGGCAGCCAGCTGCAGCGCCTCATCCTGATGCGTGCGGATAAAGTCCAAGGCTTTCAGATGGGCCTCGAAATAGGCGGCAACCAAGTCGGGGTTCTTTTCGGCAAAGTCTTTGCTGGTCCCAATGACCGTGGTCGGCGCAATCAGACCCTCACCGTCGGCAATGGCTTGACCGCCGGCTGTTTCGACCTGAATGGCATTGGCCCCGGCCAAGGTTGCCGCATCAACCTGCCCGGCCAGAAGCGCCGCCCGGGCCGTCGCCAGATCCATGTTCAGATATTCGACATCGTCCAGCGTCATGCCCTCTTTCGCAAGAGCGGCGGCCAGCAACTGGTTCAAAACCGTACCTTTCGGGCCTGCAATTTTCTTGCCCTTCAGTGAGGCGACATCCGCGATGCCATCCTTGCCGGTCATGATGAAATAGGCCTTGGGCGAACGGGCATAGGCGCCGATCACCACGACATCAGCGCCATTGGCTTTTGCCAAAATTGCCGAGGTGCCGCCCAGCACCGATGCGATTTGCAGCTCGCCCGCAGCGATCGCCTGCGTCTGGGCCGCCCCAGAGGTGATTTCCGGATGGGTCAGCGTCACGCCCTTGGCGGCAAAGACTTCGTCCAGAAAGCCTTTTTTGCGCATCACGATCGATGGCACATTGAACGGTGCCGTGACATAGGAAATCGCAACCTCTTTGGTCTGGGCAAAAGCGGGCGCGCCAAGAGAGGTTCCAAGCGTCAAAGCGACGGCCAGCGCCAGAGAGTTGAGAAGTTTCATTGTATTATCCTTTGTCCGTGCCGTGCTGCGCAGGGATTGGCGCAGGGGCAAAAAGTTGGTCCAACAGCTTTTGTCTGGCCGCGTTCACGGCTGGCTCGGCCCCATCGCGGGGATAGCTGGCGTCAAGTTCGAATGTCAGCGCAAAGCGGCCCTCTTCGAGCACAAGAATGGTTTGCCCAAGACGTACTGCTTCTTCGATGTCATGGGTCACGAATACGATGGTTGTTCCCGTGCGTTGCCACAGTTGGATCAGCTCGTCCTGCATCTGCTTGCGCGTAAAGGCGTCGAGCGCACCAAAAGGTTCGTCCATTAGCAGCAAATCGGGCTTGCTGACCAGCGCGCGCGCGATTGCCACGCGTTGCGACATTCCCCCCGACAGCTGGCCCGGCCATGCTTTTCCGACATGGGACAGGCCCACCGTATTCAGCATATTGGACACGCGCGCCACGCGCTGATCGGCGGGAAGGCGTCCACGGATCAAAAAGCCGATGTTATCCTCGACCGTCAACCAAGGCATCAGGCGGGGTTCTTGAAAAACGACGCCGACGTTTTGGTTCTTGAGGTCAATCTCGCCTTGCTGGGGCTGTTCTATCCCGGATAGCAAACGCAAAAGCGTCGATTTTCCGCAGCCCGATCTGCCTAGGATGACGTGAAAGCCGCCGCGCGCCAGCGCTAGGCTGATGTTGCGCAGAACGATTTTGTTGTTGCCGTCTGGCAGGGCATGGCCATGGGAAATGTCGCGTAGATCAGCCATTTCCCAACTCCAGATCCTGACGGATCCACGGCAAAGTTCGGCGCACCAAAGCCTTGAGCCCCCAATCAGCCAGCAATCCGATTGAGCCGATCACCAAGATCCCGACCATGACAATATCGGTGCGCGCCAGATCCTGTGCGTCAAGGATCATGTAACCAAGCCCCGCGGATGAGGCGATCAGCTCGGCGCCCACCAAGGCGCGCCAGCCATAGCCCAGCCCCAGCCGTAGCCCGACAATGATTGCGGGCAGGGCAGCGGGCAATGCGATGCGGCGCAGCAGCTCGGTTCGGGAAAAGCCAGCGACGCGGCCAACTTCGATCAATTTGGGATCGACTTGTGAAAAGCCCCCACGGAAACCAAGAAAGATAGGAAAAAAGCAGGCAAGTACGATAATGCCCACCTTTTGCGTCTCGCCGATACCAAGCCAGAGCATGGCTAAAGGCATCAGCGCCAAGGGGGGGACCTGGCGCAGAAAATCCAGTGGCGGATCGATCACTGCTGCCAAAATCCGCGAAGCGGCCATGGCCAGGCTAAGCGCCAGCGCAAGCAGGGCGGCGATGGCATATCCCGTCAGCACGCGGGTGATGGAGATACCGGCGTGATCGGCCAGCTTGCCACTGGCGATCAGGGACCAGAAGCTTTTCCACACCATCTGCGGCGATGGTAAAAGGAATGAATTCACCCAGTTCTGCTGCGAGCAGAGCGCCCAGAGCGCGATCAGCGCGCCAAAGACGAAGAATGAAAAAAGGAATCGTTGCAGGCCAGTCATGGCTCCCAATAAGCGATTAAATCAGTAAGGAATAGGGCATAGCTGAGAGAAGTCAGGGACATGGCTGTTTTTTCGCTGTCCTGGACATCGGAGTGAGGCGGCGCAGCATCTGGCTGGCGTGCTCGGCTGGCGTGCTCAGCGGTCCCGCGGACCATGCGATCCTGCTTCTGCGTCGGGCGCGAAGAGGCGTAGGAGTGCCCATGCAAGCGCGGTCAGTGCCTCGAGCACTTGCCCATTCAGGTGGCGGTGCCTTTGGGCCGACCACACCGCGTTCACCCTTGCGGCCTCGTTCAAGACTGCACGCGCCGAACCTTCGTCTTTCGGGCAATGGTTAATAACTTAATCAATCGCTTTGATCTAGGTCATGTTGACAAATGGCGGATCCAGAGACGGATCGACGTGATGTCAATGA
>NZ_DALZMB010000042.1:0-31015 GCF_032007265.1 Paracoccus sp. (in: a-proteobacteria) | reverse complement strand
TCCCCGCCGATTGGCGCCGGACCTGCGCAGATCGCAGCCCCGGCCAATGCAGCAACCAATGCCGCCAGAAATGCTGTACCTGCCAAAAGCGGCACGGTCCTATCCCTGACGGAATATATCCCCGCTGGTGCCCGTTACGTGCAGATTGGCGCATTCGCGCGCCCCGAAAATGCGGAACGCGCGGCCGCAAAGCTGCAAAAAACCGGCTTGCCGATCATGCGCCAAACCAATCAAAGCAGCAAAGGTGGGCTGGTGATCCTGATGGCCGGACCGTTTCCCGGTCGCCAGCAGGTAGTGATGGCATTGGATCAGATCAGGCGGGCGGGATTTCGCGATTCCTATGCGCGCTGATCGGGCGGCATAAGGCGCGCTACTCGTCGCAAATTTGCTGAAGCGCGATCCATTGGCGATCTTCAAGGATCGGTTGGGCGGGCAAAGCGGTGCGATAGGGGTCGGCCTCGATCAGGCCCAGAACGGATTCCCCACTTGGGTCAAGCGATCGTGCATAGGGTTGGCTGGCAACGCCTGCTTGTTCAAAAAGATCAAGCAACAGCTCGTCTTCGGGCACAATCAGCGGCGCGGCCAACAGCTTCTCGCCGTAGCCATCAAGGCTTTCGCGCGGCAGGCTGCCCGATGTCATCAACTGAAATGTTGCGCGCGGCCCGGCGTAGCGCAGGGCCTCAAACAGCGGGTCATCCATACGGGCCACCGCTTCGGCCGCCAAGATATATCCTGCTGCCACCTCGGGCGATTGCTGGCCGGAAATCAGATCGTTGCCGATGACCGTGATCGGGCCGGGCAGGCGAATGGCCGAGCGCAGTGTCGCAGGCACGACGGCGATGGATTGTCCGGGGCCAAGCAGACTTTCCGCAAAGCGGGTGGCGGCAGGACCCGCCGCAGGGCGCCGACACGGAGAGCCGGTGACGCGGGTGATCTCGGCCAGAACCATCCGGCCGATCTCGGCGCGTTGTGCAGGCGGGGAAACCTGAGCGGCATGACGCACCAAAGCGGGCGGCAACCAGACCGAACCCAAGACCAAAAGACAAAGCCCGCCGACCAGCATCATGCGGTTGCGCAGGCGGCCTGAACTGGGCCGTCTGGCTTCGATGGCGCGGTGGACTTTGCCCATGGCCGCGATCATCAGATCATCATCAACCTCAAGCGCCTCATCCGTATCCGCGCCGCCGGGCGAGTAACGTGCTGGCAACTGGCCGGGGTTCAGACGGTGAACGGCAGGCAAGGACCAATGGGCCAGAGGGATTTCAGATTTGGGATCGGTCAGGATCAGCGTCGCATCGCCAAAAGAGACGATGACGTCATGCGCTTTGCCCTGGGGGGTCTCGCGCCAGACGCCCACCGCCTCAAGGCGCTGATACTGATTAAGCGCTGTCATTTCTGCGCCCAAAACCCCTGTTTACCATTATGACCTTAGGCGCTGATTTTCGCCGGTCAACCACTGGCCCCGGAAATGGACGCGAAGCATGGCGATTGGCAATCCCCGAACTGCGGATCGGCCCGCCGGCCACACAAAATAATCGCGGCAATGCAGAAAATCAGCCATGAACACCCGCTAGGATGCGGTGCGGGCGCGCATTCCCTTGATGGGATGCAAGGCCCGAGCCAAGCATTGTGGCCCGGGCGATGACTGTCAGGCCGGGGCAGGAATGGTCATGCCCTTTTCCTGAGCCAGCACACGCATACGCTCTTGCAGCTTTTCAAAGGCGCGCACTTCGATCTGGCGGATGCGCTCGCGCGAGACATTGTAGCGTGCCGACAGGTCTTCAAGCGTCATCGGATCGTCGCGCAGGCGCCGCTCCATCAGAATGTCTTTTTCGCGATCATTCAACGCATCCATTGCCGCAATCAGCATTTCGCGGCGGGTTGTCAGCTCGTCTTGCTCAGCGAAGTTGCCGGCTTGATCGGCATTCTCATCCTCAAGCCAGTCTTGCCACTGCGCCGTGCTTTCCCCTTCGCCCGAGCCGACGGTCGCGTTCAGCGAGGCATCCGAACCGGCCAGACGGCGGTTCATGTCGATGACCTCGCGTTCGGTCACATTCAGATCCTTGGCGATCTGCGCAACGTTTTCGGGGCGAAGATCGCCCTCTTCCAGTGCGCCCAGCTTGGCCTTGGCTTTGCGCAGATTGAAAAACAGCTTTTTCTGCGCCGAGGTCGTGCCCATTTTGACCAGCGACCAAGATCTGAGGATATATTCCTGAATCGAGGCACGGATCCACCACATCGCATAGGTCGCAAGGCGGAAGCCCTTTTCAGGGTCAAAGCGCTTGACGGCCTGCATCAAGCCGACATTGGCCTCTGAGATGACCTCGGCCTGGGGCAGGCCATAGCCGCGATAACCCATGGCAATTTTTGCTGCCAGACGCAGGTGACTGGTGACCAGCCGATGCGCGGCCTCGGGATCTTCGTGATCCACCCAGGCCTTGGCCAGCATATATTCCTCTTCCGGCTCAAGAAGCGGAAACTTGCGAATTTCCTGCAAGTATCGGTTTAGCCCTTGTTCGGGACTGGGGGCCGGAAGGCCAGTATAGTTCGCCATGTAAAAATCCCTGTTCCCGCCTGATAGCGGGTTATCCTTAAAACGCGATTAACGCTTCGGAGTTCCGGGCTGACGACATCGTGACAATCGGTCGGTGAATGATCCCGTCTTAGCCTCGCATAATCCCGAGCAATTCTGTCATATCTTCGGGCAGTTCGCTCTCGAAGGAAAGTAACTCTCCGTTGAGCGGATGAACAAAGCCCAGATGGGCGGCGTGAAGCGCTTGACGCCCGAAGGTGGCGGCGGCGCTGACCGCCTGAGGGCTAATCGCTTTGGGCGACAGTTTGCGATTGCCGCCATAGGTCGGATCGCCGATCAGCCCCAGCCCGGCATAGGCCATGTGGACCCGGATCTGATGGGTGCGCCCGGTCTCAAGGCGGCATTCGACCAGCATGGCTGACGCAGGCGAGCCAAAGGTTTCGATCATTCGTGCTCGCGTCACCGCATGGCGGCCGTGCAAAAAGCTGACGGCCTGGCGCTGGCGGTCGTTGGGGTGGCGCCCCAGCAGCGAGGTGATCTTGACCACGCCGCCCGGCTCGAAGCTGATGCCGCGCAGGCCCGCAAGGCGCGGATCGGCGTGATCGATGGTGCCGAATGCCAAAGCCTGATAGCGCCGTGACGCACTGTGATCTTCGAATTGTTTGGCTAGCCCCTGATGCGCTCGATCTGTTTTGGCAACCACCAGCAGTCCCGAGGTTTCCTTGTCGATCCGGTGCACGATCCCCGGCCGTGCGGCCCCGCTAATCCCCGACAGACTGCCCGCGCAATGGGCCAAAAGCGCATTGACCAGCGTCCCCGATGGGCTGCCGGGCGCGGGATGGACCACCATGCCTGCGGGCTTGTCGATCACGATCAGCTCATCATCCTCATAGACGATGTTCAAGGCGATGACCTCGGGCTGGGCCTCGATCGGGATCGGCTCGCCCAGGGTGATGCAGTAATCACCAGGGGTGACTTTTGCCTTGCCGTCGCTGATCAGGCCCAATGGGCCGCTGACCGCGCCATCGGCGATCAGTTTGGCCAGACGCGAGCGCGACAGCGCCGCTTGCGCTGGCGCGGCGCTGGCAAGGGCTTTATCAAGGCGGTCGGTCGTGCCATCAGGCAGGGTGATAATGAGGTCGGGCATGTCCGGGAATTTCGCGAAAGAAACAGAAACCGAAGCGAGTGTGCCGATGCTGCGCTATCTGCGCGCTTTGGTCACGGGGCTTGCGGTGGTGATGGGGCTGGGCATTATCGCCATTGTCGCGATCCTGTGGCTGCGGCTGGGTGCTGTGACGCCCCTGCCTGTCCTGCCCGAAAACATCACGCTACCTGCGGGAACAAGCGCCGCAGCGGTGACCTTTGCCCGCGACTGGATCGTTGTCGTCAGTGACACGGGCGAAGTTTTTCTTTTTGACCGGGCAGGCCAGCTGAAGGATCAGATCCGACCTTAGGCCGAGGTCTTGCCTTCCAGCGCATCCAGACGCGCCCGCAGCTCGGCATTCTCGGTGCGAGCCTTGATTGCCATTTCACGGACCGCTTCGAATTCTTCGCGGGTCACAAAGTCGCGATCTGCCAGCCAACGGTCGATCCAGCCGTTGAAGGCGGTCTGTGCCTCGTCCTTGGCACCTTGGGCCACGCCCATGGCATTGGTCATCAGTTTGCTGAGATCGTCGAAAATACGGTTCTGCGCGGACATCGGTGGCCTTTCGGATCAGGGTCGGTTTCTATATGGCGCTCTAACGGGGCGGGTTCAATGTCCCTCTCGACCCATGACGCATGCCAAAAGCAACAAGAGGCGCCCATGATCCCTTTCCCAGATATTTCGCCCGAGATCGTGACAATCCACCTGTTCGGACAGGCGTTCTCGCTGCGCTGGTATGCAATGGCCTATCTGGTCGGGCTGCTGCTGGGCTGGTGGATCATCGTGCAGCTGATGAAGCGTCCCGCGCTGTGGGGTGGCACGGCCCCGATGGAGCCGGGCAAGGTCGAAGAGCTGCTGACCTGGGTGATCGTGGGCGTCATCCTTGGTGGGCGGCTGGGGTTTGTGCTGTTTTATGATCTCGATTTCTATCTGGCCAATCCTGCCAAGATCCTAAGGGTCGATCAGGGCGGGATGTCCTTTCATGGCGGCTTTTTGGGCGTGGTGCTGGCTTCTTGGTGGTTTTGCCGTAAGAACCATATTCCCGCCTTGCGCCTGGCTGATGCTTTGGCGGTGGCGACGCCGATTGGCTTGGGTCTTGGCCGGGTTGCGAACTTCATCAATGCCGAGCTGTGGGGGCGTCCGACCGATCTGCCTTGGGGGGTGATCTTTCCCGGAGAGGCCGCCCAGAACTGCCCCGGCGTCGTTGGCCTTTGTGCGCGCCATCCAAGCCAGCTTTACGAGGCCGCACTTGAGGGGGTCTTGCTGGCAATCGTGCTGTTTGCGCTGGTGCGTGCGGGCGGGCTCAAGCGGCCGGGTCTGGCTTTGGGGATTTTTGTCTCGGGCTATGGCATCAGCCGCTTTATCGTTGAATTCTTTCGTCAGGCTGATGCGCGCTTCATCACGCCAGATAATCCGCTTGGCCATGTCCTGGGTGGGCCGGTCTGGGGGATTTCACGTGGCCAAGAGCTGTCCTTGCCGATGATCCTGATCGGGCTCGGCTTTGTCATCTGGGCCTTGCGCCGACCCGCCGTCACGACATGAGCGGATTTGACCGCACCATGGGTGATGCGCCTCTTGCAACCCCGTTGGCGCAGCTGATCGCTGCAGGTATCCGCGCCGGTGGCCCGATGCGGATTGATGAATATATGCAGCTGTGCCTGCTTCATCCCGAGCATGGCTACTACGCCACCCGCGACCCGTTTGGCGCGCATGGCGATTTCACCACCGCGCCTGAAATCAGTCAGATGTTTGGCGAAATGATCGGCCTTGCTCTGGCTCAGGCCTGGCTGGATCAGGGCCAGCCCAAGCCCTTTACCTTGGCCGAGATCGGGCCGGGGCGCGGAACCTTGATGGCTGATCTGCTGCGTGCGATCAAAATCGTGCCCGGCATGCGCGAGGCAGCCGATGTGATTTTGATCGAGGCCTCGCCCCATCTGCGTCAGTTGCAGCGCGACAAGCTGGGACAGGTGCGCCATCTGGACCGCATCGAGGATCTGCCAAAGCAGCCGCTGTTCTTGATTGCCAATGAGCTGTTTGACGCTTTGCCGATCCGTCAGTTCCAGCGCGCCCGGCAGGGCTGGTCCGAGCGGATCATCGCGCTTGACCCGCAAGGCGGGCTGGCCTTGGGCCTTGCGGCGCCGATTAAGGGGCTGGGGGACGGCGGGCTGGGGGACCTGCTGCCTCAGGATGACCCAGACCTTCCCGAGGGTGAGATCCGTGAGATCTGCCCCTTGGGCGTGTCGATCGCCTCGGGGCTGGGCGCCTTGGTGAGCCAATATGGTGGGGCCGCGATCTTTATTGATTATGGCACCTGGGATGGGCACGGCGATAGTTTCCAGGCCCTACGCCGCCACCAGCCCGAAGATGTCCTTGCCCATCCCGGCGAGGCCGATCTGACCGCCCATGTCGATTTCGCCCCACTGGCCCGCGCCGCACACCGCCAAGGTGCCGCAGTCTCGGGCCTGGTGACCCAAGGGGCGTGGTTGCAGGCAATGGGAATTGCCACCCGCGCCGAGCGTCTTGCCGCGGCGGGAGATGCAGGCGCGATGCAGGCGCTTCATCGCTTGACCGGCGGGGATGAAATGGGCCAACTCTTCAAAGCCATGGCGATATGGTCGCCAAAGTTTCCCCCGCCTCCGGGCTTTCAACCCCAGGACCCCGATGCACACGACGCTTGAAATCCTGACCGACGAGCTGCTTTTCCCGGTTAAACATGGCTTTTTTACCCGCAAGGGCGGGGCCAGCTCGGGCTTGTTTCAGGGGCTGAACTGCGGGCGCGGCTCAAGCGATCTGGCAGAAATCGTCGCCATCAACCGTGGCCGTGTCGCAGATGCGATGGGGGTCGGCGCTGATCATCTGGCGACCGTTCATCAGGTCCACTCTGCCGATGTTGCCACGATCGGCTCGGCCGCGGATCTGGAGGGGCTGGACCAGCGCCGCGCCGATGCGATGGTGACGAATGTCCCCGGCATTGCGCTGGGAATTTTGACCGCCGATTGCCAACCGATCCTGTTTTGCGATGCAAAGGCGGGCGTCATCGGCGCCGCCCATGCGGGTTGGAAAGGCGCGCTTGGTGGCGTGATCGAGGCAACGGTCGGTGCCATGCAAGATTTGGGTGCGCGCCATATCCGCGCGGTGATCGGGCCGTGCATCAGCCAGCGTGCCTATGAGGTCGGCCAGGATTTCATGGATCAGTTCTTGGCCGAGGATCGCGGATATGACCGCTTTTTCGCGGGGGGCGCAAGTGGCCGCCCGATGTTTGATCTGCCCGGATTTGGTCTGATGCGCCTGCGCGATGCGGGGGTGAATGCGGTCTGGACCGGTCATTGCACCTATAGCGATCCGACGCGGTTTTATTCCTATCGCCGCGCGACCCATGAACAGGCCGCTGATTACGGCCGCCTGATTTCAACGATTTCGTTATAAGCGGCTGATCGGCGAGGTCTGAACTGCGCGGACAGGCTCCGCGCGACTTGCCCTGGTTGCGGCCGGCTTATTAAGCCAGCTGCCGGCTTTCGACCACCTCAAAGGGAATGGCCGGCTCGTCCTTGGCACAGCGGATGACCAGACTGGTTTTGACGCTGGCCACATTTTCTGCCGAGGTCAGCCCTTCGGTCAGAAAACGCTGGAAGCTGGGCAGATCCGGCGAGACGCATTTCAAAATAAAGTCGATTTCGCCGTTCAGCATGTGACATTCACGCACAAAGGGCCAGCTGCGGGCCTGCGCCTCAAAGGCGGACAGGTCTTTCTCGGACTGGCTGTGCAGACGCACCATCGCGAAAACTTGAACTTCAAAGCCCAGCTCGCGCGGGTCGATATCGGCATGATAGCCGCGAATATAGCCGGTTTCCTCAAGCGCACGGACGCGACGCAGGCAGGGCGGGGCAGAGATTCCAACACGACGGGCCAGTTCGACGTTCGTCATTCTGCCGTCGGCCTGCAACTCTGCCAGGATCTTGCGGTCAATATCGTCAAGTCTGGCAGCGCTCATCTATCCCTCTTGCCCATTTGGGCGTAAATTCTTGCCGGAAGCTACCGTGAATGTGCGGAATGCGCAACATTCTTTCCGCAATCGGGCCACACCCCCGGGCGCTTAATCCTTGAAAGCGCCAGAAGTTAGGGCACGGATTGCAACCGGCTCCGGTGATGTTTACCTAAACTCCAGATCACGGAATTCAAGCGAAAGGCCCCGCGCCATGTCCGACAACGTCCTGCCCACGCATACTCGGTTGCTGATCATCGGCTCGGGTCCCGCCGGTTATACTGCTGCGGTCTATGCTTCAAGGGCCATGCTGCAACCCGTCCTGATTCAGGGCATGCAGCCGGGCGGGCAGCTGACCATCACCACCGAGGTCGAGAACTGGCCGGGGCATACCGAAATCCAAGGCCCCGATCTGATGATCAACATGGAGGCGCACGCCCGCGCCATGGGCACGCATATCCACATGGATCACGTGTCAAAGCTTGATCTGCAGGTGCGCCCCTTTGTGGCCTATCTTGATAGCGGCGCCCAGATCACGGCCGATGCGGTTATTCTGGCGACAGGGGCTCAGGCACGCTGGCTGGGCCTGCCCACCGAAGAAAAATTCAAGGGTTTTGGCGTTTCCGCCTGCGCCACTTGCGACGGATTTTTCTATCGCAATAAACCGGTCGCGGTCATCGGTGGCGGCAATACCGCCGTCGAAGAGGCGCTTTATCTGACGAATTTCGCCAGCAAGGTCACGCTGGTGCATCGCCGCGACAGCCTTCGCTCGGAAAAGATCCTGCAAGACCGGCTGTTCAAGAACCCCAAAGTCGAGGTGATCTGGGATCACGAGATCGCCCATGTCGAGGGCACCGAGGCCCCGTTGGGTGTGACCGGGTTGCGGCTGCGCAACGTCAAGACCGGCGCCGAAAGCGATCTTGCGGTTGATGGCGTCTTTATCGCGATCGGCCATGCCCCGGCCAGCGAATTGGTCGTGGGTCAGCTCGAGCTGCACAATGGCGGTTATGTCAAGGTTGAGCCGGGCTCGACCCGCACCTCGATCGCAGGCGTGTTCGCGGCGGGCGATCTGACCGATCACATCTATCGTCAGGCCGTGACCAGCGCCGGAATGGGCTGCATGGCAGCGCTGGACGCCGAGAAATATCTGGCGGAACATCACGAGGCCGGCGCGCCCAACCCCGATGCTGCCATCGAGGCGGTCGTTGAACCCGCCGCATCCGAGGCATAATCGCCCCGCGTTTTTCCTGCGGGAATGAACAATCCGGGCCGCGCCGTCGTTGAATGGTGCGGCCCTTGTGTTAAGGCTGTATGTCCTGCCTTCGAGGAGTCCCATGTCCGAGCCCCTTCTTGTCCTTTGCATTAAGTGGGGCACGCTTTACGGCGCCGATGACGTTAACCGTCTGGCTGCTGGCGTGCGTCGCCATCTTGATCGTCCGCATCGCTTCATCTGCTTTACCGATGATGCTTTGGGGTTGGATGCGGGCGTCGAGGCGTTTCCGCTGCCCGAGCTGGGCCTGCCCAAAGGGCATAAGGATACGCGCTGGCAAAAGCTTGCCCTGTTTCGCAAGGATCTGTTCGGCCTGACGGGCACGGCGCTGTTTTTGGATCTGGATCTGGTCGTCGTCGATGATCTGGGGCCGTTTTTCGATTTGCCCGGCACGTTCTTCATTATCCGTGATGACGATCTGTTCCGCGCCAAACCCCTGCGCAAGATCAATCCCGAACGCGATCGTTTCCTGCATAGCGTGGGCAATTCCTCGGTCTTTCGCTATGAGGTCGGCGCGCATGATTACATCTTGCAGGCCTATCTTGACGATCCGGTCGCGGCGACCGCCGGCTATGAGATCAGCCAGCAGTTCCAAAGCGCGCAGTTGGCCAAACATGGCAATCTGCACTACTGGCCCAAAGGCTGGTGTGTCAGCTTTAAAAACGACTGCGTCCCGCGCAACTTCCTAAGCTATTTCAAGGATCCGACCTTGCCCGAGGGGGCGAAAATCGTGCTGTTTGCAGGCAACCCCAAAATGTCCGAGGTGTTTTCGGGTCAGGGCCACAAATGGTACCGCCGCATTGGCAAGATTGATTGGTTGCGCAAGGCCTGGCAGGGATGATCAGCGACCTGTTGCGCCGCTGGAAGCAATCGCGCCGCATTTCCCGCGCCGAAGCCGAGATATCGTCGCGCAAGATACAGGGTGCGCCCCATGGGTTGGCGGGCCGTCTGATCATCAGCCTGACCAGCTATCCGGCGCGTTTTGCCTCGCTGCATCTGGTGCTGCAATCTCTTCTTAGCCAAAGCGTCAAGGCTGATGAGGTGGTCTTGTGGCTGGATGCGGGGGATGAGGCCCAAATGACCCCGCAGATGAAGGCGCTAGTGGCCTCGGGGGCGCTGCGGGTTGCGATTTGCCCTCGCTGGCGGTCCTATAAAAAGCTGGTGCCCATGCTGCTCGAGGCGCCGCAGGCCTATATCGTCACCGCCGATGATGATGTCTATTATGGGGCGGATTGGCTGGCAGGGCTGGTCAGCAAGGCAGATGCGGGGGTGGTGTGCCACCGCGGGCATCGCATCACGCTCAGCGATGCAGGCCAACCCCGATCCTATGAGGAATGGCAGCGCAATCTTGCGCAGCCTGAATGTGGCAGGCTCATCTTTCCAACTGGCGTCGGGGGCGTGCTTTATGCTCCCGGTGTTTTCCACGATGATGTCTGCAACTTCGATATGTTCCAACAGCTTGCGCCCTCGGCGGACGATGTCTGGTTTTACTGGATGCACCGCCTTGCGGGCAGCAATCCCTGCAAGATCGGTGGGCGTTTTCGTATTACCGAATGGCCGGGTACGCAGCAGCAAAATCTGCGCTCGGGCAATCTGGCTGGGGCCAGCAGTGCTGAAAGCGGCAATGACCGGGCTTTGCGTGCCTTGCTGGATAAATATGGATTTCCCAGCTGAGTATCACTGCCACGATCGCCTCGTGGCTTGATCGGCCGGACAGGGGACCCGCGCCTGAATGCGGCGCGGGTCTAAGCCAGGGTCAGTGCACGCTGACGGGTGTCAGCTCATTGTCGCGCGCTAGCATGAAAGCCACGCCGCGATCCTTGACCAGCGCGATGCGCGAGCCATCGGCACCATGTACCGCGTAAAGGCTGTCCAGCCCCTCGGCCTGATCCTGAACCTCTTGGGGCAGGCTGGCGACGGTGACGCGGCGGATATAGACCGTGTTATCGGCATCCGTGTCTTTGCCGAATTCGAATTTGGTGTTCATATCGATCCCCTTTCTTTGCGGCTGATCGGGATATTCTGGACGATGGTATCGGGAACAGAGCGGCGCAAATCGATATTGAGCAGACCGTTTTCCAGCCCGGCTGCCTCGACCTCGACGCCGTCGGCCAGCACGAAGCTGCGCTGAAAGGCGCGGGCGGCGATGCCGCGATGTAAAAAGACACGCTCGCCATCAACTTCGGCCTGACGGCCACGAATCACAAGCTGACGCTCTTCCAGCGTGATGCTGAGATCCTCTTCAGAAAATCCAGCAACGGCCAAAGTGATGCGAAACCCATGGGCGCCGATATGTTCGATATTATAGGGCGGATAGCCCTCGGCGCCTTTGGCTGCGCGTTCGGCCAGCCGTTCAAGCTGATCAAACCCCAGCAAAAACGGATGCGTGGCCAGACTTATCTTGGTCATCTGCTCAAGTCCTTTGTCGTAAAGCGACCCTCGACCGGGCCCCATGATTGGCGACCCGACACGACAAATATGAGGATGCAGCGCGCGAGTAACAAGATGTCGTTGAACAGAGTTAACAGCCCGCCTTGCACAAGCTATAAGATCACCAACCCAGACCGAGGCAGATGATGACGTCCCAGCATGAAATGTCCCCCACGGAAATCGCACGCGCCCGGCTAGAGGTCCTCAAGCGCGAGCATCGCGACCTTGATGAGGCCATCTCGGCGCTGACGCATCAATCGATCACCGCCTCTTTGACGCTGCAGCGGTTGAAAAAGCAAAAGCTTCTGCTCAAGGACCGGATCGCGCGGATCGAGGATGAACTGACCCCCGACATCATCGCGTGATTGCAGCGCATCCGGTCGCGGGTTATGGCGCTTGCACAGGATCAAAAGGGGCATCTCATGGACAAACCGGTGGGGATCATCATGGGCAGCCAGTCCGACTGGCCGACCATGCGCGAAGCAGCCAATATTCTGGACGAGCTTGGCATTGACTATGAAACCAAGATCGTCAGCGCCCATCGCACGCCGGATCGGCTGTGGGACTATGGCAAAACCGCCGTCGAGCGCGGCCTGAAGGTGATTATCGCGGGCGCGGGCGGTGCAGCGCATCTGCCGGGGATGATGGCCTCTAAGACGCGGGTGCCGGTCATTGGCGTGCCGGTGCAAACCAAAGCTTTGTCGGGCGTCGATTCGCTTTATTCCATCTTGCAGATGCCCAAGGGCTATCCGGTTGCCACCATGGCCATCGGTGCAGCCGGGGCGGCGAATGCCGGGCTGATGGCCGCAGGTATTTTGGCGATCAACGATGCTGAACTGGCCGCGCGTTTGGATGCGTGGCGGGCCGCACTGTCGGCCTCGATCCCCGAGGAGCCTGTCGATGACTAATGTTTTGCAACCCGGTGCCACGATCGGGATCTTGGGTGGTGGCCAACTGGGCCGGATGTTGTCGGTTGCGGCCAGCCGTTTGGGCTTTCGCAGCCATATCTACGAGCCCGGCGCCGCGCCTGCGGGCGATGTGGCCTATCAGCTGACCAATGCCCCCTATGAGGACGAGGCGGCCCTGCGCGCCTTTGCCCAATCGGTCGATGTCGTGACCTATGAATTCGAGAACGTGCCCACCTCGGCGCTGGATCTGATCGAAAGCCTGCGCCCGATCCATCCCAACCGGCGTGCCCTGGCAATCTCGCAAGATCGCATCACCGAAAAGGACTTTCTGACCGGGATCGGGCTTAGCACCGCGCCCTATGTGGCCGTCGATGATGCATCAGGAGTGGCGGCGGCGGTGGCCAGCGTGGGCCTGCCTTCGATCCTGAAAACCCGGCGCATGGGCTATGACGGCAAGGGCCAGATCCGACTGACCGAGGCCGGACAGACCGATTGGACGGACGCGCCCTCGGTTCTGGAAGGGTTCGTCGATTTCTCGGCGGAAATCAGCGTGATCGTAGCCCGGGGTCAGGATGGGCAGGTTGCGGCTTTTGATCCGGGATTGAACGTTCACCGCGAGGGGATCTTGCGCACGACGACGGTTCCCAGCGGCCAACCCAGCTCGGTGCTGACCGATGCGGTGCTAATCGCTGCGCGGATTGCCAATGCGCTGGATTATGTGGGCGTGATGGGGGTCGAGCTGTTCGTGACGCCCAAGGGGCTGATTGTGAACGAGATCGCCCCCCGTGTGCACAATTCCGGTCACTGGACACAGGCCGGTTGCACAGTCGATCAGTTCGAGCAGCATATTCGTGCCGTCGCCGGATTGCCCCTTGGGGATGGTGGACGCTACGCTGATGTCGAGATGGTTAACCTGATCGGCGATGACATTGATCAAATCCCCGCGCTTTTGGCGCAGCCCAAGACCCAGATCCATCTATACGGCAAGGGCGCAGCACGCCCGGGCCGCAAGATGGGCCATGTGAACCGCGTTCTTTAAGCCTTGAACGCATCTTGCAGCCGCGCGAATTCGGCGCGGCTGCCCGGCAGCCCCAAACGCAGCCAGCGCGCATTCCACGGAAAGACCCGGGTCCAGATCCCGTGTCGGGCCAGCCTGTCCTGCATCGCTTGGGCGTCGGGCGTGTCGTAGAGCCGAAACAGATGCGTTCCCCCAACCAGCGCGCAGCTCTGATCCAGCATGATCTGATCCAGATGCAGGGCCGCCTCGGCCAGCCAGGTCACGCTTTGGCTTGCCCATTGATGATCGGACATGGCCGCAGTGCCGATTTCCAATGCCGGGCCGCTGACCGACCAGGGACCCGCCTGTTCGGCCAGGGCGCCCAGCACGGGCGCGTGGCCCACGGCAAAGCCCAGCCGCACCCCGGCCAGCCCCCAGAACTTGCCAAACGAGCGTAGCACCGTGGCATTGGCGGGGGGCGCATCGGCCACCGACAGGTCAGGGCGGGGGTCGGCAAAGCTTTCATCAACGACCAGATGGCCCACATATTGTGCCAACTCGGCAATCTCGGCGGGCCACCAGCAGCGCCCATCCGGGTTGTTGGGGTTCACAATCACCGCAAGATCGACGCCGTGCAGCTCGGCGATCGAGGTGGGCTCGGTCACGTGCCAGCCAGCCGCGCGCAGGCTGGCGGCATGTTCATTATAGGTTGGCGAGAGCACCGCCGCTTGGCCTTTGGGCAAGATGCGCGGCAGCAGCTGGATCGCGGCCGACGCGCCTGCAAGCGGCAAGACCTGTTCGTCCCGGCAGCCAAACCACGCCGCCGCCGCAGCCTTCATCCCCGCAAAAGCCGCCGCTGTTGGCAAGGCGCGAAGCGCATGATCCGAGATGCCGGCGGCCGGCCAGGGCGCGCGATTGATTCCCGTGGACAGATCAATCCAATCGATTCGCCCGAATCTTTTGGCCGCCTTGTCGATATCTCCGCCGTGATCGCGCATTTCACCCCCTGAATCGTCAGAGTCTTGAACAGAGGGACGGGGAAAACTTCAAGCCAACTGTGCAGGACCTGTGGATGGTTTGCACAAAGCTGTGGATGACGCCCAGAGGTATCTGCCTGTCATCGAAAATTCGCTTTACAGTCTGGAGCTTCAAGAACACGATATGTGGTATCAGGCAGACGGTAGAAACGCCGTCTGTAGTTGGTGCTACCAATGCTGGGGGAAGGGCCCTCGGTATCGACAGCAAGGGGCAGGTATGGCGCAGCTGGAACACTATATTCATAGCGACGAGATCCATCCGATCGATATCGTGGAATCGGTTGCAGCCCATCATGATTGGGATTTCGACCGGCTTGCCGATGATCAGATCGCCATGCAGGTCGAGGGCCAGTGGCGCAGCTATTCGCTGACCCTGTCCTGGTCCCCGCGCGAAGAGGTTCTGCGCCTGATCTGTACCTTTGACATGGACCCGCCCTCACGGCGGCTGCCGGCTTTGTACGAGTTGCTCAATCTGGCCAATGATCAGGTCTGGGACGGCAATTTCGTGTTCTGGCCCGAGCAGCGGCTGATGGTCTGGCGCTATGGTCTTGTTCTATGTGGGGAAAGTCTGGCCGCACCAGAACAGATCGACCGCATGATCAGCAGCGCCATCGTCAACAGCGAGCGCTATTACCCCTCATTCCAGCTGACCTGCTGGGGCGATGCCAGCCCGGTCTCGGCGCTGGACATGGCGATGGGCGAGGCCTACGGACGGGCCTGAACGGGAGTTGAGGCGAGGAATCATGGAACTTTCAGAGCTGAATGGCCGCGGTCTGGTACTGGTGGGTTGCGGGAACATGGGCGGTGCGCTGCTTAATGGCTGGCTAGAGGGCGGGCTGGACCCCAAATCGGTCGGCGTGATCGACCCCAACCCCCGCGCAGATCTGGCGCAGCGTGGCATCGCCGTGAATGAGGGGCTTCCGGCCGACCCGGCCGTTTTGGTCATTGCGGTAAAGCCTCAGATGATGACCGAGGTTCTGCCGTCGCTGCAATCGCGCGCGCGGGCCAATACACTGGTTCTGACGGTCGCGGCGGGCACAAATATCGCCACCTACGAGGCCGCTTTCCCACATTCGCCCATTGTACGCGCCATGCCGAACACGCCAGCGGCGATTCGTCAGGGCATCTCTGCAATCGTCGGCAATGATACGGCGGGTGAGGCGCAAATGGCGCTGGCGCAGATGCTGATGGGGGTTGTCGGCCCGGTGGTGCGTCTGTCCTCGGAAGGGCAGATGGATGCGGTGACGGGGCTGTCAGGCTCGGGTCCGGGCTATGTCTTTTACATGATCGAGGCCATGTGCGCCGCTGGCGAAGCCGAGGGCCTTCCGCGCGATATGGCGCTTGAGCTGGCCAAGGCGACTGTGGCGGGGGCGGGTGCCTTGGCGATGGCCAGCGATGAGCACCCCTCGGTGCTGCGCGACCGCGTGACTTCGCCCAATGGCACGACGGCTGCGGGCCTGTCTCAGCTGATGGACCCTGAAAGCGGGCTGGGCCCCTTGATGCGCCGCACGGTCGGCGCTGCTGCGGCACGTGGGCGCGAGCTGGGGAAATGACGCAGGCGAATACGCTGGGCGACCCGATTAGCTTTGACGATTTTCTGGCGGTGGATATCCGCGCCGGACGCATCCTGCGCGCCGAGCCTTACCCCGAGGCGCGCCGCCCTGCGATCAAGCTATGGATCGATTTCGGCCCCGAGATCGGTGAGCGACGCTCATCGGCGCAAATCACGGGCCATTACGCGCCAGAGGGGCTGATCGGCAAACAGGTGCTGGCTGTGGTGAATTTCCCGCCGCGCCAGATCGGCAAATTCATTTCAGAGGTTCTGGTGCTTGGTCTGCCCGATGCCCAGGGCGAGGTCGTCTTGCTAACACCTGACAAAGATGTCCCGCTGGGGGGAAGGGTTTACTGATGAAGCTTCTTGTGACGCGGCGCATGACGGCAAGCGCCGAAGCTGCCTTGGCCGCAAGGTTCGATGCGGATTTTCAAGACGTGACCGAGGGGCTGACCCCGGATCAGGCCCGTCAGGCGCTGGAAAGCTATGACCTGATCCTGCCGACGCTGGGTGATCGCTTTACCGCGGATGCATTTGCCTCGGCCAATCCGGTCCGCTGCAAGCTGATTGCGAATTTCGGTGCGGGCTATAACCACATCGATGTCGCGGCAGCCGCAGCCCATGGCGTGCCGGTCACCAACACGCCCGGCGTTGTCACCGATGCCACGGCCGATATTGCCCTGACGCTGATCCTGATGGCCGCGCGACGCGCAGGCGAGGGAGAGCGGCTGCTGCGTGCAGGCGGTTGGACCGGCTGGCAGCCGACCCAGCTGCTGGGCACCCATGTCACCGGTAAAACCCTTGGCATCATCGGTATGGGCCGGATCGGCAAAGCGATCGCACGGCGGTGCCATTTTGGCTTTGGCATGCGCGTGGTTTTCTTCAACCGCTCGCCCGTTTCGGCGCTGGATTTCCCCGCCGAGCAGATCGACAGCCTGCATGAGACCCTGGCCCAGTCGGATTTCGCCGTGGTTGCCGTACCGGGTGGGGCAGGCACGCGCCATCTGATTGGCGCGGCCGAACTCGACCGCCTGGGGCCAAGCTCGTTCCTGATCAATATCGCGCGCGGCGATGTGGTCGAGGAGGCAGCATTGATCGCAGCCTTGACCGCCAAGAAGATTGCCGGTGCGGGGCTGGATGTCTATGAGCGCGAGCCGATCGTGCCAGATGCACTGAAAGCCTTCGAGAATGTCACCCTGCTGCCCCATCTGGGCACAGCCACCGAGGAGGTGCGCACAGCAATGGCCATGCGCGCCATGGCCAATCTTGTGGCCTTCGATCTGGGCCAGCCCTTGCCCGATCGCGTGAACTGACCCCTTGGCCCGGCCCTTAGGCCGGGCTGATCACCTTGTGCTGCCGCACAGGGCGCAGCGGCGGCCAAAGGCTGCATATCTCCAAGGTGATTCGCGCCATTTGCATATGAAGACTTGATCGGAATTGATTTTGCCCATGCCTCGGATGGGACTTGGCTGTGCATTTTTCTAGCGATCGCTGGAAAAATGCCGCTACAGCGGCAAGTTATCGGCCAGATGATGAAACGCTTTGATTTAGATCAAGAAAAGGCATATAATACTTAAATCGCGATAAAAAAAGGGACGCGCTGGCGGCGCATCCCTCCTACTTTGATAACTCGTTACTTGCCTATGAACGCATGGTCTGGGGCGTAAGTTCCAGAACTTTTTGCGTTTTTGCCACTTCTTAAGCAGAAATTGGCCGAAACTATTTTCCCAGCGCAACTCCCCTACATTTGCGACCTGCAAAGGTGCATCTTTCGGGGTCGTTGGATGCCATTTTGACCGCCTTTTCGTAAAATCGACTGGATTTATGTGGCCCGCAGCGGGTCACATTGCGCCTTCGTGGCGATTGTTCTGGGGATCTTGCGCAAGCCATCCCTCGCTTGGGCAAGATCGCCTCAACCGCTTTGGGGCAAACAGGCTTGACGCAGGCGTTGGTCCGGTTACCCACGTAATCGCAGCATGTCCCAAAACAGGAGCGCCGGAATGCTTAGGGCCTATCTTGCGACGGACAAGGATCTGGTGGCGCTGCCCGAAGGTGCCGATCTGGCCAGGGCCTCTTGGATCGATCTTTTTGCGCCAACGCCGCAAGATGTCGCGTCTTTGGCGGCCTTGGGTGTCGATGTGCCGACCCTGGCCGATATGGAAGAGATCGAGATCTCGAACCGGCTCTATCTGCAGGGCGATCTGGCTTACATGACCTGCGTCATTCCCGGCCAGAACGCCGAGGGTCAGGTGGAATCGCTGCCGGTCTCGTTCATTCTTGGCCCTCAGCGGCTTGTCACGGTGCGCCATCACGAGCCGCGCCCCTTTGTGACCTTTCCCGGACGCGCCGCGCAAAGCTCTTGTGGGGCGACGACGCCCGAACGGATCTATGTTGGTCTGCTCGAAGAAATCGTCGGGCGGATGGCCGATTTACTTGAAGGGGCGGGGCGCGAGTTGGATCGGACCTCGGCTCAGGTGCTGAGTAATGGCGAGGAATTGCCCGACAGCAGCATTCGCGGCGCCTTGGTTACCGTGGGGCGTAGCGCCGAGCAGGTCAGCCGGGTGCGCCTATGTTTGATGACGCTAGAGCGGATGCTGGTCTTTCACATCCCCACCATCGAAAAACGGACCGAGGCCTCGAAGCTGAAGCCGACCATCGCTGCGATCCAGCTGGATATCCACGCCCTGCAAGTCCATTCCGACTTTCTGGATGCGCGTATCAATCTGGCGGTCGATGCGACCATGGGGATGATCAACCTGCGCCAGAACACCACCGTGAAAATCCTGTCGGTGGTGGCGGCATTGTTCCTGCCGCCGACCTTGATTGCCAGTATGTATGGCATGAACTTTCACATCATGCCCGAGCTGGATTGGCGCTGGGGCTATCCGTTGGCGCTGGGGGCGATGGTGGCCTCGTCCGTGGCGACCTTTGTCATCCTGCGCTGGAAGAAATGGCTTTAGCCTGACGATCCCAGCAGGGGGAATTCCTCGATCAGATGAAAGTGGCGGTCCGTGGCTTCGGCGACCAAAGCAATGCGGGTCACGGGCATGGGCTGGGCAATCAACGGGGCGAGGCTGGGCGCAAGGGCATCTGCCAGCGCAGCACCCTCCTCGGGGCTGACATGACCTGTAAGGGTCAGGTGATAGTGGAAAAGATCCAAGACATGCGGATAGCCCCATTGATCCAGATGGGCGCAGGCGCGCTCGGACAGGCGTTCGGGGTGGCGACGGGCGCGGTCCTGTGGTGTCAGGGGGGCACGGAAGCGGTCAAGACCTGTGACCAGCGCTGCCTCTAGCGCGCCAAGGGCCGCAGGCGGGTCGATCGGGCGCAGCGCCAGAAAGCCCCAATCCCATTTCAGCGCCATCTCCATCGTGAAGGCAGGCTGGCTTTGTGCAATTCCTGCCAATGCCTGGCGCAGCTCATCGACAGATGACCCCGGCGCCAGATGCATCGGTGCCTTCATCGTGGCGTGAAAGCCATAGCGCCTTGGCACCTGCGTCAGTTCGTCGCGTGGGCGCGGCAGGGGGGGCAGATCAACGGCCCCGGCGGCTGTCGCGCTGCGAATGTCCCAACCCAGCCAGCTTGCGCCCCATTGGCCCAACGCGCCTTCGGGAAGGTGATAAATCGCATAGCGCATGTTTGTCTCCGTTTTCGTCGCAGATGCCCAGTTCAACTTTGTGCACGCTCTTGTGATTGCGATAGGGGGTTCCTATCTGGGCTTCAAAGAAAAGTCCCAGAGGAAGACAGATGAAATCCACCCTCAGCTATATGAAATGGCCGCTCATCGTGACGGCCATAGGGCTTATCCTGGCCGGATTTATCGGTTGGGAATACGAAAGAACCCTGGGGGGCGCATTGTCGTTCTTCCTGATCGCGGCAATTCTGGCCGTGCTCGAGATCTCTCTTAGCTTCGACAATTCGATCATCAACGCACAAAAGCTGAAAACGATGACGCCGGAATGGCAGCATCGCTTTTTGACTTGGGGCATTGTCATTGCTGTCTTCGGCATGCGTATCGTCTTTCCGCTGCTGATCGTGGTGGTTGCCGCCAATCTTGGCCCATGGGAGGCGATCGTTCTGGCCGCCACCAACCCCGAGGAATATTCCCACATCATCCATGACGCCCACCTGCCCATCGCGGCTTTTGGTGGCGCTTTCCTGATGCTGGTCGCGCTGCGGTATTTCTTTGACGAGGCCAAAGAGGTCAACTGGATCCGCGGGGTCGAGACCGCGTTAAGCAAGGTGGGTGAAATCCGCGGCATGGAGGTGGGCTTTGTCCTAATCTCGATGTTGATCGTTTTGCATTTCTTGCCCGCTGAATCGGAACATACCTTTGTCATCGCAGCCATCTGGGGCGTCGTGACCTATCTGGTCGTGGATGCGCTTGGCCATGTTCTGGATCGCTGGGGCGGCAAGCCCACCAACGGCGACATCGCCCGTGCAGGTCTGGGTGGGTTTTTGTACCTTGAAGTTCTGGACGCCTCCTTCAGCTTTGATGGCGTCATCGGGGCTTTTGCGCTGACGCAAAACCTGTTCCTGATCGCCATCGGTCTGGGTATCGGCGCAATGTATGTGCGTTCGATGACAGTGATGCTGGTCGAGCGCGGCACATTGGCCGAATTCCGCTATCTCGAGCATGGTGCCTTCTGGTCGATCTTCTCGCTGGCCATCATCATGTTCATTCAGACCCTGCATCCGGTGCCGGAATATATCACCGGCCTGTTGGGTGCGGGCTTTATCGCAGTGGCATTTGTGAACTCGCTGGCATGGCGCAAAAAGCACCCCGGCGAGGGCGACGCCCATATCGACTGATCCAGTCTGGGAAACAGAAAAAGCCCCGCGCACTGCGGGGCTTTTTTGTGGCTGCGTGGCGGTGCCAGCTTGGTGATGATCGGGCCGCTGCCATGACGTCACATGATGTCAGCGGCCTGCTATCCTAGCGGGTGATGGGCTGGGTGGCCTTGACCAGCCAGTCATGGGTTGGCCCCGTGATCTGCGGGCCGATCTTGGCCAGAACCTCGCTGTGATAGGCGTTCAGCCAGTCGATCTCGGCCGGGGCCATGATCGACGTGTCGATCAGGCGGGTGTCAATGGGAACCCAGGTCAGGGTCTCGAACCCCAGCATCTCGCGCCCGTCTGGGCTTTCAGCCCTTTCCACCACGATCAGGTTTTCCAGGCGGATGCCGAAATCGCCCTCGCGGTAATAGCCGGGCTCGTTGGACAGGATCATCCCCGCCTGAAGCGCGATTTCCGAGATGCGGGCAATGCGCACAGGACCTTCGTGAACGCAAAGCGCCGCGCCAACGCCGTGGCCCGTGCCGTGATCGAAATCCAGCCCCGCCGTCCATAGGGGCGCGCGTGCCACAGCATCGATGTCGCGCCCGGCACGGCCCTTGGGAAAGCGCAGCCTTGAGAGGTTCACCATCCCCTGCAAGACCAGCGTATAGGGCAGCCTGTGCTTCTGAGAGGGGGTGCCGATCGGAATGGTGCGGGTGATGTCGGTGGTGCCGTCAGCATATTGGCCGCCCGAATCCAAAAGCAGCAATTCGCCGTCGCGGATTGGCAGGTTGGTCTGCTCGTTGACGTGATAGTGGTTGATCGCCGCATTCGGCCCGGTCGAGCTGATCGTGTCAAAGCTGACATCATGCGCGCCCTGTGTTTTGCGCAGGCTTTCCAGTTTCTCGACCACATCGATTTCGGTCAGCGAACCATCTGTGGGCTGCGCATCGATCCATGCCAGCATCTCGATCATGGCGACGGCGTCGCGCAGATGGGCCTGACGCATCCCCTCGATTTCCGAAGGGGTCTTGATCGCCTTGGGCAAGATCACCGGGTCTGGCCCTTCGATCACATCGGCGCGGGCCTCGACCAGGCGAAAGACCTCGTCAGGGGCCGAGGCGGGATCAAGGCGCACCGGGCCGTTCAGCTGGCCCAAAGCCGCAGGCAGACCCGCCAGCGGCAGAATGACGACATCATTGCCCAGCTTGGCGCGAACGTCGGGGCCGAATTTCGATGGCTCCGAGAACAGCTCGACCCGGCCATCATCATCGATCACCGCAAAGCCCTGAACCACCGGGTTCTTCGGCAGATCCTCGCCGCGGATGTTCAGCAACCATGCAATGGAATCGGCTAGCGTCAGCACGGTCGAGGCCTGGTTCTGCGCCTTGAGGACCGCCGCCAGCGCCGCGCGTTTTTCTGCGGCGGTGCGGCCGGCAATTGCCTCGGAATGCAGCCTGACCGGGCCGGGTTGCGGGGCAGGGCGGTCGGCCCAGATGGCATCGACGAAATTTTCGGTGGGGATCAGCGCGATATTCGAATTGGCCAGTGCCGCCGTGATGTCGCGAATTTCCTTGCGGCTTTGCAGCCAGGGGTCATAGGCCACGCGACCGCCCTGGGGCAGGGCCTGACGCAGCCAATCCGCCAAGGAAACCTCGGGCCAGTTGACGGGGGTGTAATGGGCCAGATCGACCTCGCCCTTCACCTGAACGCGATAGCGGCCGTCAACGAATACGCCCGCCTGCTTCTGCGTCACGATCGCATAGCCCGCACTGCCCGAAAAGCCGGTCAGCCAGCCCAACCGCGCGTCCTGAGCCGTCACATATTCGCCCTGATGGGCATCGGTGCGGGGCACGATGAAGCCATCAAAACCCTGCTCGGCCAGTTTGGCGCGAAGGGCAGCCAGACGCGGCGGCCCGTCTTCGGGGCGGGTTTGGACGGTGAAAATCTGAAAGGGTTTGTCTTTGGCCATGGGGCACCTCCGGCGCGGACTATTCCCCTTGGGTGGGGCAAGTGTCCAGAGCCGAAGGCTGCGATTGCTGCAAGGCCGGGTTGCGGTTTGGCGGGCATTTGATCCGTTCAGGGCCAAGGCCGCCCTGATTTGGGGCCAAGATCCGGCCCCAATCATATCGCCATTCTTGGCGGCAGATGACGCGGGTCATCCTGGTTACAGGCAGCCCGGTTATGGCCACCCCGCAACCAGCAACCCCGAACCAGCAAGCCAAACGCCGCCAGACCTGTTGCGAGCCCCCGCAGAAGCCAGCCCTCGCCTCTGAGGCCAGCTACTGTCAGAAGCCAGCCCCAGCTGCCATTGGGCCGCGCGTGGTTAACCGACGCGGCGCCCCGTCATGGCGCCAAGGGCGCGGGCGCGTTTGCGGGGATCGGCCTCGAACAGGGCGGCAAGCTGTTCGGTCATGGCACCTGCAAGCTGATCCACATCGGTGATCGTGACCGCGCGCTGGTAATAGCGCGTGACGTCATGGCCGATGCCGATCGCCAAAAGCTCGACCTGCTTTTTGCGCTCGACCATCGCGATGACGTCGCGCAGATGCTTTTCAAGATAGTTCGCCGGATTGACCGACAAAGTGGAATCGTCGACCGGCGCGCCGTCCGAGATCACCATCAAGATCTTGCGCGCCTCGGTACGGCGCACCATGCGGCGATGCGCCCATTCCAAAGCCTCGCCGTCGATGTTTTCCTTCAGAAGGCCTTCCTTCATCATCAGGCCAAGGTTCGGACGAACCCGCCGCCAAGGGGCATCGGCCCCTTTATAGATGATGTGGCGCAGATCGTTCAGCCGCCCCGGCGTGGCCGGACGCCCATCGGCCAGCCATTTTTCACGGCTTTGGCCACCTTTCCAGGCGCGGGTGGTGAAGCCCAGGATCTCGACCTTGACCTGACAGCGCTCCAGCGTGCGGGCCATGACATCGGCACAAATCGCGGCGATCGAGATCGGACGACCGCGCATCGAGCCTGAATTGTCGATCAGCAGCGTCACCACGGTATCGCGAAATTCCGTGTCCTTTTCGACCTTGAACGACAGCGGCGTGGTCGGGTTTGCAATCACGCGCGCCAGACGACCTGCATCCAGAACACCCTCTTCCTTGTCGAATTCCCAGCTGCGGTTTTGCTGGGCCTGCAGGCGGCGCTGCAATTTGTTGGCCAGCCGGCTGACCGCACCGCGCAAAGGTTCAAGCTGCTTGTCCAGATAGGCGCGCAGCCGTTCCAGCTCGGCCGGTTCGGCCAAATCCTCGGCGCGGATTTCCTCGTCGAATTCCGCTGTATAGACTTTGTAATCGGCACTGGCATCCGAGACAGGGGGCGGCAGATCGGGTGGGGTATCCGCCTCGGAGGCCTCGGCCTCATCGGCCATTTCCTCATCGGATTGATCGTCCATGCTGACCTGAGCCTGACGTTCGTCTTGCTGCTGGTCCTGGCTGCGCTCGGGGGCGGCTTCTGCCTCGTCCTCTTCGGATTGGTCGCGGGACTGATCATCGCCCGCTTCCTCTTCCTGCTCGGCATTATCCTCACTGTCATCTTGCGGCTCGTCGGGGTCGTCGCCCAACTGATCGCCATAGCCCAGATCGGAAATGACCTTGCGGGAAAGGCGCGCAAAAGCGGCCTGATC
Source organism: Paracoccus sp. (in: a-proteobacteria) (assembly GCF_032007265.1). Taxonomy (GTDB): domain Bacteria; phylum Pseudomonadota; class Alphaproteobacteria; order Rhodobacterales; family Rhodobacteraceae; genus Paracoccus. The sequence goes on along the minus strand of NZ_DALZMB010000042.1, from coordinate 6,758 downwards.
GGCAAGATAGTCGCCGACTTGCTCTAATTCGCCGCCCGCCTGCTCTTCGACAAAGGGTCGCCACAGATCGGCCACATGCTGGGCCGCGCCCGGCAATTTCCGCCCCGAGGCCATTTCGCGCACAATATAGCCAGCCGCCGCCGCAAGCGGCGCTTCAGAGGCCGATTTGATCTGGGCATAGCCCTTGCGTTCGGCATCGGCGGCGATTTTGGCATCGATATTGGACAAGGCCCCCGGCATGTCGCGCGCGCCCAAAGCCTCGCAGCGCGCTGTCTCCATCGCCTCATATAGCTCGCGCGCCATTGGGCCCGAGGGCACATATCTGGCATGAGTCGCGGCATTGTGGTGACGCAATTTCATCGCCAGCGCATCCGCCGTGCCGCGCGCCAGCAAAATCTCGTCGCGCGTCATGCGGCGGCTGACCTGAGGCAGGCGCATCGTATCGCCCGCGACCCCGGAAGGATCGGCCGAGAAGGTCACGTTCAGCTCTCGTTCATCGGCAAGCGCGCGCGTGGCCTCGGTCAGGGCCTTCTTGAACGGATCGGCGGGGTTGTCGGATTTTTTCATGTCTACTTTCTGCGCCTGGGTCGTTCAATTGTCGAGGCTGGGGCGAGGGAACCAGCCCGCAGCCAACAGGGTTGCGCCAACAGCCGTGACGTTCAAGCGGAATTGTCTTTTTGCCAAGCAGAGGAGTGGCCAAAATGACCCGATCCACCAAACAAGCTGCGACATCGACCTTTACCGTCCTATTTACATCTGCCCTGCTTACGGCGGCAGGGCTTGGCCTTGGATCAAGCGCCTTTGCCGATGCGGCGGGCCTTTATACCGCCGAGCAAGCGCAAAGCGGCGAGCTGCTGTTCAACAATAACTGCGCAGAATGTCATCGCCCCGATCTGACCGGCGCCATGGGACCGGCATTGAAGGGGCAAGCCTTCTTGCAGAAATGGGACAATAAGCCGCTTGGCGATCTTTATGCGTTCGAGCATAGCCAAATGCCTGCGAATCATCCCGGTGCGCTGAGCGATGATCAGATGATGCCGATAACCGCATTCATTCTTTCGAAAAACGGCTATCCGGCGGGGCAGGTGGCACTGACAAAGGACAGCCTGACGCAAATGCTGGCGGCCCCTTCGGCGCAATAATCGCGCGCCGAAGGCACTTGTCCGGGCTTACTTGGCGGCCTTGGCTGCTGCGCTTTCGGGCAGCTCCTCGTCGAACAGGCGCTGATAGAATTCGGCGACCGTCTGGCGCTCGAGCTCGTCGCATTTGTTCAGGAAGGTCAGGCGGAACGCATAGCCGACATTGTTAAAGATGCGCGCGTTTTGCGCCCATGCGATCACGGTGCGCGGCGACATGACCGTCGACAGATCGCCTTGCATAAAGGCGGTGCGGGTCAGATCGGCCAGGCTGACCATCTGGCTGATGGTCTTGCGACCGGTCTCGGTGTTGTAGGTCGGGTTTTTCGCCAAGACGATATTGGTTTCAGCGTCATGGCTGAGATAGTTCAGCGTGGCGACCAGCGACCAGCGGTCCATCTGGCCTTGGTTGATCTGCTGGGTGCCGTGATAAAGGCCAGTGGTGTCGCCCAGACCCACGGTGTTCGCGGTCGCAAACAGGCGGAAGAACGGGTTGGGGGTGATGACCTCGTTCTGGTCCAGCAGTGTCAGTTTGCCGTCGGCTTCCAGAACGCGCTGGATCACGAACATCACATCAGCGCGGCCGGCGTCATATTCGTCGAAAACGATGGCCGTGGGGTTGCGCAACGCCCAAGGCAGAATGCCTTCGTGAAAAACGGTGATCTGTTTGCCGTCCACCAGCTTGATCGCATCTTTGCCGATCAGGTCGATGCGGCTGACATGGCTATCAAGGTTGACGCGTACGCAGGGCCAGTTCAGCCGTGCCGCGATCTGTTCGATATGGGTCGATTTGCCCGTGCCGTGATAGCCCTGCACCATCACGCGGCGGTTATAGGCAAACCCTGCCAGAATCGCCATCGTCGTATCAGGGTCGAATTTATAGGTCGGATCGATTTCCGGAACGCGATCAGTGCGCTCGGCAAAGCCCTTGACCTTCATATCGCTGTCGAGGCCAAAGACCTCGCGCAGGTCGATCTCTTCGGTCGGTTTGGCATCTTTATCGAGCATGGCGCACCTTTAACGAATTTTCATGACTTGATGAAACATTCCCCGCAAGGGTTCAAGAGCAGCCGCGTCATGGGCAGGCCAAAAGTGTGGGCCAAAAGTGCAGAGCAAACTGCGGGATTGATGCCTGATGCCCCGGCGCGGGGCAGTCGCCGCGCAGGAAACTTGCGCGGGACAGGATTTTTTGCGAACCGATGCGTCCTGCCCGCGTTGGGCCGGATAAAGCCGCCCGATTGTGGCGAAATTTCACATAGAACAAGGTATTCCCAATGACTGGGCTGATCGCATTGCTGGATGATGTCGCGGCGATTTCCAAAATCGCGGCGGCCTCGATTGACGATGTCGCGGGGCAGGCGGTCAAGGCGGGGGCCAAGGCTGCGGGTGCGGTGATCGATGACGCGGCGGTGACGCCGAAATATGTCCATGGCTTCGATGCCAGCCGCGAAGTGCCGATCGTCTGGAAAATCGCGCGCGGCTCGATTTTCAACAAGGTGGTGATCTTGCTGCCGGTGGCGCTGCTGCTGTCGGCCTTTGCGCCGGGGCTGATCTCGCCCTTGCTGATGATCGGGGGCGCATATCTGTGCTTTGAGGGTGCGGAAAAGGTCTGGCACGCGCTCAATCCGGGCAATCATGCCGAGGCAGCTGAGCTGGCCGTGAACGAGGACGGCTCGGTCTCGCTAGAGGAGCAGCGGGTTTCAGGCGCGGTCAAGACCGATTTCATTTTGTCAGCCGAGATCATGACCATCGCGCTTTCAACCATCCCCGAGGCCGATCCTTTGTGGATGAAAGCCCTGATTTTGCTGGTCGTGGCCATTTTGATCACGGCGGCGGTCTATGGATTTGTGGCCCTGGTGGTGAAGGCCGATGACTTTGGCCTGCACCTTGCCCGGCGCGGCAGTGGCGCGGTGGCAAAGCTGGGACGCGGCATCGTGCGGGTCATGCCCAAATTCATGAAAGTGCTGATGATCGTGGGAACAGCGGCCATGGTCTGGGTCGGGGGCAATATCGTCATCCACGGCCTGCACGAATTGGGCCAGCATCAACCCTATGCGTGGATCAGCTCTACCGCAGCGGCTGCAGCTGCGGCGGTGCCTTCGCTTAGTGGGCTGGTCAATTGGGCGGTGACTGCCTTTTTTGACGGCATCTTTGGCCTTGTCCTTGGCTTTATCCTGATCCCGATTGCCACGCGCCTGATCAGCCCTGCGATTGCTGGGGTTCGGGGGCTTTTCGGTGGCGCCCGCCCCGGCGCAAACGGCGATGGTGCCGGGCACTAAACCGAAAGCGAACCCATGCGCCGGCGCGGCTGGACCGTGACGGCGCTACAAATGTGGCTAAACTTATGATTGAGCGGATTATGGCTAGCTTGACCTAAAAGGTGCAGCGCAGGCCTTGCGGGACGCAGCATGGGCACGGATAGTTCGTGAAATGCCCCTGTCAGAATGCCCTCGCAAGAAAGCTTAAACATGGCCATCTCCGAGCATGTTCTTAACGAATTGTCCCGTCTTTTGGGGCCGCGCTGTTCAACCAAAATCGGCGATCGTAACCAGCATTCTGGCTCTGAGACCTTTCACCGCGCGCCCCCTCCGGATGCTGTGGTCTGGCCCCAAACCACGGCCGAGGTTTCCGCCATTCTTGCCCTTTGCAATGCCCATGACATACCGGTGATTGCATGGGGGACCGGAACCTCGCTAGAGGGGCATGCGCTTGCGCTGCGCGGGGGGATTACACTTGATCTGGGGCGCATGGACCGCGTGCTGGAAACGCGCCCCGAGGATATGCTTGCTGTGGTTCAACCGGGCGTGACGCGCGAGGCATTGAACGCCGATCTGCGCGCCACGGGATTGTTCTTTCCGGTCGATCCGGGGGCCAATGCCAGCCTTGGCGGTATGGCCTCGACCCGCGCCAGCGGCACGACGGCGGTTCGCTATGGCACGATGCGCGACAATGTCATGGCGCTTGAGGTGGTCTTGGCCGATGGGCGCATCATTCGCACCGGAACCCGGGCGGCGAAATCCAGCGCGGGCTATGATCTGACCGCGCTGATGGTCGGCGCCGAGGGCACGTTGGGCATCATCACCGAGCTGACCCTGCGCCTGCATGGCCAGCCCGAAGAGGTCGCGGCCGCGGTTTGCGCCTTTGATACGCTGGAACATGCGGTTGAATGCGTCATCGCGACCGTCCAGTCGGGCATTGCTATGGCGCGGATTGAGTTTGTCGATGCCGATACGGCGCGCGCCTTTAACCAGTTTGCCGGGACGGATTTGCCACAAAAGCCCCATCTGATGGTCGAGTTTCATGGCTCTCCCGAAGCTTTGCGGGGCGAGACCGCGCGATTTGGCGAGATCGCCAAGGATTTCGGCGGTCTGGGCTTTGATTGGGCCAGTGACGCCGAAGCGCGGACTGAATTGTGGAAGATGCGCCATGGTGCCTATCCGGCCTGCCTTGCGCTGCGGCCGGGGGCGACGGCAGTGGTGACAGATATTTGCGTGCCCATGTCCCAGCTTGCTGCGGCGGTGACGGCGGCGCGTGACGACATTCGCGATGCGGGCCTGCTTGGCCCCATTCTGGGCCATGTCGGTGACGGCAATTTCCACGCCACAATGCTGATAGATCCCGACAGCCCCCAAGAGCTGGAGGCCGCCAAACAGGTTGCCGCGCGCATGGCCCATCGGGCGATTGCGGTTGGGGGCACCATCTCGGGCGAGCATGGTATCGGCTATGGCAAACGGGGCCTGATGCAGGATCAGCATGCCGATGCCATCGGTGTCATGACGGCAATCAAGCGCGCCCTTGATCCCAAAGGCATCATGAACCCGGGTAAAATGCTGCCCGAGCCCAAGATATGAGGCGGAATTTCGCGGAAAATGCACTCGTGACAGCTTCGTGAAGTCAACTTTCTCGCGCCGGTTGTCACGCCAGCGTGACTTTGTTCCGGCCCTTTGTCATAAGGAAAAAAAGCACGATTCAAGTGCGATGGGGCAGAGAGCATGATGAAACTTTTTGGACGTATCTTGGGGGTGTTGCTGCTAGTCGCACTGGCCGCTTGCGCGCGCACACCCTATCAAAGGGCTGGCCATGGCGTGACGGCAGGACAGGGCAGCGGCCCGCGTTTTGGCGATTCCGCGCCGCATGTCTGGACCGGCGGCCACCCTTATAACCACCCGGTTCACGGCATCGATATTTCGCGCTGGCAGGGCGATATCAACTGGAATGCCGTGCGCAGTTCAGGCGTCAGCTTTGCGCTGATCAAGGCGACCGAAGGGGGCGACCACTCGGATCCGGCATTCCGGCGCTATTGGGCCGAGGCTGGTGCGGCGCGGATCCCGCGCGGGGCCTATCACTATTTCTATTTCTGCCGCAGCGGCGCCGAACAGGCGCGTTGGTTCATCGCCAACGTCCCGCGCGAGCGGGGGGCCTTGCCGCCGGTGATCGATCTGGAATGGACGGTGTCGAAAACCTGTCCTCGCCGCCCGCCAAGCCACGAGGTTCTGCGCGAGGCCAAGATCTTCAAGGACATCTTGCACCAATATTACGGCCAGCGTCCGATCATCTACACAACCGTTGATTTCTACCGCGACAACAATCTGCGCGATTGGCCCGAGGAATTCTGGCTGCGCAGCGTGGCAGGCCATCCGCGCGACGTTTACCCGGGGCAGCGCTGGACGTTCTGGCAGTATACCGGCACCGGCGTCGTGCCCGGCATCAATGGGAATGTCGATTTGAACGTCTTTGCCGGCTCGCCGGCGGAATGGCGGCGATGGCTGAACCGGCGCCTGCAATAAAGCGCGCGCGCCTTTGGGTCGAACTGGTGGCGCTCTTTATCGGGGCGCCGCTGGTGATTGCCGTCTTTCTGCCGCCGGGGCGGATGTTTGCGGCACTGCTGTCTTTCACGGTGATCGGGCTTGGCCTGCTGTGGTTCACCGGGGGCTTTGATTGGCGCAGCCTGTTGCGGGGCTGGTCGCAGATCCGATGGGGGCGCAATCTGGTCTTTGCGCTTTTGGTCGGGCTGATCGGCTGGGCGATCATGACCCATACCCGCGCGGGCTATGAGCTGAACCTCTCGCCCGCTAGGCTGCGTTTTCTGGCTGTGGTCTGGCTGCTTTACCCGATCCTGTCAGCCCTGCCGCAAGAGCTGATCTTTCGCGCGCTGTTCTTTCACCGCTATGGCGCGCTTTTTGCGACCCAGCGCGGCGCGGTGGCGGCCAATGCAGCCATCTTCTCGCTGGCGCATCTGATGTATTGGTCATGGATCGTGACGATCATGACCTTTCTGGGCGGCTGGCTTTTCGCGCGCATCTACCTCAGTCGAGGCTTTCCGGGGGCATGGCTTTTGCACGCACTTGCAGGAAATATGCTGTTTGCGGTCGGAATGGGGGCGTACTTCTGGTCAGGGAATGCGGTCCGGCCGTTCTGATTGCTTGACTTCCGGGTGCCATGGTTGTTGATGCAAGGCCGAATATTTAGGGGAAATCCGATGAGCGCCTATCGCAGCCATACTTGCGGCCAGTTGACTGCCGCCAACGCAGGAAATGAGGTTCGCCTCTCGGGTTGGGTCCATCGCGTCCGAGATCACGGCGGCGTTCTGTTCATCGACCTGCGCGACCATTACGGGATCAC
>NZ_DALZMB010000041.1:0-31602 GCF_032007265.1 Paracoccus sp. (in: a-proteobacteria) | reverse complement strand
TGCAAGCAGGGGCTCCGTTTTTTGCCAAGCGCTTTGCGGATATGGATTGGATGATCGCCACACCCGAAGGGGTTGCGCTCTTTGATGGCGAGGTGCGTTTTACGGATCCCGGACCGCGCCCGGATTTGCCCGCAGACGCAAGTCATCAGCTTTGGCAGACCTATTTTGCCAATATCTTCAACCCGGCACGCGTCAAGATCAAAGCGATGCAATCTGAAATGCCGGTCAAATATTGGAAGAACCTGCCTGAAACCCAACTGATCGCTCAGATGCTGGCAGATGCGCCGCGCCGCGTCCGCGCCATGGCAGAGGCGGGCGCAACGATTGCCCCGGCGTTTGCGGCCAAGGTGACGGCCTCAGTCAGGGTGCCCCAGGTCCAGCAGCCGCCGCATTCACTGGACAGCGCCCGCGCGCAAGCGGCGCAGTGTACGACATGCAGCCTTTGTCAGCACGCGACCCAAACCGTTTGGGGAGAGGGGCCAAGCGATGCGCGGTTGATGATCATCGGTGAAGCGCCGGGCGATGCCGAGGATCTGGCCGGACGGCCCTTCGTTGGCCCGGCTGGTCGCTTACTGCGCGCGACCATGGGCGAGGTTGGGCTAGATCCCGCGCAAGCCTGGCTCAGCAACGCCGTAAAGCATTTCAAATTCACACCGCGCGGCAAGCACCGCCTGCATCAAAACCCCAGCAACACCGAGATCCTACATTGCCGTTGGTGGCTGGATCTTGAAAGGCGATATATCGCGCCGCGTTTGACAGTGGCGCTTGGCGCGAGTGCGGCCTTTGCCCTGACGGGAAATCATGCCCCGTTGTCTGGCCGTCGCGGTATGGTGGAAATGGCAAGGGATGGGGGACCGGTGCTGATCACATGGCACCCCAGCTTCATTTTGCGACTGTCGGGGCAAGAACAAGACCGGGCGCAGGTGCAATTTGCGAATGATCTTGGCATGGCCGCAAAGCACCCTTGTCTTGCCAACGATTAGGGAGGTCGCTCACCCCGCCCATCGAAGTGTGCTAATTAGGGTTATTGAGCGGATATGCTTGAATAACCGTGCTTAGGTTCAAATATCATGCGCATGCGTGCAGACCAGCTCCTGTATCCGACGGCGGCGGGGCTATATTGCCCCCTTGGCGATTTCTATGTCGATCCCGTTCGACCAGTTCCGCGGGCGCTGATCACCCATGCGCATTCCGACCATGCAAGGTCGGGCCATGGCGCGGTCTTGGCGACCCGCCAAACGCTTGAGATCATGGCTCTGCGCATGGGCGAGACATTTACCTCGCAGCGTCAGGTTTATGACGGGCCTTTACGGATCGGCGATACCGAGGTCAGCTTTCATCCTGCGGGCCATGTCCTTGGCTCGGCCCAGATCGCTGTCCGGGCGGTGAATGGACCAAAGATCGTCGTTTCAGGGGATTACACCCGGCGCAAGTCGGATGTTGCGGCCCCCTTCGAGCCGGTGTCCTGCGACGTCTTCGTGACCGAGGCGACCTTTGGCCTGCCGGTATTTCATCACCCCGATCCGGCAGATGAAATGGCGCGCCTCTTTGCCAGTATGGCAGAGTTCCCCGAACGTCCGCATCTGATCGGTGCCTACGCTTTGGGAAAGGCACAGCATTTGCTGTCCTTGGCGCGTGCGTCGGGCTATGATGCGCCCATAGCCATCCATGGCGCGGCGCAAAAGCTTTGCGACTATTATATCTCGCAAGGGATCGAACTCGGAGAACTGGTTCCCGCAACCGCCAAGGACTGCCCCGCGCAACTGGTCATTGCGCCCCCTTCGGCCTTTGCCAGCTCTTGGGTTCAGCGCTTTCGCGATCCGGTGATCGGCTTCGCTTCGGGTTGGATGCAGATCAGGGCAAGAGCGCGCCAGCGCGGTGTCGAGCTGCCCTTGGTCATCTCGGATCATTGCGATTGGCCGGCTTTAACGCGCACCATTTCCGAAATTGCTCCGGCAGAGGTTTGGATTACCCATGGTGCCGAAGAAGGGCTGATGCGGTGGTGCGCGCTGAACCAGATTACCGCGCATCCGCTCAGATTGATCGGCTATGATGAGGAATTGCTTGAATGAAAGCCTTCTCGGATTTGCTGGAAAGGCTGGCGTTTACACCTGCGCGAAATGCCAAGCTGCGGTTGCTGCGCCATTATTTGCGCCAAACTCCCGACCCTGATCGCGGGTATGCCTTGGCTGCACTGACCGGTGATCTGAAATTGCGCCATGTTGCGCCAAGCCTGCTGCGCGGCATGGCGAGCAGCCGCATAGATGAAGAGCTATTTGCGCTGAGCTATGATTTTGTCGGTGATCTTGCCGAAACACTGGCCCTGATCTGGGAGGGGCCGGGTGGTAAGGATATGTCGCTGTCTCAAGCTGTCGCACTGATGCAAACGACCGGGCGTGGTGGCTTACCTGCGGTCATTTCGGACAGTTTGGACGGGTTGAATGCAAGCGAAAGGCTGGCATTTCTGAAACTTGCAACCGGCAATATGCGCGTGGGGGTCTCGGCCCGTCTGGCGCGCAGCGCTTTGGCGGGAATGGGCGGCCCGTCAGTCGAAGAGATCGAAGAAATTTGGCATGGGTTAACGCCGCCATATACGCCGCTTTTTGCCTGGATTGAGGGCGGCCCGCGCCCGGCTGCGGCCGCACTTGCCCCTTTCCGTCCGGTCATGCTGTCCACACCGATTACGCAAGGCGAACTCACTTTGCTGGATCCGGCGGCCTATCGGGCGGAATGGAAATGGGACGGTATTCGTATTCAGGCCGCCTCGGATCAGGGGGTGAAAAAGCTGTATTCGCGCACAGGAGAGGACATCTCGGCGGCGTTTCCCGATGTGATCGAGGCGATGAATTTCGACGGCACCGTCGACGGAGAGCTGATCGTTATTCGCGACGAAACGGTCGCCCCCTTTTCGGATCTGCAAAAGCGACTGAACCGCAAAACCGCCAGCAAGGCGCTGCTCTCCAGTCATCCGGCGGGATTGATGCTATATGATCTGCTGATCTGGCAGGGGCAGGATCTGCGCGCTTTGCCTTTTCTTGAACGGCGCGCGGCACTCGAGGGGGTGGATTTCGGCGCGGCCCGCGTCACCTTGTCCCCCTTGCTTGATTTTGCCGATTGGGACCAACTTGCGGCCCTTCGCGCGCAGCCGCCACAAACGGTGATCGAAGGCGTGATGCTGAAGCGGGTTGATAGCCTGTATCAAGCGGGTCGTCCGCGCGGGCCCTGGTTCAAGTGGAAGCAAGACCCGATGGTGGTGGATGCGGTGCTGCTTTATGCGCAGCGTGGTCATGGCAAGCGCTCGGGCTTTTACAGCGATTTCACCTTTGGTGTCTGGCGTGACCGCGAGCTTGTGCCCGTCGGCAAGGCCTATTTCGGCTTTACGGACGAGGAATTGCGCAAGCTGGACAGGTTTGTACGCCAAAACACCACCGAGCGCTTTGGCCCCGTGCGCGCTTTGGCCCCGAAACTGGTAGTTGAGGTCGCCTTTGAGGGGCTGGCGCGCTCGACCCGGCACAAATCCGGCATTGCAATGCGCTTTCCGCGTATCAGCCGCATCCGCTGGGACAAGCCCGCAGACGAAGCCGACCAACTTGCCACCCTGGAGGCCATGCTGTGATCTTGCCCACGGCTTTTGCCGGCTGGTTTGCCGGGCGGGGCTGGGTGCCTCATGCCCATCAACTTGAACTTCTGGCCCCTCAAGGGGATCGGTTGCTGATCGCGCCGACCGGCGGGGGAAAAACGCTTGCTGGCTTTTTGCCCTCTTTGGTCGAACTAGCCGAAGGTTGGACAGGACTTCACACCGTTTACGTCTCGCCCTTAAAGGCTTTGACCGTGGATATTGGCCGCAATCTTGCTCGACCGATCGGCGATCTTGGCCTTCCTGTCCGGGTCGAGGATCGCACCGGCGACACCAGTCAGTCACAGCGCCGCAGACAGCGGGTCGAGCCGCCGCATATTTTACTGACAACCCCCGAAAGCCTGGCGCTGATGTTAAGCTATCCCGAAGCCCCTAGGATTTTTGGCAATCTGCGTCGCGTCGTTCTGGACGAACTGCATGCTTTGGCTGAATCGAAACGCGGCGATCAGCTGATGCTGGCACTGTCCAGATTGCGCGCCCTTGCGCCCCAGCTGACGGTGACGGGCCTGTCAGCGACGGTCGAAGACCCAATTGCGCTGGCTCAGTTCATGGGAAACGCCCAAGGCACAGCCCCCAAGATTTTGCGGGCCGACCCCGGTTCCCGGCCCGATATTGCCATGCTGGCGACTTCGTCCCCCGCGCCTTGGGCGGGCAGCGGCGGCCATTACGCCATTCCCGAGGTATTGGCCGCGGTCGAGCAAGCGCGGACCTCGATCATCTTCATCAATACACGCGCTCAGGCCGAGCTGTTCTTTCAATCGCTTTGGGCACAAAATGAAAAGAACCTGCCGATTGGCCTGCATCATGGTAGCCTGTCCAAAGAGGCGCGCGCCCGCACCGAGGCAGCCATGGCTGCAGGCGAGCTAAAGGCCGTGGTCGCGACCGGCAGTCTGGATCTGGGCATTGACTGGGGGGATGTCGATCTGGTCATTCAGGTCGGCGCGCCCAAAAACGTCAAAAGGCTGGTTCAGCGCATCGGACGGGCAAACCATCGCTGGGGCGCCCCTTCGGTGGCGCGTTTGGTGCCAACCAATCGTTTCGAGCAGATCGAATGCGTTGCCGCGCTGCAGGCCGTACAAGAGAACGATCTGGACGGCGAGCCGCGTCCGGCCGGGGGCTTGGATGTCTTGTGCCAACATATTCAACTGACGGCCTGCGCTGGTCCGTTCGATGCCGATACATTGTTTAACGAGGTCCGAACCGCTGGACCCTATCGGGATCTGAGCCGCGCGGATTTTGACGATTGCCTCGATTTTGCAGCAACCGGCGGCTATGCACTTCGTAGCTATGACATGTGGCAAAGGCTGATGTTGCGGGATGGTTTGTGGCGCCTGCGTGATCCGCGTGCCGCGCGCGAGATACGCATGAATATCGGCACAATCGTCGAGGCTGAAATGCTGCAGGTGCGCCGCCGCGGGCGCGCAGGCGCCTTTCTGGGCGAGGTCGAAGAGGCCTTTGCCGCCACGCTCGTTCCCGGTGACACCTTCCTAATTGGGGGGCAGACCGTGCGCTATGACGCGCTGCGTGAGATGGTCCTAGAGGTGACGCCGAACCCGACCCGCCAGCCCAAGATCGCCGTTTTCAGCGGGCAGAAGCTGGCGATGTCGACGCAACTTGCCCACCGTGTCTTGAATATTCTGGCCGATCCGTCGCGTCATAATGTTTTGCCTCCTGATACGCAGGCATGGCTTGCGCTTCAGGCTCAGGTCAGCGCGCTGCCCTCGGCTGAACAGCTGCTATGTGAAAGCTTTCCGCACAAGGGGCGTTCTTATTTCGCGCTTTATGGGTTTGCCGGGCGGAATGCCTTGCAGACATTGGGGCTGTTGCTGACGCGCGCGATGGAAGAAGATGGCCTAGGACCGCTTGGCTTTTTGGCAACCGATTACGCGCTTTTGATCTGGTCGATTGACCCCGTAACCGATGCGGCAGCTTTGCTTGATCTTGAACGGCTGCGCAAAGGGCTGGGCGACTGGCTGGATGAAAACGCGGTGATGAAGCGCAGCTTTCGCAGCATTGCCACCATCGCGGGGCTGATCCATCGCAACCTGCCGGGCAAGCGCCGCAGCGGCAAGCAAGCGACATTCTCAACCAATATCATTTACGATACTTTGCGCAAATACGATCCCGACCATCTTTTGCTGCGCGTCACCCGGCTAGAGGCCAGCCGCGGGCTGGTCGATTTTGGCCGCATCGAGGCTATGTTGAGGCAAAGCCATGGGTTGCGCCATATCCAGCTTGAGCGGGTCTCGCCCCTTGCTGCGCCGCTGTTGCTGGAAGTCGGCAAAGTTCCGATCAAAGGACAGGGCTATCTTCGACTGGCCGAGGCCGAAGCCGAGGCATTGATGGCCGAGGCAGGCCTGTCGTGACCGGCGGTTTTCAGTTTCAATTCCATGGCCTTAACCTTGTCGCAAGATCCTCGCGAGCACTGTGGTGGCCCGATGAAAAATGCTTGATCGTCGCTGACCTGCACCTTGGCAAGTCTGAACGGATGGCCCGTCGAGGGGGCGCCTTGCTGCCGCCCTATGAAGGTCGATTGACGCTTGAGCGGCTGCAACATGAAATAGCGGCACTTTCCCCGCAGCGCGTGATCAGTCTGGGCGATGCCTTTGATGATCTGGCCGCCGCCGCCGCATTGCCGATGGACGAGCGTCACCTTTTGCATGAGCTGGCGCAGGGGCGGGAATGGTTGTGGGTCAGCGGAAATCACGATGCGGGTTCCCTGCCTGACGACCTGCCGGGGCGCGTGACGACCTCTGCCTTGATCGAGAAGATCCCCCTAAGGCACGAGGCGATGCCGCACGCGGGCCCTGACATTTCCGGGCATTTCCACCCCGTTGCGCGGCTGGCAGGCAGCCGCCTGCCGTCGTTTCTGATCGGCGAAAATCACCTGATCCTGCCTGCGTTTGGCGCATATACCGGCGGCTTGATATGCAGTGATCCGGCACTGGTTGCGCTGGCCCCCCGTGGCATCGCCGCCGCTTGCTATGAAAACCGCGTCTTTGCCTTGCCGCTGTAAGGCGTGGCGCGTTCAAGCCTTAGAAACTTAGATTATGCTATTGAATTGGTTGATAATACGCGCAGAATTTATCTGAAAAATTTTTCGGGGCCGCCGCGTTAGGCCGATCTACCTAACGCCAGCCAGCGAATGTCGGTGTTGGTGCTGCCGCGAGGCGTGCAATTTTGGCGATTTCGCTGCGCTTGCGGGCACAGGTAGCCGATCCCGCACATGCCTGCCCTTAGACTGGCCAGCAACCGCCAGAAATAAGCAGGCCGTGGTTTTGAACGCCCCTGATTAAGCTGAACTGGACCCAATCAAAAGTTGGCGCTTGCCGCCGCAGGACGATCGAAGCCAATTGACCGGTCAGCCCTTGCAGATGTGGTCTGGACCTAGCTTTTTCCCTTCCATCAATGGGGTGGAAGCTCTTCAGAATGAAATCGTTTATCTCTTTACACCAAGCTGATGCGCAATCTCGATAAAGGTGCGTAACTGCTTGCTGCGATTGGCGCGGCGCCATGCCAGCACGGTTTCCGATTGAAAACGGGGGTGGATGATTGGTCGCACCTCGACACTGCGCCCGATGAAGCCAATCAGGCTTTCGGGATAGATGGTGACGCCCAGACCCGCAGCGACAAGCCCAATCAGGGCCAGCGTATTAGAGGCCTCGACCGTGATATTCAGCTCGATCCCTTCCCCCATGAAGAGTTCGGCCAGCCGCCAACGGTACTCACCCCATTCCTTGACATCACCCAAAATGACCGCCTCTTGCGCCAGATCGGCGGGGGTAATGACCGGGCGGCGCAGCAGGGCGTGATTGCGCGGCGTGACGACATAAAGGCGCTCTTGGGTCAGGGTAAGTGTCTGAAAATCCGGATGGCTGTACGGCCCGATCATATAGCCCACATCGATTTCGTCATTGGCCAGGGCCAGCTTCTGCCCCTGAGTGCGGATATAGGACAGAGAAACCTGAATATGCGGATGCAGGCGGCGAAACCGGGCCACCGCCGAAGGCATCAGCTCGGTCGCGGCAAAAGCCATATAGCCGATGCGGATATGGCCAGTCTTGCCCTCGGCGATCCGGCGCGCTGTGTCGATCGAGGCGCTGTAACGGCTTAGAAGATAGGCGTTATCGTTATAGAATGAGTGCCCGGCCTGCGTCAGGGCCACCTCTCGGGTGGTGCGTTCGAACAGGCGAAAATTCAGGCTTTGCTCTAGCTTTTGGATGCGGCGGGTCAGCGCCGATTGATCAAGGTTCAGCCGCTCGGCGGCGCGCCGAAAATTCAACTCTTCGGCGACGACGAGAAAGGATCTGATCAGGTCCAGCCCATCGGTATTCTGCATCTGAAACGACCTTTCACCGCCTAAGCGCTTGCAAAATAATTGATGCGTCAAAAGCAATAATAATTGCTCACATACCAATTCTTCTGCGTCAAGAAACAGAAAAATATAGGGAAGAGGTGTGGCGACAGTCCCGCCTGTGTTCAGATAAAGGAGATACAGATGAGCGATGTTGACGCCAAAGAACTGGATCGGCTGCTGCAAGAGGCCTTTGATACGGCCAGCAAACTCTATAAAGAGCGCGGCTTTCAGCGCCGTGTTGGTTTTGGCAAACGACCCGCTTTGGTAAGTGTCGATTTGGCCAATGCATGGACCCGTCCCGGCAATCCCTTCACCTGTGACCAGGAGAAGATGGACAATGAAATCATCCCTGGCATGCAAAAGCTTTTGGCTGCCTGCCGCGCGAATGGCCATCCGGTGATCCATGTCACCACCGCCTATGAAATCACCGACCGCAACGCGCCTTTCACCGATATGGGGCTGTGGCATGACAAGATTCCGGTCGATGTGGTTGACCTGGCAAAGCCCGAGCTATGGTCCATCGACAGCCGCATTGCGCCGGTCAAAGGCGAGTATACGCTGCTGAAAAAACGCGCCTCTTCCTTCCATGGAACCGAGCTTGCAGGCATCCTTCGCGCCAATGGCGTTGACACAATTCTGGTGACCGGTGTGACCGCCTGTGCTTGCGTTCGCCAAACCATTTGTGATGGGATTGCAGACGGCTTCCGCACGATTGCCGTTAAGGAAGCAATCGGTGATCGTGTGCCGGGGGCGGTTGCCTGGAACCTGTTCGACATCGATGCAAAGTTTGGCGATGTCCATACCGTTGATGAATGCGTGGCCTATTTGAACACGGTCAATCAGCTGGCTGAGGCCGCGGAATAACCACTGTTGCGCCTCGTCATACTGGCGGGGCGCAACTGCCGCAAAAGAACGACTGACGCCATTTTGGCAGCTCTGCGCCTAACGAAATCCCGCTGTTACACGGCCCGGCCATCAGCCCGATTTCGCCTATCCGCGTCCACGGGCGCGAAGCCCGGCCGGCCCAAACAGGAGGTAGATCAATGGCCAGAATTGGCGTCGATGTGGGGGGCACGAATACCGATCTCGTGCTGGAATGTTCCAAAGGTGTTTTCTACCATAAAGTGCCTACGACACTGAAAAATCAGTCAATTGGTGTGGTAGATGGCGTGCAGGGCATCTGTCGGCATGCCGGAATTGACACCTCGGAAGTCGAGCTGATCGTCCACGGCACGACCACTGCGACCAATATCACGATCGAGCATAACGGCAGCGAATGCGGCATGCTGACGACCGAAGGTTTCCGCGACATTCTTCATATCGGGCGCCACAAACGGCCCTATAACTTCTCGCTTCATTTTGAGGTGCCGTGGCAGAACCAGCCTTTGGTGAAGCGTCGCAACCGTATCTCGATTGCCGAGCGTATCTTGCCGCCAGATGGTCGCGTTGAGCGCGCATTGGACGAGGATGCGGTACGCCGCGCCTGCGCCGTTTTCAAGAAACGTGGCATCAACTCCGTCGTCATTGGCTTCATGTTCAGCTTCCTTAACGACGCGCACGAGCAGCGCGCCAAGGAAATTGTGCTTGAAGAGATGCCTGACGCCTATGTCACGATTTCCTCTGAACTTGCCAATGTCATGCGGGAATACGAGCGCTTTTCGACTGCGGCGATGAACTGTTATGTGGGGCCAAAGACCGCCTATTATCTGCGTGATCTTGACGCCAAACTGCGTGAGGCAGGGGTGACGTCCAAGCTGCGGATCATGCAGTCGAATGGCGGGGTCTCGACGGTTGATGCCTGTGCGCGACGTCCGGTTCGCATCCTGATGTCGGGCCCGGCGGGGGGCGTGATTGGCGGGGCATCCGAGGGTGATATGGCCGGTGTGCCCAACATCATCACGGTCGATATTGGCGGAACCTCGGCGGATATTTCGACCATTCCCGACGGCAGCGTTAAGATCATGAACCCGCGTGATACCTATGTGTCGGGCCACCCTGTTCTGACGCCGATGATCGATCTGGTAACGATTGGCGCGGGCGGCGGATCTGTCGCATTCATCGACGAGGCAGGCGCCTTTAATGTCGGGCCACGCTCGGCCGGATCAGAGCCGGGACCGGCCTGCTATGGTCGCGGTGGCGTCGAGCCGACCGTGACGGATGCGCAGATTGTCCTGGGGCGCCTTGACCCTGACCTTGCGCTGGGTGGCGACCTGTCCCTTGATGCGGATCTTGCAAGAAAGGCGGTTGAAGAGAAGATTGCCAAGCCACTTGGCCTGTCGGTCAAGGACGCGGCCTTGGGCATTATCCGGATCATCAACAACAATATGGCCCTGGCGATCCGATCGAATTCGGTCGCGCGCGGCATCGACCCGCGAGAGTTTTCGATCATGCCCTTTGGCGGGGCGGGTCCGCTGCATGGTGTCGCGCTGGCCGAGGCGGTTTCGGCGCGCGATGTCATCGTGCCGGTGGCGCCGGGGATCACGGCGGCGGTTGGTCTGCTGAAGACCGATCTGCAGTATGAATACACCGAAGCGGTGATCATCGAACTGAAACATGCCAATGATGTCCAGATCGCGCGGATCAATGCGGCCATTGCCAGCCTATGCGACCGGGTGCGTGCCGAACTTGACAGCGATGACATTCCGCACGCCGAGCAAATGCTGACCTTGATTGCGGAATGCCGTTATCAGGGGCAGGGGTTTGAACTGCGCGCCGAGATGCCAGCCGAAGAGGTCACTCAGGCCAATAAGCATCTGATCACCGATAGTTTCCACGCCGCTCACAAGCGCGATTATGGTTACTCTTACCCCGAGGCCGAGGTCGAGCTGATCACTTTGCGCGTCATCGGCTCAGCCTCGGTCCGGCGCATCGAGATTCCAAAGATCGCACGGACCGACGGCTCTAGCATTGATCGGGCGCTGATGTTCGTGCGCACCACGACCTTCGATGACGGTCAGACGCTGGAAACGCCGCGCTATGATCGCACCAAGCTGTTTGCGGGCGACTGTGTTCCGGGGCCTGCGATCCTTGTGCAGCACAACTCCACCACTTTGGTTCCGCCCGGCTATGTCGCCGAGACGCTGGACTACGGCAACACCCGCATCCGCACTTTGGGAGAGTGACATGAACGACATGAGCAAGATCACCCAGGTCGATCCGATTACCCTTCAGGTGATCCGAGGTGCCTTCGAAACCATCGCCGAAGAAATGGGCCATGTGCTTTATCGCATGTCCTTTTCGTCGATCATTCGCGAAAGTCAGGATCTGGGCGCGGGTCTTTTCGACATAAACTTCAATACGTTGTGCGAATCTGAATCGACGCCCATGCATATCGGCTCGATCCCCGGATATTTGCGCGGCATTGCTGAAACCCTTGAGGATGGTGAGTGGTACGAAGGCGATGTCGTCGTCCATAACCACCCCTATTTCGGGGCCTCGCACACCCCCGACCTTGCGATCGTGGTGCCGATTTTTTACCAAGATCGCCTGATTGGCTTTGCCGGCAATACAGCCCATCACGTCGACATTGGTGCCGCCACACCGGGACTGATCATCGACGTGCCTGACGTCTATGCTGAAGGCATGCTGTTTGCTGGGACCAAACTGTACCGCAAGGGCCAGCCAAACAATGCGATGTGGAACTATATCCGCCGCAACTCGCGCGCTGCCGGACAGCTGGTCATGGATATCGAGGCACAGGTCGCCTCGGCGCGGCTAGGCGCGAAACGTTTCGTCGAACTGGTCGAGAAATATGGCGAAAGCGTGGTTTTCAATGCTGCAAACCAGCTGATGGATTATGCCGAGCGCCTGACAAGGGCGCGGATTTCGGATATTCCCGACGGCGATTATGTCGCAGAAGGCTGGCTGGACGACGATGGACGCAATCGCGATCAGCGCCTTAAGGTCAAGGTGACGCTGCGGGTCAGGGGTGACGAGGTCGAGGTCGATCTGACTGGTTCGGCCGATCAGACGCCGACCGCCTATAATGTCCCATTCGAGGGGTCGACCAAAGTTGCGGCCTATGCTGCATTTCGTAAGCTGCTGCTGGATGCGGCCACATCGGACATGCGCGCGCCCTCGAATGAGGGGTCATTTCGCCCGATCACGGTGACCGCGCCATTGGGGTCGATCTTCAATCCGAAAGCTCCCGCCTCGGCCGAGGCGCGCTTTACGCAATGCAACCGTATGATTGACCTGATTATTCGCGCTCTGGCGCCAGTCATGCCCGAAACGGTCATCGCGGGATCTTCGGCCTCGATCAGCTTTGCGGCTTATTCAGGGGTGCGTCCCTCGGGTGATTACTGGGTGTTTCTCGAGGTTAACGAGGGGGCCTATGGGGGCCGACCGCGCTCGGACGGACCGGATGCGATCGACAATCTGATGGCCAATACCCGCAACAACCCGCTTGAAGATCTGGCAATGCATCTGCCGATGATCTGCGACCGCTACGAGCTGCGCGACGACGCCTTTCCTGGCGCGGGCGAGTTTCGTGGCGGGATCGGCGTGGTCAAGTCTCAGCGGGTTTTGACCCCAGGCTTTATCACCCACGAATCCGAACGCCATACCGAGGCACCCTGGGGGATTTTTGGTGGCACCGAAGGGGCGACCGGGCGTTGCGTGATTTACAATGCCAAGACCCCAGAAGAGCCCCGCGAGATGTACTCGAAATTCTCGGGGCTGGCGGTCGAGGCCGATGATGTGATGGCCTATTACAGCCCCAACGGCGGAGGCTATGGCAACCCGCTGAAGCGCCCGGCGCAAAAGGTGCTGGAGGATGTGCTGGACGGCTTTTATTCGGCCGATCACGCCCGGCAGGTCTATGGCGTCTCGGTCGATCTTGAATCGGAAACTGTGGATATGGCCGAAACGGCCAAATTGCGCGCCAAGCTGGCTGCGAAATAACGAAAAGGCCGCCGGTTAGGGCGGCCTTTTTCATTGCCCATGACCACCGGCCTAAGCCGGGATTTAACAGGAGAGGACAATGACCATAACTGACCAGATCGGTACTGCCGATCCGACACGCTCTGCCCTGATTGAAGAATCCATTCTGCCGACCCGGCTGGATCAGCGTCCCATCGGAAAATGGGGCTATATCTGGATTTGGGTCGGCATCGCCGTGATTATTGCAACCTATTCACTGGGAGCGACGGGGGTTTCCGGCGGCATCAGCCTTGCTAAGGTAATCTTGACCATATTTGCAGCAAATTTGGTCATTGGCGCCTTCATGCTGCTGACAGCTGACATCGGAACCGAGCACGGCCTGTCGTTCGCGGTCTATCTTCGCGCGCCATTTGGCGTGCATGGCACCCATTTGCCTGCCGTATCACGCGGGATTGTCGCGGCGATTTGGTTCGGCATTCAGACCTATCTTGGTGCTTTGGCCCTGAACGGGATCGGCGAGTATTTCCTCGGCTTTTCAAACTGGTTTCTGTGGTACGCTGCTTTCGCAGTGGTGCAGGTTGCCAATACCGCGATGGGGATAAAGTCGGTCGAGAAGCTGGCGTCTTTGGCTGCCCCGGCCATTATCGCAATCTCGGTCTGGATGTATTTCACGTTAGATGGAATTGCGCAGACCAAGGGTTTGAATATCTGGAATGCGAACCTGCCGGGGTCCTTGCCAATCGCGGTGCTTTTTGTGGCGAATATGGGTTTCTGGTCGACCATGGCCATCGATATTCCGAACCTGACCCGTTTTCTGAAAGTCGAGCCGTCGCGCCAGTTCTCACGGCGAAATCGCAATGTTTTTGCGGCTCAATTGATTGCGCTGCCGGTGACACAGGCGCTGATCGCGGGGCTTGGGGCGGTTTCGATGCTGGCCACTGGGAATTGGAACCCGATCGAGGTCATTCAGGGGGACGCCACGGGGCTATCGCTTCTGGTCTTGCTGCTTTTGGTGGTGTTGGCGCAGTGGTCAACGAATAACTCGGCCAACCTGATCCCATCGGCGCTGACCTTTGTGAACCTTGCGCCGCGCGCCATCAACTACAAGATCGGTGTCGCCCTTGCAGGTGTGGTGGGCACGCTTAGCTTTCCGTGGTTGATCCTTGATAACCTGTTCGTTTTCTTGGGATATTACGGTGCGTTCCTGTCCTCGATCGGCGGGATCATGGTGGCGGATTATTATCTGATCCGACGCCGCCACCTGAATGTGCCCGAATTGTTTCAGTTGCATGGACAGTTTCGCTATACCGCTGGCTTTAACTTTGCCGGATTGGCGGCCTGGGTGATCGCGGGCGGGGTCGCGGCTTGGTTCGTCGAATATGCCGTGTTGATCGGATGCCCGCTGGGGCTGGTGCTCTATCTGGTTTTCATGCGTCTTTATGTGTTGCCCCGCAATCCTCAGGCGGAATTGGCAGGTGGCGACATGTGGTTGGCAACCTCGGTTGGGCGCAGCTGGGTCTATCAAAGCTCGGGTCAGTTCGTGCGCGAAGCCCAAGATGCGCAACACAGCGCGGTGGATCGCGAGGATCTTTGACTTCAACCTCTGCGCCCTTGCCAAAGGGGCGCAGATTTCCGAGGTGGCATCAGGCCCAAGGCCTTATGCTGCGGCACTATCTGGTTCGTCGCGCGGATCAACCAGCGGCCGCTTTGATAAGGGGCAGGTCGTTTCGGATGCGTTGACGATTTACGCAGAAATCAAAGAAATCCGGTGCTAGACCCGCTCGAATTCGATATTTCGTGCCAGCCAGCACCCGATCACCAGCCCATTGACCTTACCGTCCTGATCGCGACGGATTTGCAGCGTCCACTCGCCCGGTGGCGCGGCATCCATCGAGCGCCGCGTCGGCACAGACCATAAATCGGCGGCAAGTGGATAGACACGCTCCATCGGGCCTTGGCCCAAAGTGCCGCTAAAGCCGATATAAGTGCCTCCGCCGGCCGAGGTGATCTCGATCTCGGTGCCCATTTCTGCCGAGCGATAGCGCCCGGCGATCTGACAACCATCCGCCAGATCAATTGGCTCCACGGGAAGGGCCGTGACGGTCAGGTTTTCGCCCTCGCGGCGCATGTGGATCGTGCCATCTTTGCGCATAATATCCAGCCCTGTGGCCTTGGCATGGTCCGGCCCCACAGTCGTCAACATCTGCGGCGTATGCATATAGTTCATCTTGACGCCCGATGGTGTGGCTTTCGTGCGTAAAAACAAACCATTGTCTTGGTCCATCCAAAGCCCATTCCAATTACCCTCGGGCGTTGACGGCGCTGAGGGCTCCTGACCCAGCGCGGCATGGGCCAGCTGCCATGCCGCGCGGATCGCGCCGGATTCGTGGTTGAAATTGACATAAATCGACAGCCGCTCTGCCGCGACATGCATGCGATAGGATGAAAAGCCCCGCAGCGCACCGGCATGCCCAGTTGTCTGTCGTCCGCACAGGTGATCATGGCGCAAGCCATAGCCATAGTCCGCCGGGGTGCCATCTGCAAAGCTGACCGGGGCCGAGATCCGGTTGTAGAGGCTGTTTGGATCGTTGCGCGTGGCGTCGATATGGCACTCCCATGCCAGCATATCATTCAGAGATGCTGAAATACCGGCGTCACCGAACCAATATATGCCGTGCCCGGCTGGCAAAAATCCCAATTCGTGATTGCCTTCATAGCCAACGACCCCGTCCAGCGATTTGGAGGTATCGGCGGCAAGGCAGGCAGTTGACATACCGGCGGGTGCGAAGATCCGTTCAGCCAGCAATTCGCCAAAATCGCGGCCCGAGGCGCGTTCGATCAACTCGGCCAGCAAGCGGAAATTTCCGTTGGAATAGGAATAGTGCATGCCCGGCGTGAAATGCGTGCTTTGATAGGACTGCAGCAGCCGCAAACCGTCTTCGCGCGTGAAAATCGCCTCGGGGACGGCGCCATGCAGCACCGTCAATGCCCAGTAATCGCGCAATCCCGACTGGTTGTGACACAGTTCGGCCACCTGCGGCATCTGGCCCTTGAGGTGCGGCAAAAGTGTCGGCAACAGCGGATCAAGCACCTCGGGTGTGTCGAACATGTCCAGCAAAAGCGCGCAGGTCATCTGTTTGGAGATCGAGCAAATCGGCAAGCGTGTGCTGTCCAGCATCGGCTTGCGCGCATTCATGTCGGCATAGCCCCAAACGCGACGCGCGATGACCTTGCCGTCTTTGACCACACCCGCAACCCCGCCTGGCCCGCGATATTGGTTCGCAAGCAGGTCAAGCGCATGTTCCAGCGCGTCCAGATTGATCCCAGGCATCGGCATATCCTTTGGCTTGTCCGCTGCGAAATTCTGGCCTGTCCTTATGCCAGCAGTCCGCAGGGGGAAAGCCACCCTGCCGTGAAAATGCCCAAAAAGCCCAGTAAAGGGCCATTTCCTTGTGCCAGGACGCGGTCTGACGATACTGGACATAACCGGACGCATTATGGTATTACTTTTGGTATTACCGAAAGGAAACAAGATGCGCATCACCATCAAAGGACAGGTCACCATTCCGCAGGATGTGCGTAATCTTGCGGGCTTTCACCCCGGCACCGAGGTTGAGTTTTTGATAGGCGATGATGGCATCGTTCGTGTCGTACCTGCGGGTCAGGGGGATGGTAAGGGCGTATCTCGGTTGACGCAGGCAATTGCAGATTTGCGCGGCAGTGCAGATGTTTCGATGTCCACGGATGAAATCATGGCGCTGACGCGCGGATGACGCCGGTTCTGATCGATAGCAATATCTTGCTGGATATTGCCACCAACGACCCGATCTGGGCGGGTTGGTCTGCGGCGCAGCTTGCGCAGATCGGGCAATATGCGCGGTTGGTGATCAATCCGATCATCTATGCCGAGCTGTCAGTCTCGCATAGCCAGATCGAAACCCTGAATGCTCTGCTGCCCGAAGATGTCTTTCATCGCGAGCCGCTGCCTTGGGCGGCTGCTTTCCTGGCGGGCAAGGCCTATCTGGCCTATCGGCGCCGAGGGGGCGACCGCCGCTCTCCGCTGCCTGATTTCTATATTGGCGCCCATGCGGCCATTCGCGGCTATC
The DNA here is from genome assembly GCF_032007265.1 of Paracoccus sp. (in: a-proteobacteria). GTDB lineage: Bacteria > Pseudomonadota > Alphaproteobacteria > Rhodobacterales > Rhodobacteraceae > Paracoccus. The sequence goes on along the minus strand of NZ_DALZMB010000041.1, from coordinate 14,621 downwards.
GGCTGCTGACCCGAGATCGCGGTCGCTATGCGACCTATTTCCCCAAGATCGACCTGATCACCCCGCAATAACGCAAGGTGCATGCGCCGCGCCTAGTCCTGTGGCATCAATTGCACGAAATGGCCCGGCGAAACCTCGCGATATTCACGTTTGCGGTGAATGTAATCCAAGGGCCGCAGCGGCGAGCGGACCTCGGCGGCGGGGATGGGCTGCATCGTGCCACGGCGGCCTGGATCTGGGATCGGCACTGCCGCGATCAGGCGCTGGGTATAGGCGTGCTGCGGGTTGTTGAATATCTCTGCGCGCGGCCCGATTTCCACGATCTCGCCAAAATACATCACCGCGACGCGGTGACTGATGCGCTCAACAACCGACATGTCATGCGAGATGAATAGATAAGCCAACCCTCTTGTGGCCTGTAGATCCAACATCAGATTGGCGACCTGCGCTTTGACAGAGACATCAAGTGCCGAGACCGCTTCATCGGCAACGATCAGCTGCGGATCCAGCGCCAGCGCGCGCGCAATTGAAATGCGCTGGCGCTGCCCTCCCGAAAACTCATGCGGATAGCGTTCGGCCATATCGGGCGACAGGCCAACCTGGGTTAAAAGCTGGGCCACACGCTCGCGCGCTTGGGGCTTGGGCATCAGGCGATGGGTCAGCATCGGCTCGACGATGGCGGCCCCGACTTTGATGCGCGGATTTAGCGAGGCGAAAGGGTCTTGGAAAATCATTTGCGCAGATCGCCGCAGCCCGCGCAGTTGGTGCCCTTTCAGATGGGCAATGTCTTGCCCACCAATCACGACGCGACCTGTCGTCGGATCTTGCAAACGCATGATCGCCCGCCCGGTCGTTGATTTCCCACAGCCGGATTCGCCAACCAGTGCCAAGGTCTCGCCGGCATGCAGATCAAACGAGACATCTTCGACAGCATGGATGCGACCCTGCGGCAGTTCGAACCGCACCGACAGGTTTGAAACCGAGACAACCGGCTCGGCCTTGGCAACGGGGGCGGGCATCTCGGCCCCCTCGCTTGCCTGCCCGGTTTTCAGGTCAACCTCGGGAAAGCGGCGCGGGCCAAGTGCAGCCCCCATCGTCCCAAGGCGCGGGATCGAGGCCAGCAAGGCCTTGGTATAGGGCTGGCCGGGGCGCGAGAAGATCTGGGCAGTCGGCCCGGTTTCGACCATATCACCGCGAAACATCACCACGGTCCTGTCGGCGACTTCGGCCACCACACCCATGTCATGGGTGATGAACAGAACTGCCATGTTCTCTTCTTGCTGCAACTCACGGATCAGCGCCAGAATTTCGGCCTGAATCGTGACATCCAGCGCGGTTGTCGGCTCGTCCGCGATCAACAGGCGAGGCTTGCAGGCCAGCGCCATTGCGATCATGACGCGCTGGCGCATCCCCCCCGAAAACTTGTGCGGATATTCATGCAATCGCGATTTTGCGGCTGGGATACGCACCCGCTCCATCAGGTGCAAAGCCTGTCTTTCAGCATCGCGCCAGCTGATGTCGTTGTGAAGAACCAATGCCTCGGCCAGCTGGTTTCCGATGGTGAAAACCGGGTTCAGCGAGGTCATCGGCTCTTGAAAGATCATGCCGATCTCGCCCCCGCGAACCCGCCGCATCTGAGCTTCGGACAGGGCCAGAACATCTCGCCCGTTCAGCAGGATACGGCCTTGGCTGCGGGATTTATCGCGCGGCAAAAGCCGCATTGCGGAAAGTGCGGTGACGCTTTTCCCCGAGCCGGATTCCCCAACGATCGCAACGGTTTCACCTGCATCGATGTGAAAACTGATATTACGGATGACCGGGTTCCAACCCGCTGCTGATCGAAAAGAGGTGGTCAGATTTTCGACCGCCAAGACCGGCATTTGTGCCACTTCTGTCATGTCAGCGTTCCTTCGACAGACGCGGATCGACCAGATCGCGCAACCCGTCGCCCAGCAATTGCAGCGATAGCACCGAAAAGACGATGGCGAGACCGGGAAAGATCATCAGCCAGGGTGCATTGTTCATATACTCTCGCCCCGAGGCCAGCATGGTGCCCCAAGTCGGCATGTCAGTTGATACGCCCACGCCCAGAAACGACAGGCTGGCCTCTGCCAGCATCGCAGATGCAAAAACAAAGGTCGCCTGGACCAGAATGGGCGAGGCAAGGTTCAGCAAAAGATGCCGCGTCAGCACACGCCAGGTTGGCAAACCCAAGGTGACGGCGGCCTCGATATAGGGCATTTCGCGCAATACCAGTGTTGATCCGCGCACGATACGGGCAAGTCGCGGGGCATAGGTGATGCCCAATGCGATGATGACGGTGACAAGCGACGGCCCCAGCGCCGCAACCAGCGCAATCGCCAACAAAATATCGGGAAAGGACATCATGGCATCCAACAGCCGCGAAATGGGCGTGTCGAGGCGCGGGAAAAAGCCCGCCATGACGCCCAGGATGATGCCAAGGACGCTAGACAGGGCGACAACGCCAAGGCTGACCAAAAGCGATATGCGGCCCGCATAAATCGCGCGCGAGAAAATATCGCGGCCAAACTCGTCCGTGCCAAAAAGATGGGTGGCCGAAGGCGGCTTTAGCTTATTCACAATCGACAGCTTGTTTGGCGCATAGGGTGCCAGCAGCGGGGCTAAGATCGCGGCAAGCACCACGATCGACAGGATGATCATGCCAAAGACAACCGCGCGATTGCGCAAAAGCGGACGCATGGTACTGTAAAGGTTCGAAAAAATCATAGGCGCACCCGCGGATCGACCGCGACATAGAGCATGTCGACGATGAAGTTGATCAGGACATAGATCGCCGCCACCACCAGAAGCGTGCCCTGTATGACCGGATAGTCGCGCCGCAGCACGGCCGAGACGACCAGATTGCCAACGCCGGGCAGCCCAAAGACCGTCTCGGTGACGACCGCGCCTGCAACCAGCATGGCGACAGAGAGGCCGATGACGGTGATGATGGGAACCAGTGCATTCTTGAAGGCATGTTTCAAAACGACCCTGCCTTCGTTTGCGCCTTTGGCCCGCGCGGTTCGGACATAGTCATCACCCAGAACGTCCAGCATGGCCGCGCGGGTAAAACGTGTGATCAGCGCTGAATTCACCACTCCAAGCGCGACCGCGGGCAAGATCAGATGCTGAAGCCGGTCCAGAAAAGGGGTGTCGGGTCCACCATACCCAGATGCCGGAAGCCAACCAAGATTGACGGCGAAAATCTGGATCAGGATCAGACCCAGCCAAAAGCTTGGAATGCTGGCCGCGATCATGGTTACCGTCACGACGATCTGGTCAAAAAGCGTGCCACGCTTGACTGCCGACAAGATGCCGACGGGCAAAGCAATGCCCGACGCGATCAGGATCGAAAACAGGGTCAGGAAAAAGGTGGGCTCGGCGCGGGCAAGCAAAGCCTGCCCGACGGGTTGGTTCAAAAAGATCGAATGGCCAAGATCGCCATGAAGCAGCCCCCACAGAAACTTGCCATATTGCACCAAAAGCGGTGCATTCAGCCCCATCCGATCGCGAAGCTGCGCGATGTCCTCGGGGGTGGCATCCGATCCCAGCATGACCGCAGCAGGGTCGCCCGGTGTGACCCGTACGATTATAAAGACCAGTGTCGTCACGATAAAAAGAACGACCACCATTCCCATGATCCGCCTGGAAAAGGCGCGGGCGACCTTGCTCATTGCGGCTTACTCCTTCGGTGTGACGTTCCAGAAATGGGGCCAGTAAGTTGGCTCATAGCCGCTGACCCCCTTGGCCACGCCGGTCACGCCGTTAAAGTTCCCGACCTTGAACAGAGGGGCATCGTCGTAAATGACGGTCTGGATTCCTTCCCAGGCTTTGACCTTTTCCTCATCCGAAGTGGCGGCCATATAGGTTGCGACGGCCTTGGCCTTCTGATCGGAAACATACCAGCCGGGGTAGCTATCCGTGATGGTATTGATCGTCGTCGGATCGCCGGGAAAGTTCGAATGGGTGATGAAAATATCCCATTGCGCAGGGTCGGCCCGGCGTTCGGTCAAGGTTGCCCAATCGACGACCTGTAGGTCGACCTTAAACCCTGCCGTCTCGAGATAGGCCTTTGCGACCTCGCCAATCTTATAGTGGAATTCGTATTGGCGACTGGTCAGAATCCGCAGCGGCTGGCCATCATAGCCCGCATCGGCCAGCATCTTGGCCGCCCCCTCGGGGTCGCCATCACCATAGCGGGTCACCCCTGCCTCGGTGTGCCAGATATAGCCCTCGGGAAAGATCGAGCCGTCGACGCTAAAGAACTTTTCATCACCAAAGGCCGCCAGCATCATGTCATTTGGGTTCAGCGCCAGCTGTACCGCCTGACGCAGCTCTTTCGTCGTCAAAAGCCCCTGTTTCATATTCATATTCATCGATGCCCAACCGGCATTCTCGAAGATGACCGGGGCGGCGACGGTGCTTTCGCTGACGCGGTCAAAGGCGCTGACTGGCAGGGAATCGGCAAAGTCGAATTGACCCGCAATCAAGCCTTCGACGCGGGTATTGGCGTCGGGAACGGGCACAAAGCGGATTTCTTTGGCGATGGCCTCTCGCTTGCCTGCATAGTTGCTGATCTCGCCCTCGGGGGATTTATAGCCGTCAAAGCGCACAAGCTGGGTATATTGGTCAGGCTTGCGTTCTTTCAGCGCATAGGGGCCGGTGCCGATGAATTCGGTCAGCTCTTCGCCGATCTTTTCGGAAGGTACGATGATTGCCGCTTGGGACATCGTCGCCAAAAGCGGCGCATAGCGTGACTTCAGCTTGATCACGACGCCATGATCGCCGTCAGCTGTCAGGCTTTCGACAACTTCGGCAACCTGTTTGCCCTTCGAGTTGACCTTCATCCAGCGCTCTAGCGAGGCCACGACGTCCGCGCTGTCAAAAGCGCTGCCGTCATGGAATGTCACACCTTCGCGCAAGGGGATACGATAGGTCAGGCCGTCTTGCGAGACCTCGGGCATCGCGGCTGCCAGCAGCGGAACCGAGCGCCAGGCAGCATCATAAGTGAAAAGGGTCTCAAAAATATGCTGGTCAATGGTCAGCACGATATCGGTCGGGGTTTGCATGGCGTCCAGCGTGGGTGGTTCGCCAATCGTGGCAACGGTCAAGATGCCATCACCAGCCTGCGCCATGCCGGTAAACCCGGCCAGCAGGGCGACAAAGCTTGATGCGAGAGCGGTCCTTTTCATGTCGTGCCTTCCTGTTGTGGTTCGTTTTTGATTGATTATCAGTTGGATGCCGAAAAAGTCGGCGGCTTAGTCATCAAGACCAAGTGGGTCCGCGACGCGCGGCCACAGATTGTGACTGGCCTTGAGATAAGGGGTGGTCGCCGGCTCGGTCGGGTACGAGGTCGGCGCGGCGATATAGACCACCTCCGAGGTGATCGGCGCGAAACCGGCGTAGAAATGGTTGGTGGATTTCACCAAAAGATAGGCTTTATTGGCAAAGTCGATGCCAAGATTGGTGAAGATATCAGGCTCGTAGGTCTGGGTGCGGCTGGTGATCAAGATGATATCCATCTGGGTGCCGACCGGTCGGATGACAGCGGCCCGACCCAGGGTGACGCGGCTGTTGCGAAAGCTTTGCCACCCCTCAGAAACCACGCGGACGACCTGAACCCGCAGATCCAAAGGCTCACCGCCCTGCGCGCAGGATTTGCCGCCAATGCGCATCTCGATTTCGGCGCCTGCGCCTGCTGCATGGGCAAAACTGACCGCAACCGGATCCCAGATTGTCGCCACGCCGGTATCTGTCATTGCGCGCGCAATCATGCGGCGCAAAAGATCGGTGGCATCGCCAGCCACGCCGCCGCCGGGATTATCCCAAACATCGGCAATAACGACAGGCAGGTCGGGATTGGCCTTGCGCAGCGCGACTGCCCGGTCAAGCCCTGCATCGGGCGACAGCATCGGCATCGCGGTTTCGCGGCGCATCCGGTACAGCTCGTGACCAAGATCACGTGCCAAGGCCTCGCCTTTGGCCGCATCATTATCGGTCACGACCACGATCCGCGTTCCCATATCCGCAACATCACCGGCCATAAAGCCGTGGATGATCGAGATGGACAGAACGCCATCCTTGCCTTGCAGCGCCTTGATGCGATCCACATAGGCGCGCATGGGCTCGCGGCTGGTCGGATAGATCGTGATCATACGGCAATCGAAGGTCGAGATCTTTGGCCGGATTTCGCCCTTCAGGCTGCGCAGCGACAGATCGACGACATGCGCCCCTCGCTCTTCGAAATCAGTATGGGGAAACTCAAGAAAGGTCGCCATCAGATCAAGGTTTTGCACGCGCTTGTCCGTCAGATGGCTATGGGGATCGAATTCGGCCGACACCAAAACATTGGGTCCGACAATGGCGCGCACCTGCGCCAGCAGATCGCCCTCGGGGTCGTCATAGCCCTGGGCAACCATCGCGCCATGCAGGCCCAGGATGACCCCATCGACGGGCATGGCCGCGCGCAGCTGATCCAGGATCTGGTCGCGCAAATATTCATAGGTTGCACGCTGGATCAGCCCGGCAGGCTCGGCCCAGCAAGACGTCCCCTCGATCACCTCGAACCCTTCGGCTTTGCCGCGATGGCGCAGGATTGGCACGACAGACGAACACAGCGTAGGCGTGTCGGGATGCTCGCCCGGAGCGGCAAAAAATGCGGCACGAAAGGCCTCGATATCGGTTGGAACCGGCGAAAACGTATTGGTTTCGGTTGCAAGCGAGGCAGTGAAAATGCGCATGAGCAGCTTTCGATGACGAGCGGGCAAGTGAGGCACCATCGGATGCCTTAAAGGCGAAGTGACGGCCAGAAGCGTAATTTATTTACCCAATATTCGGCCATTCACGCCAGTTAAGTCAATAATTATTCGATATTTTCAAATATAAAGAAATTAATTTACGACACGAAGAAAATGGGTGGTCTTAAATTGCCCTTATTTTCGCTCGTGAAATTCTGCCCTTGATGCAGAACGCTGCGCAGCCTTGGGGATTATGGTGCCGCCGCCGTGCGGCAGGCAGGGCCGGTGAAAATCTTGCTGCGTAAAGCCACGAAATTTTCATGGCCATTTGGGGCGGGATTCCGCTGGCCGGGGGAATTCGCCCGGCCAGCAGAGAAAATTTTTACCAAACGGTGCCGCGTGCGGCGACATCTTCGACTCGGGTGACAATGCCGTTCCGGTGAAACACCATGCGATCAAACAGATTGCTGACGACGCAGGTATGGTTCGGTACAACCCGCACGACCGCGCCTATCGGCGGGAAGTCCCCTTCGACCGCGCTTAGATCGACAACAGCATGTTCTTCGGACAGGCCGATAATCCGCGCGCCTTTGGCCCCCAGAATTTCGCCATAATCGCTGAAACCCAGAAGATCCGAGGTCAGCGCCTTGGACCCCGCATCCAAGATCGCGCGGTCAGGGGTAGGGCGGGAAACCACGGTTGCCAGAATGGTCATTGCCAGATCGTCAGGCCCGCATTGCCCCGCGCGCACCATGCTGCGATCGTTATAGATATACGTCCCGGCGCGATGTTCGGTTGCCGAAGGCACCAGATGCGCCAGGTACAGATCGGGCGATCCACCGCTAGAGCGGACCGGGCAGGCAATACCCTTGGCCGCCAGACCTTGCATGGTCTTGGTCAAAAAGTCCTCGACCTCGGCTGCACCGCCGGGCGCGGGATAGGTCATCAGACCCAGAAACTCGAGACCGGGCGCGGCAACGATTTTTTCGGCCAGCGCAATTGCCGCCTCGGGGGTTTGGACACCGCAGCGCCGCCCGCCCGTATCGCATTCGACCATCACGCGCAAAGGTCGCGCGGCATCGAAGGTCGCGCCCAGCCCCTCGATCACCGTGGCGCTGTCAGCGACGACCGACAGACGCGCGACCCGATCGTTCAGCGCCTTCAGACGCGCCAATTTGGCGGCGCCCAGAATGTCATAGGTAATCAGAATATCGTCAAAGCCGGCATCGGCAAAGACCTCGGCCTCGGTGATTTTCTGGCAGTTGATGCCGCAGGCCCCCGCTTCGATCTGCTGCCTGGCCAGCGCAGGGATCTTATGGGTCTTGATATGAGGCCGAAATGCCTTGCCGTTTTGCGCCATATAGGTCTGGGCGCGTGCGATATTCTTTTCAAGAATGGTTTCGTCGATGACGGGCATCGGTGTCGGAATATCGTCCAGCGCGGTTCCGGCTTCGGGCCAAGGGTAGGTCATATTTCACCTTTGGAAATGGTAGGGAATCACAGTCGTCGTATTTTATTTACGCATTTCAGCGTATATTCCCGCAGGTTTCCAGTCATCCTGCTTGACCAGAGCCATTATATGTAATTATTTTTCACCAACACCTTGAGCTTCATTCCGACAGGAGATCACGCTTGGACCTGTTTCAAACCCTTTCAGATGAGAAACAGATGCTATCCAAGCTGGATGCTCGCATTGCCAAGCTTGTGCTTGAGAATGTCGATCAGACGGTTCAGTCCTCGATCAGCGATCTGGCAGAAAGGGTCGGTGTCTCGGCCCCCACGATCACACGCTTTTGTCGGCGCATCGGCTGCAATAGCTATGCCGACTTCAAGGTTCAGCTGGCACGCATGACCTATGTCGGGTTGCGCTATCTCAAGCCCGAGGTCCCCACCTCGACGGCCGCCGAAGTTGCCGAGGATATTGTGACCAAGGCCCAGGACGCGCTTTTCAAGCTGCATCAACAACTGGATCTGCCGGCAATGGAAAGGGCCGCGCAACTGTTGCGTGGGGCCAGTTTTATTCAGGCGGTCGGGGCGGGGGGAAATTCCTCGATGATTGCCAATGAGATCCAGAACCGCCTTTTTCGTCTGGGGTGCCACGTACAAAGCACCAATGACAAATCGATGGCCCTGATGCTGGCGGCATCTGCGACGGCGGGAACGGTTGCGATTGTGTCGTCAATGGCGGGGCGCGACAACGAGCTGGTGCGGTGTCTGGATTTGTATCACCAAAACGGCGTCCCCACGATTGCGATCACGCAAAGCGGATCGCCGGTGGCGGCGCGATCCTCGGTCGTGATCCCAATCGACCTGGCAGAGGGTAAGAATATCTTTCGCCCGACGTCGACCCGTTTTGCCTATCTTGCAGCCATCGACGTTCTGGCCAACCTTGTTGCCTATGCCGATCGGACGCAATCTTTGCAGCTGTTGCGCCGGATCAAGGAAGAGCTGGTCAGCAACCGCGACGGTGATGATCGCCAATTGCTGGGCGATTGATCCTGACAAATATTCATCCAAACGGAGACTGACATGGCTATCATTCGTCACGGTGTCGGGGCCTCGAAAGGCTCTGGCCAAAAATCACTGCCCTTTGCTAAGGCGACCGAAGCTGATGGCTGGCTTTACGTTTCGGGACAGACACCCATGCGCAACGGTGAGGTTGTGGGGCAGGGGATCGCCGAGCAGGCAGAGATCGCCATCGAGAATATGCTGCAAATCGTCAGGGATGCCGGATATGATGTGGGCGATATCATGCGCGTCGGCGTGTGGTTGGACGATGCTCGCGATTTCTGGAGCTTCAACGGCGTCTTTGAAAAGTACTTTCACGAGCATCCGCCCGCTCGCGCCTGCGTTCAGTCCTCGATGGTGGTTGACTGCAAGGTCGAGGTCGACTGCGTCGCCTATAAAAAGAAGTAATTCTGCCGTGTGCGGGCAAAGAGCTTTGTCCGCACACCAAATCTGCACCATCCGCGACAATATGATGTCTTAGCGAGTTAAGGGCGCTTTTGTGCTATCGCGACGGGTGCATAAAACTGGCGTGCATCAAAGTTACGATGTTGGGCCACGCGATCGGGTTTGAGACCCAACAGCCGGGAAGTCAGAGCTTGTTTCGTTTCGAAACGGAGCCCACCGATCCATTCCAGCTCTCAATAAGCCGAATTATGTAAACTTAATCACACTGCAACCCCGTTGCTCTGGCACGGCTCGTTGGGGCTGCACAGAGCGGTCAGTTGGCCCGAACCGGGCCAACTGTTGTCATAATCACTGAACCAGACGCGGCTCGCCGACAGCCGCAGTCGATTCCGGCATGCCGAATTCTTTAAGGATTTCGACAAGGCGCCCGCTTGAATGCAGTTCGTTGACGATCTCGTCCACAGCGGTCAGCAGTTCGGAATTGTCTTTGGAAAGCGGTAGCCCTGCCTGCGGCGGCTCGACAGTGGCGCCGACGCGGTCATCTTTTTGCGCCACGACGATCTTGACGTCTTTCAAGGTGCCACCTTCTTGCGCGGCTGTGCCAACTGCCACACCGTCAAGCGCGGCGTCAATACGGCCGGCATCCATGTCCTGATAAAGCGCGACATAGTTATTATAGAGGCTCAACTTGTCGCCCATGATTTTTTTCATGTCGTTGACCCACATATAGCCTTGCACCGTACCCACGCGGCGTCCCTCAAGCGCCGAGATGGCGTCAACGCCATCCTTGGAGTAAATCCCCATCTGATCCAGATAAAGCGGTGCCGAGATGTTCACGACCTTGTTGCGCTCGGCCGTGCGGTAATAGTTGCCTATGGCCACATCCGCGCGCCCCGAGACGACATAGGGCACGGCAGTCGCATATTCCACGGGCGCGACCTTGATCTTCAGGCATTCGCGCGCCGCAATTTCCTTGACGATTTCACCGTCGATACCGCTTAGATCGCTTTCGCCCTTGGGGATCGAGAAAGGCGGAAATGTCGGGGCGGCGACGGTCAGAAACCCCTCTTCAACTGTGGTGATCTGATGCTTTGGTGTGCAGTCTTGCGCAAAAGCTGCCGATGAGGCCAGCAAGGCAAAGGACGTCAAGCCAACAGCGATTTTGATGTTCATATTGGACCTTCCTGTCAGTTTATTGTGTGTCTTCAGTAGGTTCTGCGGGTCTCGATCCAATGAACGACAAGCGTCATGGGAATGCAGACCATCAGGTAGAGAAGGCCTGCAAGCACCAGTGCTGGCAGGTATTGGAACGTATTGGTTCCAATTTCATAGGCCCGGCTGGTCAGCTCGGGCAGCGCGATCGCAAAGCAAAGCGAGGTGGTCTGAAAGATCAGGATGGCAAAACCCAAAAGGGCGGGAATGGCGATGCGCAGGCCTTGCGGCACGATCACAAAGCGCATCATATCCGTTCGGGTCAGCCCGATTGCCATGGCCGCTTCGCGTTGGCCCGCGGGAACTGAAAGCAAGCCCGCGCGAATGATTTCACTGGTATAGGCCGCGGTTGACCAACTCAAAGCCGCGACGCTGGCGCCAAACGAGGTCAGCGTCATCCCCGTGCTTGGCAGGCCGAAATAGGCAAATTGCAGCAAAACTAGCGACGGAGCCCCACGCCCAATCTCGACAATGATCAAAGCGATGGCATTGCTGGCGCGCGATTGCGACATCACGCCCAGTGACAGCAAAAAGCCCAAAGGCAGCCCGATCAACAGGCTTGCGATGGTGACGGTCACGCTAAGGCGAAGACCCGACAGCATATCGGGCAGCCATGTGCCCCCTTGCGACAGAATTTCCGAAATCATCTGGACACCTTCTTGCGCATACGCTGATCGATGACCCGCGTGGCCCAGGCGATGGGCAGGCTCAGCACGATATAGGCGACAGCAACCACGCTAAAAACTTCAAGCCCGCGATAGGTGGCCATGGCCTGCTGGTTGGCGACAAAGGTCATTTCGTTGACCCCAATCGTCGAGGCGATTGCCGAATCCTTAAGCAAACCAATCGCATAGGTCGCCAATGCGGGCAAAGCGACGCGGAAAAGCTGTGGTAAGATCACCTCTAGCCACATGCTGGTGCGGCTGATGCCAAGCGCGGCCGCGCCCTCCCATTGCCCGGCGTGAATTGACAGCAATGCGCCGCGATAGATCTCGGCCATATAGGCCGAAGCGATCAGGCCAAGCCCAAGGACCGCGGCTGGAAAGGGTTGGATGCGGATATATCCGCTGCCAAGGCCGAAAAAGATCACGAAAAGCCAGACGATTGGCGGGATAGACCGCACAAAGGTAATCACCGATCCTGACAGCAACCGCAGCCAGGCCAGCCGCGAGATGCGCGCCAGCATCAGCGGCACCCCAAGGACCATCCCGATCACAAGCGCAAGAAAGGTCACGCCCAACGTCCAGGGCAAACCGCGCAGAATATGTGCTGCAATCTCGGCCATTAGCGATCCCTGACCGCATGAAGAAAGCGCTGCGCACGAGCCGTCTGAGGATTGCGCATGATTTCGGCGCTCGGCCCGTATTCGATGGCCTTTCCATCGGCCATGATCATCACGTGATCCGAAACGCTTTCGGCAAATTGCATCTCATGGGTGACGACAATCATCGTCATGCCGTCCTGTGCCAGCTCTCGCATGACCGACAGCACCTCTAGGCCCAGCTCGGGGTCCAGCGCAGACGTGGGCTCGTCAAACAGCATAACCTTGGGGCTAAGGGCCAAGGCGCGGGCAATCGCGATACGCTGTTGCTGCCCCCCCGAGCAGCGGTGCGGATATTCGCGCGCCTTCTGTTCCAGCCCGACACGCTTGAGCAATTCGATCGAGCGGGCGTCAGCCTCGGCCTGGCTGCGTTTGGCAATGCGTTTCTGGGCGAAGCTGACATTTTCCAGCACCGTCATATGGGGGAAAAGGTTAAAGGACTGAAAGACCATGCCCGCCATACGGCGCAATTCCAGGATCTGGCGCTGGCTTGGATGTTTGCCCGCATCGATCTTGACCCCGGCGACCTCGATGTTTCCGATGTCGGGGGTCTCAAGAAAATTCAGACAGCGCAGCAAAGTGCTTTTGCCCGAGCCACTTGGCCCGATGATCGCCAAAACCTCGCCCGATTTCACCTCAAGGCTGATGTTTTGCAAAACCTCTAGGCTGCCAAAGCTTTTTCCAAGCGAGTCTACGCGAACCAGCGTTTTTTGATTTTCCAGTAACAGCGCCTTCGCCCTTCCCGTCTTTGTCCAAAGCACGCATTCCATGGCCCCAAATTACGAAATGTCATGTCCATGAGGGACATCGGGAGGCCTGGGTTGTGGGGTGTTTGGTTATTGCTTTCGATACCGCCCCACTGTGGCGCGCTGGCGTGCCAGGCCAAATCAAGAAAACCGGGAGAATGACAAGATTTTCTTGTCATTTATGGACAAGACACCAAGACCCTGCCTGGGAATGCGTCAAGTTTCGTCCGCAAGCCAAGAAAGGCGCGGGCTGAATTGACCGAGGGGTGCCGCGACAGCAGGCATGGATGGCAGATCCACGCGGACCATTCGCATGATCCGGTCCAGCCTGATCCGATTGCCAATCAATATGGCAAAACCGCGATGGGTCTGGCGAGGGCTATGCCTGCATGTTCTGTGAATGCCGCGACAATTCCTTGGCTGGATGATCCTTTGCGGCAAGGCCGTTAGGGATGCCCCTTGCGCGCGCAGGGAAATCATCGGGGAAGGCGCCGCAAGCTGTGCTTGCGGCAAGGCGCGCGGCTTAGTCGTGGCCCGCGGCGTCCCAGATCTCTTGCTCGATCCATTCGCAAAAGGCTGCAATCGGTTTGACGCGGCGGTTGGCCTTGGGCAGCACAAGGTAAAAGCCCGGTATCTGTGCCTCAGGCATTTTCTGCATGATCGCGCGGCCGAAAGGCGCAACCAACTTGCCCAGTTTAAGATCCTCTTCGGCGTCAATTGTGGAGATCAGCCCGACCCCCAGCCCGGCGACTGCCGCGCGCCGCATGGTTGCCGCATCCTGAAACAGCGTATCGGCATGGCAGGCGGCCTCGCAAACACCCAAATGCAGCAGCACGTCGCGCCACAGCTTGTCGGCTAAAACTGGATGCAGCAACGGCAGCTTCAACAGATCCTCGGGGCCGGAAATCTGGCGCGCCAGCTCGGGGGTACAGCATATTTCCTTGTAATCACGCAGTAAAAGCGTTGCCTGATTTTGCTTCCACGTCCCCTCATAGCCCCATTGAATCGCGACATCGACATCGTCCGAGACAAAGTTCGGCAGCTCGACCATTGTGGTCAGCCGCAAATCGGCATCTCGCATCCTGTCCCGAAACCGCGCCAGACGGTCTAACAGATAGCGGGTCGCAAAATAGGGGCTGGCATTGACGTTGATGCGGTTACGACGACCCAGCTTGGTCACCCGGCGCACCCCTTCGGCCATTTCGTCGAAGGCAGATTGAATATAATGGGCCAGCAAGATTGCCTGCTCATTGGGTTCAATTGCACGGCCCTTGCGTTCAAACAGCTCGATCCCAAGCGTTTCTTCCAGCAATTTGATTTGCTGAGAAACCGCCTGCGGCGTGACCAGCAGCTCATCTGCCGCACTTCGGAAGCTGCGATGGCGTACAACGGTGTGAAAAACCCGCAGCGCGTTCAACGGCGGCAAGCGAAAAGGCCGCTCGCTCATGCTTGCCGCTTTCTGATGGTCATAGCCCTGCGATGCAGCGTCAAAATTTTGCCCTTCCCCGGCCCTTAGATAACCGCCTTTTCAAGGAAAGGTCGGTTCGCAACGATCCGCTCATAGCCAACCTCGGACAGGTCCAGCGTTTGGTAGCGACCATAGATGATCAGTTCCGAAACACCACGCCCGGCCGCCGGTCCCTGTTGCAATCCATGCCCGGAATAGCCGTT
>NZ_DALZMB010000040.1:261-32624 GCF_032007265.1 Paracoccus sp. (in: a-proteobacteria) | reverse complement strand
CGCATGATCGATGAGATTTTTGAGGGTAAGATGGCGCCCCTGACTTTGGAAGGGTTGAGCCGGGCCATGCGCTGGTTGGGCTAGGGCCGAACCACAGGGTTGCAGTCTTTGCCGCGCGGTTAAAACAGTGGTTATTTTCGTGATGAAGAAAATCCACGGCTTCTGGTGATTGACGCCAGCCGCAGGGGCATTGATATTCAACGCATGCTGCGTTTTCTTCCCTTTATCCTGATCGGCCTTTACCTGGCCGCAATGTGGTTTTTTTCCTCATGGCGGCTCAAGCAAGACTTGCGGTCGCATTCGACCGTTCTGGATCACCCCCGGCTGAAGCCCATGCTTGAGCGGTTGGGCCGCGCCATGGAGCTGCCGCCGATTCGCGCCCATGTCTATGAGGTGGCACCTGTAAATGGGCTAGCCGCGCCGGATGGGCGCATTTACCTGACGCGCGGTTTCATCGACAAGCTGGATCAAGGGGTCGTCACGGAAGCGGAACTGGCCTCGGTGATTGCCCATGAATTGGGGCATGTTTCGCATGGCCATACGCGGCGCAGGATGGTGGATTTCGCGGGGCAGAATGCCGTGCGCATGGCGCTTGGCACGCTTTTGGGGCGATTGGTTCCTTTTTTTGGGATGTGGATTGCCAATCTGGTGACATCTGCAATCGTGGCACGGATGTCGCGCGATGATGAATATAAGGCGGATGCCTTTGCCAGCGCGCTGATGATCAAGGCAGGTCTGGGCACCGAGCCGCAAAAGAACCTGTTTCGGAAGCTGGAGACTTTAAGCGCAAGTCGCAGTACGGTTCCGGCCTGGTTGCAATCTCATCCGCCCTCGAAACAGCGCATTGCCGCGATTGAGCGGCTGGAGGCAAAATGGCGGCAGGGCTGACTTGCCGCCGCTTTGGATTTGCCTATGGTATCTCACGTGCAAGTTGAGAGCGATGCGACCCTAGCGGATGAGCCACCGATGAACCCTCCCTTTCGCCGCAGGGTTCTTTACCTTCCCGGTTATGATCCAATTCCACCGCGCCGCTATCGCGAACTGTATCATCGCGAGGGCCGCGATCAGGCCGCCATCAGCCAATATTCATTGTCATTCGGTCCCAGGCGCGATCGCACCGGCTTTGGCTGGGGCGTGAGAGGTGATTTTTCGGGGCGGCGGACGGAAAGCGAGTTCGAAGTTCTGTTGTGGGCCGATCTGGTACAGCGCTCGATGGGGCAATCGGTCTTTGCAACCTATGGGCAGCTGCTGCGAACCGCCTGGATCTATATCGGATCGGGCGCGCTTTTCAGCCTGATGCGGCTGCGTCGCGGACCGGTTCTGGCCGCACTTTACCCGGTGGTGATCTTGCTGTTGCAGCTGCTGGCGGCAATAACCGTTGCAGGGGTTGGCGCCGCGACCGTCGGCACCATCGCGGGGCGGCTGATGCCTTATGGCTATTGGCTTGGCCTGCCGGTTTTCTTAGGGGTGACCTGGGCGGCTTTGGCCTTTTGGCGGCGCATCGATGGCAAGCTCTTTGCCTATTATCTCATGCATGATTATGCATTCACGGCCGATTTGCGGGGCTCTTATCCCGACGGGCTGAACCAACGCATCAGCTGGTTTGCCACGCGCATCAATCAGGTTCTGGACGAAGACTGGGACGAGGTCCTGATCGTCGGTCATTCGTCGGGCGCCTATCTTGCGGTTTCGGTGTTGGCCGAAGTTCTTCGTAACCGGCCTGAAGATAGAGATGGTCCCAAGCTGGCGCTTTTGACGCTGGGACAGGTGGTGCCCATGGCCGCCTTCCTGCCCCGCGCTGATCGGTTGCGCCGCGATTTGCACGAGGTCTCGGCCAGCAAAGCGCTTTGTTGGGTCGATGTCTCGGCCCCCGGTGATGCGTGTTCGTTCGGGCTGTGCGATCCGGTTGCCGTTGTCGGCGTGGAACCCAAGGATCGGCAAGGGCCATTGGTCTTGTCCGCAGCCTTTCGTCAAAGTCTTTCGCCGCAAAAGCAGCGCGCCTTGCGTGGCCATTGGTTTCGACTGCATTTTCAATACCTTTGCGCATTTGACCGCCCGCGCGACTATGATTATTTCGCCATTACCGCGGGCCCGGACAGCTTGGAAGATCGCTTTGCCGGACGCAGCCACTCGCCCGGGCGCATTGCACGGCCGGTCAATCGCTATAACTCGATGGCACCTGAATGATTCCGCCTAAACCCTCGTCAAGACAGGGAAAAGCTTCTGTCTGGCGCTTTATCAAAGCCTTTCGCAGCGACATTCTCTCGGCACAGTCTGACAAACTTTATCGCGCCTGGATGGCCGAGTTTCGCAGCCCGTTCATTCATAGCTTCACTTGCAATGACCCTCAGTTGATCGATTTGATCCTGAAAAAGCGCCCGCTCGACTTTCCGAAATCCGAGAGGATGGCCGCAGGTCTGGCGCCGCTATTGGGTAATTCCTCGTTCATCTCGAACGGCGATACCTGGCGTCACCAGCGCCGCATCATCGACCAGGCCTTTGAGGGTGGACGCCTGCGCCAAAGCTTTGCGGGGATGCTGGATGCCTCGGATGCGGCCGTGCGGCGCATCGCCCCCCTAGCCCATGGTGGCGAGATCGATATCGAGCCTGAAACCGCCCATGTCGCCGCCGATGTGATCTTTCGCACGCTTTTTTCGATCCCGATTGAGGATAAAACCGCAGAAGGGGTCTTTACCGCCTTTCGTGCCCATCAAGATGCCCAGCCCATGGTAAATGCCGGCGGGCTGATGGCGCTGCCGCGCTGGTTGCATTTCCATTCACGCAAGACGCGCGACACGGCGCGAAAGATCCGCGCGATGATCGAGCATCTGGTCAGCCAGCGCGCGGCACTGATTGCGCAATCGCGTGCCCCTGATGATCTTGCAACCAAGATCATGACGACGCCCGACCCTGAAACCGGCGCGGTTTTTTCGCAAAGCGAAATGGTAAATGAAGTCGCCACCTTTTTTCTGGCGGGGCATGAAACCAGCGCCTCGGCCTTGGCATGGGCGCTATATTTGCTGTCTCGCAGCCCAGAATGGCAAGAGAAGGTCGCGCGCGAGCCCGAGGCTCGCAAGTTTTCCGAGGTCAAATCCCTTGAGGCAGCGCGGGCGGTCTTTCGAGAGGCATTGCGGCTTTACCCGCCGGTCGCCATGACCGTGCGCAGATGCAAACATGCCGAAACCTTGCGTGATCGCCCCGCGCCCAAAGGGGCGCAGCTGGTGCTTTCACCTTGGCATCTGCACCGGCATGAACGGTTGTGGGATCAGCCCGATGCCTTTGACCCGGGCCGCTGGGAAACCGAAAATGGTAAAACCTGCATGCGCGAGGCCTTTATTCCGTTTTCGGCCGGGCCAAGGGCCTGTCCGGGTGCGGGTTTTGCCATGATCGAGGGACCTTTGATCCTGTCGGCGCTGGTGCGTGCCTATCGGATCGAGCCGGGGGCGGTGCCGCCCGTGCCGGTGATGCGCCTGACGCTGCGGGGCAAGGACGGGATCAGGTTGCGCCTGACCCCGCGCCAAAGCCCACAGGACTAGAGGCGGTAGATTTCCGCGAATTTGGTCTCGAGGTAATCCAGCAGTGGCAGCTCGCTGATCGCGGCGCCGGTCGCGCGTTCGATCAGATCGCGTGGCTCGTAAAGGCCACCGTGGCGCTGCATATTCTCGCGCAACCATTCCACACCGGGTGCGGCATCGCCTTTGGCCAGCATCAGATCCAGCTCGGGCACGGCATCGCGCATCGCTGCATTCAGGCAGCCCGCATAGACATTGCCCAAAGCATAGGTCGGGAAATAGCCAAACAGCCCAACCGCCCAATGCACATCCTGCAAAACGCCATTGGCCGGGCGATCGACAGCCACGCCAAAGTCCTTAAGGAAGCGCACGTTCCAGGCCTCGGTCAGATCCTCGACCCCAAGCCGCCCCGAGACCAGGTCGCGCTCTAGATCAAAGCGCAGCATGATGTGCAGGTTGTACTGAACCTCGTCGGCTTCGGTGCGGATATAACCCGGCGTCACCCGATTGACGGTGGCATAGAAATCATCGGCATTGTCGATCTCGATCCCATCGAAAGCATCCGACATGCGCTGATAAAGCCAGCCCGTGAACGCGCGCCCCCGGCCCATCTGATTTTCATAGATGCGGCTTTGGCTTTCATGCGCCCCCATCGACACCCCACGCCCCAAAGGCGTAAAGGAATAATCTTCGTCGATGCCCAGCTCATAGCTGGAATGGCCGGTTTCGTGGATGGCCGAGTAAAGGCAGTTAAACGGATCGGTTTCAACCACCCGCGTCGTGATGCGGCTGTCTTGCCAACGCCCCGAGCTGAAAGGATGAACGGCCAGATCCATGCGCCCCCTGCTCCAGTCATAGCCAAAGGCCGTGGCACAGGTGCGTGCCAGACGCAGCTGGGTTTCCTGAGGGAAGTCACCGACCAACGGGCCGGGCTGGTAATCCGCGCCCAGAACGTCATCGCGAAGCGCAACCAGACGTGGGCGCATCGCGTCAAACATGTGTGAAAGCTGGGCTTGAGTTGCGCCCGGCTCGTAATCATTCAACAGCGCATCATAAAGATCACCGCCATCCGCCAAAGCAGCGGCTTCTTCACGCTTGAGGCTCAGCACATCATGCAGCGTGGGCAGGAAGTCATCAGGCGCGTCATTGGCGCGCGCATCGGCCCAAACGCCCTGCGACAGCGAAGTGACCCGCGCCAGCTCGGTGGCCAGGCGCGCGGGAATTTTGCAGGCGCGCTGAAAATCGCGCGCGATCAGCTGCGAAATCCGCTCTTCGACCTCGTTTTGCGGATTGGCTGCATCCAGCCATTCCCCGATACGCGGATCGGTGCGCCGCTCATGCAGCACGGACTCGATCGCAGCCATTTCTTCGGCGCGCTGTTCGGTCGCGCCGCGTGGCATGACGGTTTCCTGATCCCAACCCAGCCTTTCGGCGATCGAGGACAGCGCCTCGGTCTGACGCTGGAAAGCCAGCAGATCGTCAAAAGCGCTCATCGCAAGGTCCCTCTCACCGACGTTTCGTAAGGATAGCACGCATTGAAGCGCGCGCGAATGATCAGTGAGAAAAGAGCGACTGCGCCGACCTGATGGGTCAATGCCATATGCAGCGGCGAAGCATAGATCACGTTCATGATGCCCAATGCCACCTGCAACAACACCATCGCCATCATCAGCGAATAGGCGTTGCGCGTCGCCGGATGGGGCGATTTGCGCGATCTGGTCCAGACAACCAGCGCGAAGATAAAGACAAGATAGCCCAACATGCGGTGGATGAACTGCACCAGCCCGGCGCTTTCAAAGAAATTGTGCCAGATCGGTGTCAGATCGAAAGCGGTGTCAGGAAACCATTCGCCGCCCATTTTCGGCCAGCCCGTGAACTGACGCCCGGCGTCAATCCCCGCAACCAAAGCACCGTAAAGGATCTGGAAGAACGCCAGATGCATCAGGCCGGTCGACATGCGAAACAACTTGCCCTCGCCCGCGCGGCGCGCGCGCAGCAACTGGGCCTCGCTGCGTGACAGCAACAGCGCATACCAGACAATCAGGCCAAGGATGACAAAGGCAATCCCCAGATGGGTCGCCAACCGGTATGAGGCCACGCGCACCAGCTCGGACCCCGCCAGCCCCGAGGAAACCATCCACCAGCCGATCGCGCCCTGCAATCCACCTAGCGCGCCAAGCCCCAACAGCTTGCCCGTCCAGCCAGCCGGGATGCGACGTGCCAGCATGAAGCCGAAAAAGCCAAGCGCCCAGACCAGCCCGATCAAACGGCCCAGCAGGCGGTGGGACCACTCCCAGTAATAGATCTGCTTGAACTCATCGACCGTCATCTGCGAGTTCACTTCCTGGAACTGCGGGATCTGCTGGTATTTGACGAATTCATCCTGCCAAGCGGCCGGATCCATGGGCGGAATGGCCCCGGTCACGGGCTTCCATTCGGTGATCGACAGACCCGATCCCGTCAGCCGCGTTGCGCCGCCAAGCGCGATCATCGCCGCGACCAGAACAAAAAGTACGATCAGCCAGGCGCGGATCGCCTTGCGGGCGCCTTTTGGCGCTGTGTCGATCATCCCGCCGGCAGGAGCGGGGGCTTGCGGGGTCGATTCGGAAACGTCCTGAAAGACGGGGCGCTTGGCCATGAGCTGGTCCCTCTTAGAAGATCGCGCAAAACCCTGATGGGTTGGGCGCAAAAGGTCAATTGCGGCGAATGAGCTGGCGCAACATGCCGTGAAAAATTTGGGCGTCGGCACGGGTCAGCGGCAGGCGCGACCACAAATTACGCAACGTCAGCTTCATTCCCGGGGCCTTTTCCGCCGGAAAGAAAAAGCCCGCATCCTCAAGTCGGCTTTCCCAGTGGTCAGCCAGCTTTTCGATTTCGATCCGGGTCGCGGGAACCTCGGCGTCGGAACGGCGTCCCTGAGGGCTGGGCTGATTGGGCAAACGATCACGCGACCATTCATAGCCCGTCAGCAGCACCGCCTGTGCCAGATTAAGCGAGGGGAAATCGGGATTGACCGGCACCGTGATAATGGCATTGGCGCGGGCGACATCATCATTTTCAAGGCCCGCGCGCTCGGGGCCATAGATCAGGCCGATACGCTCGCCGCGCGCGCTGCGCTCATGTGCGTCGGCCATGGCGGTTGCGGGGGTCAGGACCGGCTTGGTCATTTCGCGTCCACGCGCAGTCGTGGCATAGGCGTGATCAATGTCAAACATCGCCTCGGCCAATGTCGGGAAAACGCGGGCACGATCCAAGACCTGCCCCGCCGCCCCCGAGGCCATGGCCACAGCACGCGGATTGGGCCAGCCGTCGCGTGGATCGACCAGACGCATCTCGGTCAGGCCAAAATTCAACATGGCGCGGGCTGCCGCACCGATATTCTCGCCCATCTGGGGGCGGACAAGGATGATAACGGGTTCCATAAGCGCGGCCATACGCCTCAACGCAAGCACTGGCAAGCGGGCCAAGCCTGCGCTATCTGCTGAGAACAGCAATAAGACCTGGGGTGAAAGCCATGACTGAAGAAATCAACGCGCCGCAGCTTTACCTCACCACCCCGGTGGGGGCCTCGCCCGAGACGGTGGGACCGATGCTTGCCGAGGTTATGGACCGCTTTCCCGTGGCCTGCCTGCGCATTCCCGGCGCGGGCAATGAAGAAGATCTGGGCCGCATGGCGGATCTGGCCCGCGAAATCGCCCATACCCGCGATGTCGCCGTGGTCATTGACGATCATGTCGAGCTGGCCGTGCGCCACGGCCTCGACGGCGTGCATCTGACCAAGGGCCCGCGCAATCTGCGCTATGTCCGCAAAGAGCTGGGCGCTGATGCCATCATCGGCGTCTTTTGCGGCAATTCGCGCCACGACGGCATCAATGCCGCCGAAGGTGGCGCCGATTACGTCAGCTTTGGGCCCTGCGGCACAACGGCACTTGGCCAGGGCGAGATCGCCGAAATGGATCTGTTCTCGTGGTGGTCCGAGATGATCGAGGTCCCCGTCGTCGCCGAGGGCGCGATGAATGCGGCCCTTGTGCGCGCCTTGCATCCGATCACCGATTTCATCTCGATCGGCCCCGAGATCTGGTCGGCCGAGGATCCCGTCACCGCCCTGACCGAGCTGTGGGGCTGACGACACTTTTCTGGTCAGGGGCGGTAATCCAAGCCCCCCTGGCCGATGCTTGCCTTTGCCTATCTGTTTTGCCGCATTGCCCCGCGCGTGCCGCATGAGCCGCCTCAGATGCGCATCGCCTGCTTTAAGACAGCCAGGCTTCACTCTTGCTCTTGGCCTCAACCCAAATTAAAGCCTTTCCATGACCCAGCATCAGCGCCTTCTCATCATCGATTTCGGTTCCCAGGTGACGCAGCTTATCGCGCGCCGCTTGCGCGAGCTGAACATCTATTGCGAAATTCACCCGTTCAACACGGTCGATGACGCCTTCCTAAGGGACTTTGCCCCTCAGGCCGTAATCCTTTCCGGCAGCCCAGCCTCGGTTCCAGCCGAAGGCAGCCCGCGTGCGCCCCAATCGCTCTGGACCGCAGGCATTCCCGTTCTGGGGATCTGCTACGGCCAGCAGCTGATGATGGATGCGCTTGGCGGCAAGGTCGAAAGCGGCCATCACGCCGAATATGGCCGGGCCTTTGTCACGCCCGAAAGCGGCCATGACAAGGATTCCATTTTCGCAGGCCTCTTCGAAGGTGGCCGCGAGGAAGTCTGGATGAGCCATGGCGACCGCGTGACCCAAATCGCGCCGGGCTTTGACATTATCGGAACCTCGCCCAATGCGCCCCTGGCCATCGTGGCGGACCCTGTCCGCAAATTCTTCGGCGTGCAGTTCCACCCCGAAGTCCACCACACGCCGAACGGCCGCCGCCTGCTTGAAAACTTCATCAAGCTTGCGGGTCTGACCGGCGATTGGACCATGGCCAGCTATCGTGACGAGGCCGTGCGCAAGATCCGCGAACAGGTTGGCGACAAGCGCGTCATCTGTGGCCTTTCGGGCGGCGTCGACAGCTCGGTTGCAGCCGTGCTGATCCACGAGGCCATTGGCGATCAGCTGACCTGCGTGTTTGTCGATCACGGCCTTCTGCGCCTCAATGAGGCCGAAGAAGTCGTCACGATGTTCCGTGACAACTATAATATCCCGCTGATCCATGCCGACGAATCCGAGCTTTTCCTCGGCGCGCTTGAAGGCGTCACCGACCCCGAGGTCAAGCGCAAGACCATCGGCAAGCTCTTCATCGACGTGTTCCAGAAATACGCCAATGATATCGACGGTGCGGAATTCCTTGCCCAGGGCACGCTTTATCCCGATGTGATCGAAAGCGTCAGCTTCGCAGGTGGCCCCTCGGTCACGATCAAATCGCACCACAACGTTGGTGGCCTGCCCGAGAAAATGGGCCTCAAACTGGTCGAGCCGCTGCGCGAACTCTTCAAGGACGAGGTCCGCGCTTTGGGTCGCGAGCTCGGCCTGCCCGCCAAATTCATCGGCCGCCACCCCTTCCCCGGACCGGGACTTGCGATCCGCTGCCCGGGCGAGGTCACGCGTGAAAAGCTCGACATCCTGCGTCAGGCCGATGCAGTCTTCATCGACCAGATCCGCAAACACGGGCTCTACGATGACATCTGGCAAGCATTCGTCGCCATCCTTCCCGTGCGCACCGTGGGCGTAATGGGCGATGGTCGCACCTATGATTTCGCCTGCGCGCTTCGCGCCGTGACCTCGGTCGACGGCATGACGGCAGACTATTACCCCTTCACCCATGAATTCCTGGGTGAGACGGCAACGCGGATCATCAATGAGGTCAAGGGCATCAACCGCTGCACCTATGACATCACCTCCAAGCCGCCGGGCACGATCGAGTGGGAATGATCCAACAGATCGACGCAAGCTGATCAAACGGCCACTGCACTATCTGATCTTGAAAAACAAACCGCCAAAAGCTTCGGCTCTTGGCGGTTTTTTTATATAGATGGTCGTGCAGTGACGGCCCCCCCCTGCGCCTTGTACCGGAAATACCGCTCCGCACCGGCGCAGGCCGCGGATTTCTTCATCATCCAAATACCCAAGAATGCACAGCCACCGGCGGCTACTTGCCCTTGCGCAACACCGAATCATTGTCATCGGCGACGGCAAGGTGGCGCAAACCATGGGTGACGTCTGTCCGTACGGCCAAACGCAATCCCGGCTCATCCCCTGCCCGCAACGAGGCCAGGATCATGCGGTGATGCCGTGGCGGCTCATTGCGACGCACCCGACCATAAACCGCGCGCATGGTGGGCCCCAGCTGCAACCAGATCGTTTCCAGGATCGCCAGCATCGCAGGCGCCTGGGCACGCAGGTAAAGCATCCGGTGAAACTCAAGGTTGCTGCGGATATAGCCCACCGCATCATGGCGCTCGGCGGCTTCGCCAATGGCCGTGTTGATCGCGGCCATGCGCTCGATCAATGCGAAATGGGCACGAGGCAGCGCGCGCGAGGCCAGCTCGGGCTCGATCAGCGCACGCAACGCCGCCAGCTCTTCAATCCGCTCGATAGACAGCTCTGGCGTGGCCATGCGCCCTGATGCGGACAGCGTCAGCGCGCCCTCTGCCACCAGCCGTCGTACCGCCTCGCGCACAGGCGTCATCGACACCTTATATTGCGCAGCAATGCCGCGCAGGGTCAGCGCCTGCCCCGGTGGAAGCTGTCCCACCATGATCTGGGCGCGCAAGCTGCGATACAGCTTCTCATGCGCATGCGGTTCAGAAGGTTTGCTACTGGACATATCGTTTTGTGATCACGCTTTACGCACGGGGTCAACTCCCCGCAACGCGCTCATCTTATGCATTGAATTGCCAGGCAAGCAATTCATGACCATGCCGCCTCAACCAGTCGCGATGATGGCTGTAGCCGGGCTTCAATGCCCCGCAGCACGTCCAGAATGCGGCCGAGTGATCCATATGGCGCAGATGCGCCACCTCATGGGCTGCGACATAGTCAAGGACATCATCGGGGGCCATCGCCAGCCGCCAGGAAAACATCAGGCGCCCGTCATGGGTGCAGCTGCCCCAACGCGACCGCGTGTCACGCAACGTCAATGCCGTGTAAGGCAGACCCAACTTTTGGGCGTGCCTGTCGCAGGCAGCGGCGATCTTGTCGCGTGCCAGCTGCTTAAGCCATGCTGCAACCACCGGCCCCGCGGGACGGCTCTGGGGCACCATCAGTTGCCCCCCTTCAAGCCGTACCAGCCGCCCGGCGCTGGGGGTGATCCTCACCCCCTCTCCGGCGACGGGTAACAAGGCACCAAATGCGACCTGCGACAGCTGTGGCACCGCCTGACGCGCCTTGCGCAGCCAATCGGCACGTGACTGCGCAAACGCCTGGCCCTCGGCGATGCTAACGGCGCGCGGCAGGGTCAGCACGATCGCCCCGCTGGCTCGCGCCACGCGCAAGGTCATGCGCCGCGCCTGCGCCGAACGGCGGACTGAAATATGCAGATCGCCGTCGATGATGATCTTGCCCTGCTCTGCGCCCATCCTGCCCGCTTACATTCTGCCCGAAAAGCCTTTGACACCCTGCGCCACCTATGGCAGGGGACAACAGATTTACCTAACCCCGGCTGAAAGAGATTGCCATGCCCAAAGAGGAATGGGGTACGAAGCGCCTGTGCCCGCATTGTAACACTCGCTTCTACGACCTCCAGCACGATCCGATGACCTGCCCGGCCTGTGGCGCAGAGTTCACCGCAGAAAGCCTGCATTCTGGCCGTAGCCGTGCCCTGATTTCGGAAAAGGCGGCAGCCCATGACGAAGATCAGGTCGATGTCGTTGATGATGAAGATCTGGACGATGACACCGACGGCGGCGATCTGGATGATGATCTGCTGGACGACGATACCGATGACGGCGATGTGTCGCTTGATGATATCGCCGATGTCGGAAGCGACGACGAAGAGTGATTTTGAAGGGGCCCTGCGGGGCCCTTTCTCTTTTCTGAACATTTTTTAAAAAAGTGGTTTTTTGAGCTTGCGGCCCTCAGGCCTGCACCATATACACCGCCTCACACGGAAGACGACGCTGAATGTAGCGACGACGACCGAGACCTCCGGTGGGGCCATAGCTCAGTTGGTAGAGCGCTTGAATGGCATTCAAGAGGTCAGGGGTTCGATTCCCCTTGGCTCCACCATTTACTCCCAGTCATGAAATTAGAAAATAAGTTCAGCGGCTTAAGGGAGTCGCCCCGTCGAGGGGTCGCTCATTTTGAGCAATGGTTTTGACCAACCTCCGGGACAGCATCTCAGGAAGGTTTTTGGCCAAAACCGCTAAATCCCCAGCTCGACAGAATTGAACCGCCCTGCCCCCGGTGCCTTCAGCATGGTTCGGTGTATTTTTCCATAGCAGCAGTTTTGAGGGCTCCACCCCTCTTGATGGAACGTCAGGTGCCAAGCCGACTTTCGGCCGCCTCGGCCGTGTTCGCGATCCGCCGCGCAACCCCAATGCGGCCCCCTTTGTGGCCTGCCCTAATCCTTGCGCAAAACCGCGGATCCTGACTTTCGGCGATGAATTAGGCTGCGACCGGGCATAGGCAGATTCGCCTATTTGGTGAGGTGAAATGCAGAATTTCACCGTTTTTTAAGGATAATTTCGGCTAAAAATAGGCACGATTACCTATAATGTGAACGATTTTGTGTGACTTGCGTTTACTCAAGCAACCTCAATCCAAAGCCGGGCGCTCAACCGGCCAAGCTACACAAGGTTTCCGTATGAACCCGAAATCCCTTTCTGAACTTTCGACCGCCATGCGTGATGCGCTCGATTCCCTGATGGACGCTTATGAGCCGGGCACCCATAATGAAATCTTCACCGAAGCCTGCATTTCTGCGACTGAATTCCTGATATGGGCAGCTGAAATGGCAGCCAGCGGGCGCAGTCAGGATGCTGGTATGAGCCGGACAATGCTTCTGGCCGCAGCGCGTGCCAAAATCGATGAAGCCGCAACCGTGTCGCATAGCGCGATGGCCGCCATGGCGCGCCGCCCGCATGTTGCCTATTCGATGGTAGCTGCCGAATAGCCTCTAGGCGCAGATTGGGCAAAAATCTGGTCGGGCGCGCGCCGTCCGACGCAGATCGCCACAAAGTGGCAGTTGGCGCAACCCGCCCGCTGGCTTAGAGAGCAAGGGACCTTTCCTTGCACGGTTTGCCCCATGTCTCAGCCGCCCCTTCGCCCTGCCCCTCATTCGGTTCAAGGGGCGCCCTTTGAACAGGCCGACCTGATAAGGCTTTTGCCCGCGAGCGGCCACCGCCGCATGCCGTGGAAGAATGGCAAGGGCGTAACGATCGAGATCGCAATCCATCCCGCCGATGCCTCGATTGACACATTCGATTGGCGTCTCAGCACCGCGACGGTCGACAGCGATGGCCCTTTTTCGGCGTTTGAGGGCATCGAGCGCAGCCTTGCCGTTCTGGACGGTGACGGCTTGGTGCTAGAGGTCGAGGGGCAGCCCACGGCCCGCCTGACAGTTGACAGCGACCCGCTTGGCTTTCCCGCAGATCGCGCGACAATGGCGCATCTGATCGGCGCGCCGGTCACGGATCTGAACGCGATGTCACGACGCGGCCATGCGCATCATCAGCTGTCGCGCCATGAGGTGGCAGGTGACAGCGAGCTGTCCTTGCAGGCCCCAGATCAAGCCTCGGCGCAAGACTCCGTGCAAGCCACCGATTACATCCTTTTTTGCGCCAATGGCGTGATCAATGTCGCGGGTCATCAGCTGGCCAAGCTGGATTGCCTGCACATTCGCGCGATGCAGGGCCTAACCCTGACCGCGAAAGGAAATGGCATGCTTTATCTGGCCCGGTTCCATTCGCACAAGATTTAGGCCGGGAATTTCTTCGGACTGCGCCAGGATTGCGCGCATCTTCCCGCGCATCTTCCATTGTGTGGCGGCTTGCGCTTTGGCATGAGTGGCGCGGGGCTTCTTGCAAGCCATTCCATCACGCAGTCAATTCGCGAAAGGATTTTCCATGTCAGAGATCACCCGCCTAGAAATCGGTGCCCGCATGAGCGAGGCCGTCATTCATAATGGCGTCATCTATCTTGCCGGTCAGGTCGGAAATCCGGGCGATTCGGTCACCAAACAGACCCAGGACATTCTGGCCGAGGTTGACCGTCTGCTGGCGCTGGCAGGCAGCGACAAGACCCGCATTCTCAAGGCTCAGATCTGGCTGGCCGACATCAATGCCGACTTCGCCGCAATGAACGCAGTCTGGGATGCTTGGGTTGCCGCAGGGCACACCCCTGCCCGCGCCACGGGCGAGGCCGCACTGGCCACCCCGGACTACAAGGTCGAGATCATCATCACCGCGGCTGTTTGATCGCTGCGATGACGGAACGCGCGGCGCGCAGGCCCGGAGCCTCGCCGCCGCGCCCCAAACGCTCCATCGTCAGATCCATGGCCGCAAGCTGGCTGGCGCGTTCCTCGGGGCGATCAAGAATTTCGGCCATTTTTGCCGCGATCGGTCCCGGCTGACAGGCCTTGCCCAGAAACTCGGGCACAACCCGGGTTTCACTGACAAGGTTAACCAAGGTCACCGTATCGGTTTTCAGCAACATCCCGATCAGCAGCCGGCTAAGCGGGGCAACGTCATAGCCGATCACCATGGGCAGACGATTGGCGGCAAGCTCCAAGCTGACGGTGCCCGAAGCCGCAAGCGCGAGATCAGCCGCGGCAAAAGCCGCACGCTTTTGGGCACTGTCTTCGATGACGATTGGGACACTGGGCCAATTCCTGCCCATCTCGCGCACCAATGGCGCCACGCCCGCTACAGTCGGGATGACCACACGAATTTCGGGCATACGGTCGCGCAGCCGCGTCAGAGCCTCGTCAAAGCGCGGACCCAGTCGGGCGACCTCGCCGCGCCGCGATCCGGGCAAGCACAGGATCAACGGCGCATCGGCCCCAATCCCGTGCAGCTCTCGAAAATCAGAGGCCTCGTCCGGGGTTGCTAGAACCTCAGACACGACCGGATGACCGACGAAGTCACAGCTCATCCCCGCCGCGCGCATCAGCGCAGGCTCGAATGGCAAGATCGCCAGCACATGATCGATGACCTTTGCCATTTTGGCCGCGCGCCCTGGCCGCCATGCCCAGACCGAGGGGGCGACATAATGGATCGTGCGCAGATCGGGGCGCAATGCGCGCGCGGCCTTGGCGACCCGCAGACAGAAATCCGGGCTATCGATCGTGATCAATGCATCGGGATTGGCATCGGCAACCGCACGAGCGGTTTGAGCGATCCGCGCCATTAGATGGCGGTACTTTGGCAAGACCTCCCAGATGCCCATGATGCTGAGTTCATCCATGGGAAACAGGCTGCCCATGCCCTGCGCCTGCATGGCCCGCCCGCCGATACCGGAAAACTCGGCCTCGGGGTCCAAGCTACGCAGACCCTTCATCAATGCCGCACCAAGATTGTCACCCGAAGGCTCTCCCGAGATCAGGAAATAGCGCAAGATCCCCTCCTGTAACTCAAGATCGACATGACCGGGTTAGGCCCGAGCCCAAAGAAACATGCCTACAGCATCAGCCGCAGCAATGGTTTGATCACGATCAAGCACGATCACCCCCCCGGCCTGCCAGGCAATGCCCGCCAGCCCTGCGGCATGGGCCAGACGCACGGTATCGGGACCGATCGTCGGCAGGTCGATGCGGCGATCCTGCTGGGGCTTGGGTGCCTTGAACAGCACCCCTTTCGCCCCGTTCGGATTGGGCTTGAGATCGCAGTGCAGAGCGGCAAATTCAAGCATGGCATCAGTGCCCGGCAAGGCCTCGACAGCAAGGCAAAGCCCCTGGGCCACAACTGCGCCCTGCCCGATATCAAGAGGTCCAAGTCCCGCGACGATGCGCGCCGCAAATTCCGCATCCTGGCTGTCGCGCTCGGATGGAGTCCCAGCCAAAACCCCCTCGGCGGGGACCAGTTCGGGCAAGATCTGATCGATGCTACGCACCTTTAGCCCGCTTTCCTCGAAAACCGCTAAGACCTCGCGCAGCGCTGCATCATCGCCCGATTGCATCGCGGCAAGGATGCGCGGCACGATCTGCAAGGTGCGCGGATCGAACAGATCGGGTTCCAGTCGCGGCCGACGGATCGCCCCGGCAAATACAACCTCGGTCACGCCCTCGTCTGCCAGCTGATCCAGAAACGGGATCAGCCGCTCTAGCCGAAAGGGCTGCGCAGCAAGCTGGGGTTTAAGCCCATCCAAGGCATAGACCAGCGGGCTGGACAATGCCTTGGCCACGGCGGGGGCAAGCCTGCCCTCGCCGGCAATAATGGCGATCTTGCTCATGGATGTGGCGCCAGAAAGCTGCGATCCGAAGGGCCAAGGATGAAATCAAGAACTTCGCGCACTTTTTCGCTTTGATCCTCTTGTGCCATCTGGCGGGCGGTATCGCGAAAGGCGCCTTTGCCAAGTCCGGTCAGCATGTCGCGCAAGGCGTGCATTTCCTCGCGCGAGGCGCCGCGGCGTTTCAGCCCGACAAGGTTCAACCCATCCAGATGCGCGCGCGGGCCCTGCACCAAGCCAAAGGGAATGACATCGGCGGCAACCATGCTCAGCGCCCCGATCATCGCACCGCGACCGATGCGAACGAATTGATGCACGCCCGAAAGCCCACCCACGATCACATCGTCCTCAAGCACACAATGCCCGGCAATGGCGACATTATTGACCAAAATGACCCGGTTGCCGATTTTGCAATCATGCGCCACATGCGAACCGGCCATGAACAGCCCGTCATCGCCCACAAGCGTCAAGGCGCCACCGCCCTCGGTGCCGGGGTTGATGGTGACATATTCGCGGATGCGGTTGCGTTTGCCGATTTCCAGGCGGGTTTTTTCGCCGTGAAATTTCAGGTCCTGCGGCACTTCGCCAATCGAGGCGAAAGGAAAGACCACCGTCTCATCACCAATCACCGTGTCGCCCGCGACCACGACATGGGACTTGAGGACAACCCCCGCCCCAAGGCGCACCTGAGGACCGACCAGGGTAAAGGGGCCGATCACGCAGCCGGGGCCGATTTCGGCCCCCGGCTCGATGATGGCGCTGGGATGGATTTGCGTCTCAGGCATCGCTGGTACGGTTCAACATGGCCATGACCTCGGCCTCGGCGCAAAGGGTTTCGCCAACCATGGCGCGCGCCTCGAATTTCCAGACCTTGCCGCCGCCGCGCAAGGTTTTGACATGCAATTCAAGCACATCACCGGGAACCACCTTGGCGCGGAACCGACATTTGTCGATGGACATGAAATAGGTGCCCATGCCTTTGTCGGCCAGATCCTGACTGACGCCTACCAAAACGGCTGCCGCCTGCGCCATGGCTTCGATGATCAAAACACCAGGCATCACCGGCTCTTCGGGGAAATGCCCCTCGAAATGCGGTTCGTTGGCGGTGACGTTCTTGATGCCGACTGCGCTGACATTGGGAACAATATCGCGGACCTTATCGACCAGCAGGAAAGGATAGCGATGCGGCAGAACCCGTTTGATCAGGGCCAGATCGGCCTCGGTCGGGGGGACGTAGTCGTTGTCTTGGGTGGCCATAGCGATCCTCTGGGATGAGTTTTACGTCTGCCTAGCAATGCGCCGGGGGCTTGGCAAGTTTTGCAGCCTGCCCAGCCGCCTATTCAGCTGGCCTTACCCGCCCGCCCTTCTCTTAGCCAAGCGATCAGCACCAGCAAAGCGATCATGGCAAGCCATCCCCAGACCGGCAAGAGCGGATGATGGGTCTCGCCCGAAACCGTGGCCGCTTCGCGTGGGGTGATCGCAATCCAATCGCCTGTCACACCCTGCCCAAAGGCCGGGCGACCCGGGCGCACGCTGCGCAATGCCGGAACCCCATCCGAGAGTTTCAGCACTGCCCCCTTGCTTGCCTGGGCAAGCCCGGCCAGCAGATCCCCCGATGCCACCGTCTGCTCATATTCGCGCGGAACCGCCGGCCCCAAGGCAATCACGCGGCTGATGTCGCCATCTGTCAGTCGGTACAGCCCCTCGCCCGGCGCAGTCCAATCCGCCGAGAAACGCCCCGGCCCAGCAGGAGCCAGCTTCAATTCGTGAGAATAGCCATCAGCGCCCGTGATCTGTACCGGGCGCGCCTCTGGATCCATGGTCCGCCGCGTTACGGTGACGTGAAAATCACGCCCGATAGCCGCAAGAAGAACCTCTTCTTCCAATTCGGGTTCTTTCATCGACCAATGGGCGATGCGGCGCAGCAACTCGAGCTGGGGGCCGCCCCCTTCGAAACCGCGCCCCCAAAGCCAGACCTGATCCGAGGCGAGCAAAGCGACGCGCCCCTTGCCCACCCGGTTCAACGCCAGAAGCGGCTGATCATCTGCGCCCGACATCACCACTTGCGCACCGGGTACGGGCTGCATCTGCGACATACGCAGCCATCTGCCCCAATGGCTCGCCCTTGTGCCCTGCGCCCCCGCTGAGCCGCCCCCTGCCGAGCCGTCGCCCGGTTGGGCGGGGTTCTCGGTGGTGGTTGGTGCCCCTTCAAGCCCAGCCGTGACCGGGTGACGCAGCCCCTCTTCGGTCAGGCGCGGCAAAAACGGCGTATCATAAATCCGACCCGTCGGACGGCCCGGCAGAATGCGCCCCAAAGGCGACAGGTTCAGGCTTTCAACCCCAGCCATTTCCGGACCGGCCGCCACCAGAACCGCACCGCCATTTTCGACATAGGAAACGATATTCTCGAAATATTCCGGCGGCAGGATGCCGCGCACGCTGTAGCGGTCAAAGATGATCAGATCGAAATCCTGGATCCGCTCCATGAACAGTTCGCGGGTCGGAAAGGCGATCAGGGACATCTCATCGACGGGAACCGGATCAAGATTATCCGGAGAGCGCAGGATCGTGAAATGGATCAAATCGACATTTGCGTCTGATTTCAAAAGATTGCGCCAGGTTCTTTCACCAGCATGTGGCTCGCCCGAGACCAAAAGCACGCGCAGACGGTCACGTACCCCCTCGATCTGAATGGCCGCGGAATTGTTGCGCGTGGTCAGTTCGGGCGGGGTGCCCGCAGGGTTATCGAAACCGATGGAAATCACGTTCTGGCCCGCATGTTCGGGCACGACCGACAATTCGAAAGGCAAATCGGGCGGGATCTGCGCGGTTTGCTTTTCCCCGCCATCAACACTGAGCCGGATCGTCGCTGCAGTTGCAGCAACGGATGCTGGCACATCGCCCTGATCCTCGATGCGCAAGCGGATGGTCACGGGCTGGCCGATCAAGCCAAAGGCCGGAGCCTCTTCGATGACCAGACGTCGGTCCCAATCCGAGGGTGTGCCCGTGAGCAAGATATGCACCGGAGCAGGTGCCTGACTGGGCAAAAGCTGGGCGTCATGCAAGCGGCCATCGGTCAAAGCAATTACCCCAGCCAGGCGGCTTTCCGGCTCGGCGGCAATGGCGCGGCTGAGCGCCCCTGCCAAAAGCGTGCCGTTCACATCATTGCCAACGGTTACACGGCGCAATTCGGTATTGGGCAGCGCTTCGATGCGCTGGCTAAGCTCGGCCACGGCCTGATCGGTCTGGGCGCTGCGCCCCATGAGCGTCTGACTGTCACTGCGATCATCAAGCAAAATGACGATATCGGACAGGCCAGTACGGATTCCTGCCTCGAGCATCGGGGCGCAAAGCGCGGCGATTGCTGCAAGGCCCGCAAGCCCACGCCAAAACCAGCCGCGCAGGCCACGCCATAATGCCCAGGCCGTGCCGATGATGACGATCAGCGCCAAAGCAGCAATCACGGGCCAGGGCAAAAGAGGGTCAAATCCCAGCCGCGTCATGGCGTCACCTCTTCGCCGCGTAGGCGCTCGAGCAGTGCGGGCACATGTATCTGGTCGGATTTATAATTTCCCGTCAGCGCGTACATGATCAAATTGACACCAAAGCGCATGGCCATTTCGCGCTGCTCTTCGCCTTCAAAGCCCGAGCCTACCGAAAACATCGGCAGGCCGCGCTCATCCAGCGCCCAGGCCTCGGCCCAGGAATTCGGTCCGATAATCACCGGCGAAACCCCGTCATTCAGCGTCCGGAAAGGGATACCTTCGGCAGCTGCGGCATCCGACAGGGGGGCTTCGGCCCAGATCTGGTTGCCCTGATAACGCCCCGGGAAATCCTTGAGCAGATAAAAGCTGCGCGTCAGAACATGATCTTGCGGGATGGGGGCCAGCGGAGGGATATCCAAAGGAGCAGCAAGTGCCTGCAACTCTGCCGCGCTATCTGGCCCACCCAAGCCCGCGATATCGCCGTCGCGGGTATCAAACAAGATCATGCCGCCAGATCGCAAAAAATGGTTGAGCCTTGCATAGGCCTGAGGCGAGGGCATGGGCTGACCCGGCGTGACAGGCCAGTAGAGAAAGGTCAAAAGCGTCAGATCATCTACATCGAGATTAATCTCGATCGGGGCGCCCGGCCTGACGGTCGAGCGTTCGGCCAGCACATCCGAAAGCGCCTGCAGCCCTGCCTTTGAGGTCGCGTCAATCTGGTCATCCCCCGTGACAACATAGGCCAGCGCCACCTCGTCGGCGGCACGGATCAGGCGCGGGTCAGGATCCGTGCCTTGCGCCCTGCCAGCCCCAGCAGAGAGCCCAAGAAAACTTGCGGCCAGAAGGGCCAGCAACAGCCCCAATACGCCTCCGGCGGGGATATTTGGGCATGGGAGAATGTGGCGCGCAGAGGATCGAAGAAATGCCATTAGACCGAGGCCTTTGCTCGCTTGGGACCGCGGCTTGCGCCGGGGCCGCCCTTTGCGGGAAGCAACATTGCGCTGAGGAGCGCATCCAGTGCCAAGAGCAGGCACACAAGGCCAAGTGACCAACCCTTGAGCGCAAGGCCCGGCACGGCGGCGCTGGTCTCGAGCTGGGCACCGGGCCATTGCGGAATGCGCAGCTCATTGCCCGCATTCAATGCGGCGCGACGTTCGGCAGCGGTATAGATGCCCGCCGGGGCATTGGGTGCGGGCCCGGTTGCGAAATCCTTGGCCGGGACCGGGCTTTGGGTATTTGCAGGGCTGGGGCGCCCGAAACCGTCAAGCAGGGTTTGTGCGATCCAATAGGGCTGGCTGGCCTCATTGCTGGGCGAGCTGGCCTCGGGGGTGCGGGCGGATTGGATCAGCCGTTCGAGCATCTGCACAAAGAGCCCAGACAGGGGCAGATTGCTCCATTCAGCATTGGCGGTCGTGTGAAACAGCACGACCTGTCCCTCGCCTAGCCATTCGCGGGTCACGAGCGGGGTTTGGTCGGTCAACTGCGCGATGGTGCGGCTTTGCAGATCCGGCGTCGGCTCGGGGAGAAGTTGGGCCCGTATGGTGATGTCGTCGCGACCGGCCAGCCCGGCAAAGGGGCCGTTTTGATCGAAAGGGGCCAATTTGCGCGGCTGGCCCCAGCTTAACGCCCCGCCAACATCGCGTCCGCCCTGCCGCAAGCGGACGGGCAGAAGCGGCGCATCGACCAGACGGTCAGAGGCTGCCATGCGCGGACCGGCAAAGCGGATCAGCAGGCCGCCATTCTGAACCCATTCCTCGAGGCTATCCATTCCCGGAAGCTGCAATTGATCAACCAAGATGATCACATCCGGTGCCGCCTGAAGCACATCGGCCAGCGTCCCCTCGATCAGGTCAGAGGTCGGGGCCACGGCTTCGCGAAGGTAATGGATCGGTGAGAGCAGCTCTTGGCCCTCGGTAGCGCGATCATCGCCCACCAGCGCAACCTTGCGCCGCCGCACCCGATCATCGGCCAACACCACCGCACCGGCGGACGCCACCCCCTCGATTTCGAAGCGGGTGACGCGGTTGCGCAGCTCGGACGGCAAATCGATGGCGATCTCGCGTCGGGTGATGCCGTTCTGGGTGTCGCCGGGACCGGGCGAGAGGCGGGCCAGCTCGCGCGGGACGCCCTGCGGATCGGGACCGATGGCGCGGATGACGGGATCGGGCAAGGATGCCGTGCTGCGGTGGATCAGCATGGGCTTTTCCCCCGCCTCGAGCATCAGCGATGTCACTGGCTGTTGCGGTCCGATCACGCGCACCGGCCCGCGCGCCAGCAAGGCAGACAGCCATTGCGCACGGCTGGCATGAGGGCTGTCACCCGTGCGGGCTGCGCCGTGATCAAGCCCATCGCTGAGCCAGATCGTTTGCAACCGCCCCGTAGGCACTGCGGCCAATGCGGCTTCGGGATCTGGTGGGTAGCGGGTTTCCCAAGGCTCGGGTCGGGCCGCGCGGATACGGCCCGCCAGATCCCCGCCCGAGGCAAAGGGCAAGACATCTTCGGCGCGGCCATCGGCCAGGAGCAGGGCCGCGGGCTGGCCCGCAGCCGCAGCACGTTCGAATTCACGCGCGGCACGGTTCTGGATCGCGGCCCAAGCCGGGGCTGCGGCCCAGCCGCCATCTACGACGATCAAGACCGGGCCCTGGCTGTCCGCATTGGGCGCGGGTCGCCAGACAGGTCCGGCGAATGCAAAAATCAGCGCAGCCAGTGCTGACATACGCAAAAGCATCAGCCACCACGGCGTATGGCGCGCCACCGGATCCGCGTCACGCAGCCCGGCCAAAAGGCGGATGGCGGCAAAGCTTTGCACTTTGGGTGCAGGGGGCATTGCACGCAAGATCAGCCAGATCAGCGGTAAAAGCGCCAATCCAAGCAAAAGCCATGGTGTGACAAAGCCAAGCGGGCCCAGGACGAACATCAGCCCTCCAGTACAGCGGCCAGCCACAAAAGCGCTGTGGCGGGCGCTGTTGCGGTATCATGGGATCCAAACTGCCAGCCGCAGCTTTGTGCGGCGCGGGTCAGTGCCATGCGCCGCTCGGCCAGTCGCGCCAGATAGGCAGCGCGCAGACCGCCAGCATCGCGTGTGTCATGGCTTTGTGCCCCCGAGGGCGAACGAAACAGCACCGCACCGGAAAAGGGAAAGCTTTCCTCGTCAGGGTCCAGCACCTGCAGCATGGCACCACTAATTCCCATGGCTGCAGCATGCTGCAAAAAGGTCAGCACGGGTTCCAATTCGCCCAGAAAATCACCGATCAAAATGATCCGCTGTCCCGGCCGGATGGCCTGAGCGGGCGGAAACTGATCGTCGCCCGGCGGTTCAGCGGCTGGGGCAAGCAGTGCCTCGGCCAAGCGATCCGCCTGCACCCTGCCCGCCCGAGGCACCTGCCCCAAAAGCCCGACCTTTTCGCCACCGCGCAACAACGCCATTGCCAGCGCCAAGGACAAGATCTCGCCTCTGGCCCTTTTGCTGGGGCGGTCCGGCGCCCCGGTGTAATCCATGCCCCGCCCCGCCGAAAGCCAGATCGCCGCCGATTGCGCGATCTGCGCCTCGCGGTCACGCACGAACTGCCCGTCAGAGCGCGCCGAGCGTCGCCAGTCGATGCTGCGAGCGCTGTCGCTGTCCGAGGCCGGACGATATTGCCAAAATTCCTCGCCCATTCCGGCGCGGCGCATGCCGTGACTGCCAATCGACAGCGCAGCGCTCAGGCGCTCTGCCGCAAGGATAAGTGCGGGAAGGGCCGCCGCAGCAGCATCGGCCTTGGCGCGAAGATGAGGGGCCGAGCGGATCACGCGGCAGCCCGGCTCCGTTCGTCGATCAGCCGGGTGATGATCTGATCGACGGATTCACCGCGCGCACGGGCGGCAAAGGACAGGGCGATACGGTGGCGCAATACCGGTGCGGCCATTGCCGCGACGTCATCCAATGTCGGGGCGAAACGGCCCTGGAGCGCGGCACGGGCGCGGGTGACCATCATCAACGCCTGAGCCGCACGCGGACCCGGCCCCCAGACAAGGGCCTCGGCGGTCCAGGCGGGCGATTCGGGCGCACCCGGACGGGCCGCGCGCACCAGATCAAGGATCGCATTCAGCACGTTTTCGCCCACGGGCATACGCCGGATCAACGCCTGTGCCGCGATCAGCCCATCGGCATCAAATACCGCATGGGCACGGCCTTGCTCGGCGCCGGTCGTGGCCAGAAGGATCGCGCGTTCGGTATCACGGTCGGGATAATCGACATCGACCTGAAGCAAGAAGCGGTCCAGCTGGGCCTCGGGCAAGGGATAGGTGCCCTCTTGCTCGATCGGGTTTTGCGTTGCCAAGACGTGAAAGGGGCGACCAAGCGGGCGATGCTCGCCGCTGATCGTGACCTCGCCTTCCTGCATGGCCTGCAAAAGCGCCGATTGCGTGCGCGGGCTGGCACGGTTGATCTCATCGGCCATCAGCAACTTGGTGAAAACCGGCCCCTCGATGAACCGAAAGGCGCGGCTGCCGTCAGGACGCACATCCAGCACTTCCGAGCCCAAAATATCGGCCGGCATCAAATCGGGCGTGAACTGAATGCGCGCCGTATCCAGCCCCAGCACCGTGCCCAAAGTATCGACCAGCATGGTCTTGCCCAGACCGGGCTGACCCACCAAAAGTGCGTGCCCCCCCGACAGGATCGCGGCAAGCACCTGCTCGACCACGGCCTTTTGGCCGACGAAGCGCTGCTCGACACTGACCTTGGCGCGCGAAAGCCGCTCGGTCAGCATTTCGACTTCGGAAACCAGATTCTGATCCACCGCCATGACAATGCCCTTCAACTGTTCTAGGACAGCATAGAGACAGGCCCAATCATGCTCCACAGGGAATGCCCCCTATGACTGACATTCGCGTGAATAATCTGCCGCAATCGGGCGGCACCGATGGGCTGCTGGCAGCAGCGAAATCCGCGTCCCAGCGCGGTCCTGCGCCGGTCCATCTGTGGAACCCGCCCTTTTGCGGGGATCTGGACATGGAAATTCGCGCCGATGGGACATGGTTTTACAACGGAACACCCATAGGGCGAGCAGAAATGGTGCGGCTTTTCTCGACCATTCTGAAACGCGAGGGTGATCGCTTTTATCTTGTCACCCCGGTTGAAAAAGTCGGAATCCGGGTGGTCGACGCCCCCTTTGTCGCCGTGGATGCCGATCTTGAGGGGGAAAGCGTGATTTTCACCACCAATGTCGGCGAACGAATCGCCGCTGGCCCTGACAATCTGATTCGCATGGCAGGCACTGCCGAAGTGCCCCGGCCCTATCTTCACGTCCGTGCGGGCCTGGAAGCGCTGATCGATCGCAAGACCTTTTACCGGCTGGCCGAGATTTGCGAGACAGATGGCGCGGGCAGGCTGGCCCTGCGCTCGAATGGAATTTTGATCCCTCTGGAAGTTTGACATGTCCCGTTTCGCGGCCAATTTGACGTTTCTGTTCACCGAACTGCCGATGTCTCAAAGGTTTCAGGCCGCCAAAAAAGCCGGTTTCGACGGGGTCGAAATCCTGTTTCCCTATGATCTGGCCACCAAGGAGCTGTCGGCAGCCGCCCAAAGCGCCGATATGGAATTCATCTTGATGAACACGCCGCCGCCGAACTGGTCGGGCGGCCCGCGTGGTTTTGCAGCCGAACCTGGCCGCGAGGCGCGGTTTCGCAGCGATTTCGATCGCGCGCTGCGCTTTGGCCAGGCGCTGCGGACGCGCCATATCCATATCATGGCGGGAAAAGCCCAAGGGGCTGAGGCGCGGCAGATCTTTGTCGAGAACCTTAAATGGGCCGCGCATCGCGCCCCTCATGCCAGCTTGCTGATCGAGCCGATCAATCCAACCGATATGCCCGGCTACTTTCTGGCCGATTTTGATCAGGCCGCCGAAATCATCGGCGAAGTTGACGCCCCCAATCTGGGCCTGCTCTTTGACGTCTATCAGGCCCAGATGATCCACGACGATCCGATTGCGGTCTGGCGCAAACATGCGGCGCTGGCGCGTCATATCCAGATCGCAGGCTATCCCGGTCGCCACGAACCGCGTCAGGGCGAAACCGATTATCTGGGCTTTTTCAACGAAGTGGCGGCATCGGGTTACAGCGGCTGGATCGGCGCGGAATATTACCCGCGCACCACCACCGAAGCGGGCCTGCGCTGGCTCAGTGACGGCCGCGATCAATAACTGCCCGACCCCGTCCCTGCAGGCAAAGCACCATAGGGAAGCCAGATCGTTTTGCTCCAGACCGCCTTGTCCAAAAACGCGCGGCCCTGCGCCTTGGCCGAGGTCCAATCGGCGATCTGAGGTGTCCAAACCGGCTTCAAGGTTTCGGCACTGGCCGTTTTGACGTCGCGCAAACCATTGGCTTGGGCGTCATGGACGGGCGTGTACCAGATCGCCTGCACATCGTCATGGCCGGCAAGTGCCAGCGCCAGATCCGCCCTTGGCCCAGTGATCAGATTGACCACGCCTGCAGGCAGATCCGAAGTGTCCAGCACCTGATAAAGCGTCAATGCCGCCAGCGGCAAATCCTGAGACGGGACCGCAACCACCGTATTGCCCATCGCGATCGCGGGCAAAATCAACGACATGAGGCCGCAAAGCGGGGATTGGTTGGGCGCAATGATCCCCATGACCCCATGCGCCTCGGGCTGGATATGGACCAGATGCCCGGGCTTTGCCGCAACGGTACTTCCCTCGAATTTATCCGTGAAACCGGCATAGAAAAAGCAGCGGCGAATGGCGGTGTCAATTTCCGCTTCACTGGCCAGATGGGCGAACTCACTGCGCCTTAGTGCCAGATTTTCGGCCAGGAAATACAACACCTGTGCCCGTCCATGCGCCCCAAGGCCCATCCATTTGGCGCGCGCGGCATGGGCCGCCTCAACTGCGTTGCGAATGTCCTTGCGCCCACCCAAGGGAATAAGGGCGCCCTGCGCGCCATAGCTTGCCCCCCCGTCCGGGCGCTTTTGCGCGCCCCCGATATATAGCTTGGCGGTCCGGTCAATGGGCGACAGATCACCAAAGCCCCCCTTCGCGCCGATAGCGTGAGTGCCAATCTGTTCACCGACCGCAATCAGGGGGGCGGGCTCGGGTTCGGCGCGGCTTGGCAGCTTGGCCGGCCCCAGATAATCGGCCATTCCTGCCCTGCCACCTTCGCGACCATATCCGCTGTCGCGCACCCCACCAAAGGGGGCGGCCGCATCAAAAAGGTTGGCGCAATTGACCCAAACCACCCCCGCCTTGATGCGCGCCGCCAAATCCGTGGCAACGCTTGCGCTTTCGGACCAAATGCTGGCGGCCAGCCCATAGGCGGTATTATTGGCCAGATCCGCCGCCTCATCCGGGGTGCGGAAGGTCGACAAGGTGGCAATCGGGCCAAAGATTTCCTGGCTCATGGCAGGATTGCTGGGCGCCACACCGCGTAAATACCCCGGTGCGATAAAGCAGCCCTCGCCCGGCTCGCCGCCGATCAACTCGGCCCCTGCACGGACACTGGCCTGACACAAGTTCAGGATGCGCTCTTTTTGGGTGGGATGAACAATCGCACCGATATCAGTCGATTTATCCAAAGGTTGGCCCATGCGCAGGTTGGTCATTCGTTGGCGCAATGCCGCCTCGAAGCGCGTGGCAACGGATTGGGCGACCAGAATACGTGATCCCGCGCAGCAAACCTGACCCTGATTGAACCAAATCGAATCCACCACGCCCTCGACCGCGGCGTCAAGATCAGCGTCTTCCATGACGATAAAGGGGGATTTGCCGCCAAGTTCCAGCGTCAGCCGCACCTCATTGCGACCCGCAAGCGCGCGGGCAATCTCGCGGCCGACCTCGGTTGAGCCGGTAAATGCGATCTTGTCGATCTGAGCATTGACCAGCGCGGCCCCGGTCTCGCCATCTCCTGTGACAATATTCACCACCCCCGGCGGCAGCCCGACATGCTGGCAGATCTCGGCAAAGGCCAGCGCGGTCAGTGGCGTATATTCGGCAGGCTTCAGCACGACCGTATTTCCGGCGGCAAGTGCGGGTGCGACTTTCCATGCCAGCATCAGCAAGGGGAAATTCCACGGGATAATCTGGCCGCAAACCCCCAAGGCGCGTTGATCGGGAAATTCGCTTTCGGCCAGCTCGGCCCAGCCCGCGTGATAGTAAAAATGTCGCACGACCAACGGCACATCAATGTCGCGGGATTCGCGAATAGGCTTGCCGTTGTCCAGCGTTTCTAGCACGGCCAAAAAGCGCTCGCGCTTTTGGATGGTGCGAGCAATCGCATAGAGGAAACGGGCGCGGTCATGCCCCGCCATCGCCCCCCATAGAGGCTGCGCCTTGCGTGCGGCATTGACCGCCTGCTTGATGTCGCGCGCGCTTCCTTGGGTAATTTGTGCCAAGGGGGAACCGGTTGCCGGATCAAAGGTGGTAAATCCCGCCCCCGGCTTGGTAAAGCGGCCGCCAATGAAATGGCCAAAATGCCGATGTTCAGCCAGCCAATCGCGCACGGGCTTTGCATCCTCGGGTGCCGGGCCGTAATCCAGATCGTCCATAAGCGCGCTCACATTTGGCATTGGGCTTAACCTGCGGCAAGTCGGTGGGACGCGGCATAGCGCCCGGTGACCGAGTGATGAATCTGACGCTCGATATCGCTCAAAAGCGACGAGGCGCCGATACGGAAAAGGTCTGGGTTCAGCCAATCCCGGCCCAATTCCTCGCGCATCAGCACCTGCCAGTTCAGGGCATCTTTGGCGGTCTTCAGCCCGCCCGCGGGTTTGAACCCAACGACATATCCGGTTAGCGCCTGGTAATCGCGGATCGCGCGCAACATCACCAGACTGACTGGCAAAGTGGCGTTTACGGGCTCTTTGCCGGTCGAGGTCTTGATGAAATCGGCCCCCGCCTGCATGGCCACATGGCTGGCCCGCGCGACATTGCCAAAGGTTTTCAGCTCACCCGTCGCAAGGATCGCCTTCATGTGGGCCGGGCCACAGGCCTCGCGCATAAGCCGGATTTCATCATAAAGCGCCGACCATTCGCCGCGCAAAGCCAGTCCACGAGAGATGACGATGTCAATTTCATCCGCGCCCTGATCCACAGCATAGCGGATCTCGGCCAGACGCAGATCAAGCGGCATCAGCCCTGCGGGAAAGCCGGTGGCTACGCTGGCCACGGGAACCTTGCTGCCCATTAGCGCGCGTTTGGCGGCAGCCACCATGGTTGGATAGACGCAAACCGCGCCCGTGGTCAGCCCCGATACATCAAGCGCGGATAGCAGCTCGGGTGCGATGGGCTGGCGGGCCTTGGCGCAAAGGCGTTCCACACGCTCGGGGGTGTCATCGCCGGAAAGTGTGGTCAAATCGATGCAGCGGACCGCATTCAAAAGCCATGCGATCTGCCAGTCTTTTTTCAGGCTTCGGCGCGTGGGTAAACTGGCCGCGCGCCGCTCGGTTGCGGGGGTGTTGATGACGATCCCGCCAAACCAGTCAGGTTGAAACTCGGTTCCGGGATTGCGTGTCGTCATCGAACCTATCCTTTAGCGGTTTTTACCCCAAAGCCCCTGCCACCACCGTGACATGCGCCCGCGCGCGGCATCGGCGCGCGCATCAGCGCGGTTAAACGCCTGATCGACCGAGCGCACCGCCGGATCGATCGTGCGCTCACGAAACTGGTTCCACATCCGCCAGATAAGGAACAAGAACAGCCCGATCACCAAAAGCGAGATTTGCGCACCCCAGTTGGTTGGACGCACATCCGGGCCGGCGACGGGTTTGACCTTGACCGCATTGGGATAGATCGACAGCCAGGAAATGCGCCATCCGTAAGAGGTGACGCTGACCCACTGGGGATTTTCCTTGCTCGAGCGCAGATCCGTCGCCTCGGAATGCAGGTTCGAGCTGTCGTATTTGAAATAGGGCGGCCAGATCCAACCGGTATCTTCGTTGCGGTAAACGTAGACTTTTCCGTTCGGACGGACGGTATCGATATAGCGCACATCGCGCTGCCCCGCCGCGTTCTGGATCGTACCGGTGTCGGGAGAGGCATAAAAGATGCCATTGGCCCCGATATCCGTCAGCCGGTTATAGGTATTGGTGATGCGGACAGTCTGCTTATAGGGCAGCGTATAATCGAGGAACAAAAAGACCACGATGCCAAACAGCACACCCAAAACGGTCGTAGCATGGCGCAAGGGATGACTCCTCAGTGGTAGTTCACGTAAAAAACAATGACGGCGATCACGACCAACGGCAAGATCAGAACCAACCCCACCAGACGTGCGCGCAGGGTCTTGCGAAATCCGATCATGGCCCTTCGAATAAAAATGCGCCTTTCGGGGGTGTCGCCAGCCCGGTCGGGATAGCGGCGATCCCATTCTTTTTCCAGCTCTTCATGGCGCAAACTGCGGATATAGACCGACAAAAGCGCGTAAAAGATCAGCTCGATCAGCAA
This sequence comes from Paracoccus sp. (in: a-proteobacteria), assembly GCF_032007265.1. Taxonomy (GTDB): domain Bacteria; phylum Pseudomonadota; class Alphaproteobacteria; order Rhodobacterales; family Rhodobacteraceae; genus Paracoccus. Next base: position 2,871 of record NZ_DALZMB010000040.1, on the reverse strand, counting down.
GACCGCGAATAAAAGTCGGACAAATCCCATCATGGTTGCCACTCCGAAACGGCCATTCCCTGCCTTGAAATGCAGGCAGTCAGGCAGGATCTGTTATATCGATATTTCATCACCAGATCCCTTGCTGTGCGGGGATTTCCTGCCCCATTTCCGCTCGGTCGCGGGCGCCTGCCCAAATGCCCGCCCGCAGTATCGGCCCATGGCCCTGCCCCGTCTTAGCACCGTTCCCAAGCCGCTTCACCACAAACAAGCGCCAAACCACGGAAATAGCGCGCCAAAACCAACGGGGGCGCAAGCGATCTTTGGGCGCCACCTATGGATTTGACAGCCGGGACGCGATTGCCGTCCACGGCTAAGCCCGATCCGTGACACGCCCGGCCATCTGTTCCGCCAGGGCCACGGAACGCGGTTGCCGTTGCACCCGGCCGCGTCGGTCCCACGCTTGCAGAAGGTTTGGCCGATTCGGCCGCCACCATGGAAGCCACCCCGCGCGAGCGACCCCACTCATGCGCTTGCAGCAAGTGGATTCCCATATCCGCTCATTCGCGCTAATATGTCTGCAAAACATAAACCGAGCAGCCCCGGAACCCCCATGCCGCAACGACTGTCGATCAGTGCCATCGTCTTTTTCCTTTTGATGATCCTTGCCGGACTTTATTTCGCCTTTGCGGCGGTTCAGGGCCCTTCGGGTATCCTGCGCCGGGTCCAGCTTGAGGCGGAAACCCAAGAATTACTGGCCGAGCGTGACCGCCTGCAGACCGAGGTCGATTCCATCACCAATCTGACCAAACGGCTGTCCGATGAATATCTGGATATCGACCTTCTGGACGAGCGCGCACGTGCGGTTTTGGGCGTGATGCGCGCCGATGAGGTGGTAATTCGCTGATTTTCACAGGAGCGATTGCAGCCACTTTCGGGATGCGCTAGAGATAGTTTAACGCTGAACTATTCCCACGCCGACCGGAGGAGACCGCATGGCAAGGAAGCCTAATGAGGCAAAGACGCCTGAATCAGCCGATACATCTGAAAAGAATGTGACGGCATCAGGAGCCAAACCGAACGTTTCGCGCGACGAGCTGCTGAAATTTTACCGCGACATGCTGTTGATCCGGCGCTTTGAAGAAAAAGCCGGCCAACTTTACGGCATGGGCCTGATCGGTGGTTTCTGCCACCTCTATATCGGTCAGGAAGCGGTGGTTGTCGGATTGGAATCCGTGACCAAGGAAGGCGATAAACGCATCACCTCTTATCGTGACCACGGCCATATGCTGGCCTGTGGCATGGACGCCAAAGGCGTCATGGCCGAGCTGACGGGCCGCATTGGCGGCTATTCGAAAGGCAAAGGCGGCTCGATGCACATGTTCAGCCGCGAAAAGCATTTCTACGGCGGCCATGGCATTGTTGCCGCACAGGTCCCCCTGGGTGCGGGTCTGGCATTTGCAGACAAATACCTTGGCAATGACAACGTAACCTTTGCCTATTTCGGCGATGGCGCGGCGAACCAGGGTCAGGTCTACGAGACCTATAACATGGCTGAATTGTGGTCGCTTCCGGTCATTTTCGTGATCGAGAACAACCAATACGCCATGGGCACCTCGATGAAACGCTCGACCAAGTCGCCTTCGCTGTTCGGGCGCGGCTCGGCATTCGGCATTCCCGGCGAGCAGGTCGATGGCATGGACGTTCTGGCGATGAAAGCCGCCAGCGAAAAGGCAACCGCACATTGCCGCGCGGGCAAGGGTCCCTACATCCTTGAGGTCATGACCTATCGCTATCGCGGCCACTCGATGTCCGACCCGGCGAAATACCGCACCCGCGAAGAGGTCCAGAAGATCCGTGACGAACGCGATGCGATCGAGAACGTGCGCGAGCTGCTGTTGACCGGCAAGCATGCCACCGAGGACGATCTGAAAGCGATCGACAAAGAAATCAAAGATATCGTCAACGAGGCTGCGGAATTCTCGAAAGAGAGCCCAGAGCCGCCGCTCGAAGAGCTGTGGACCGATATCTACGCTGACGACACACCAAGCCACGCCTGAGGGAGGGAACACATGGCTATTGAGATCCTGATGCCCGCCCTGTCGCCGACCATGGAGGAAGGCACGCTGGCCAAATGGCTGGTCAAAGAGGGTGATACTGTGAAATCCGGCGACATCATCGCCGAGATCGAAACCGACAAAGCCACGATGGAATTCGAAGCGGTTGACGAAGGTATCGTCGGCAAGCTGCTGATTGCCGAAGGTACACAGGGCGTGAAAGTAAACACCCCGATCGCCATCATGGTCGAAGAGGGCGAATCCGCCGATGCGGCCCCGGCTGCATCAAGCGCTGCGCCAGCTTCTGCCGAGGCCACTGCCCCGGTTGCCGCCGCCTCAGCGCCCGCGCAAGCAGCCGCGCCGGTGGTTGCTGCCGCCGATCAGTCCCCGGACTGGCCCGAAGGCACGCCCATGAAAACCATGACTGTGCGCGAAGCCTTGCGCGAAGCCATGACCGAAGAGATGGAGCGGACCGAAACCGTCTATCTGATGGGCGAGGAAGTCGGCGAATACCAAGGCGCCTATAAGATCAGCCAAGGTATGCTTGAAAAGTTCGGCGCGCGCCGGATCGTCG